>NZ_JBWJZD010000002.1:0-518526 GCF_056429065.1 Bradyrhizobium sp. USDA3010
CAAGACGCTTTAAATAGAGGCACACGCCGGACCCATCCCACCATACGATCTTTATTCTATCGGCTCTTTTGGCCCGGAAGACATAAAGCGCACCGTCGAACGGATCTGAGCCCGCATCGCGCACTAGCGCAACAAGGCCATCGATACCCTTGCGGAAGTCGACTGGATGGCTGGCGAGGAACACCTTCACGCCCGAGGGAATCATGCCGAACGCACCGCTCGGATCACCCGCTGCAAGTGCGCCTCGTCGACGTCCAGGCCGGCACGCACGACGACCTCGCCAATGGCAATCTCAATCACTGTGCCTGCCGCAGACGCCACCACGCCCTCGCAACTCGAGTGCCGCGAGCGATAATGCCGCTCGGCCCGAGCATCACGGCGCCAGGCGAACAGCTGCGACGGGTGAATGCCGATCCGGCGGGCGATCGCCGAGACGCTCGCGCCAGGCTCCAGCGCCTCCGTCACAACTTGCGCTTTGAACTCGTCCGACCAGCTTCGGCGAAGCTGCCGCGGCGCTCCCTCAAGACGGTCGGCGACCGCTTCGATCATATGGAAGGTTCTAGTTCCAGAACTAGGCGCAGACATAGAAGCTCACATCGGCTCACAAACTCAGCAGCCGATAGCCGATCGCTTACCACTCCGCCAGACGGGGTTTCCTTGCCGCTTACGAACTTGCTCGCAGTGTTTTTTTGTATCATTAGCGTGCCTGTGCCGGTCGAGGATGCAAAAAGCAATGTTTTCCTCACAAGGCGGTTTCGAGAAAAGGCTTACCCGCCCGCCCGCGACAAGCGATGCCCTGCTAGTCCTGCCTTACAACAAAGTCGAGGCCGTTAGGGACTGACAGTCGCTTCATCACTTCAAGGATGCCTTCTGCTGGTTCGGCGGATAATTCCCTGCCGATCTTATCGTCCCCCTTATTGCAGCGCAGCCCATCCGCGATGAGTTCGCCAACCGATGAGGAGCCCGCAGTGCGCTGGAGAATGGGTTTGGAGGCTTGGGGAGCTTTGACAGAACGGACCCGATCTCGTTCATAAATCCAAACGTATGAGGACTTTTTAGAGCGCCTGTACATTTGCTTACACTGATTTCCCAGTCGTTGGGGCTCGCCGCTCCTGAGCATGGCTTCTCGGCGTTTCGTTTGCACCAGCATGCCCTTGCTTATTGGATCGTCCTTGTCCTTGCGGACAACCGAGATGTAGAGATCTGCTCCAGCGACCTTTTCCTGGTGCTTAGTAAATTCCTCGGCGTGAACATCCAATGCCAGGCCGGGCGCCGTGATTGGGTGGTTGCGAATGGCGTCGTTGATGGCTTGGGCCAATCTTGATGTCGTGGGCTCCTCATGCCTCCCGAACTGCTGGGATTCCTGTGCAATTCCGTTGACCACAGAATTAACGCGTTCGGCCAAGTCGTGGAGTAACTGTTCAAGAGGATCGTGAAAAGACGAGCCGGTAAGCGTAATGACACTCATGAAATCTCGCGGGCGCGGGGGTGCTGCCGATTAAATCTTCCCGCATCATTCATATGTCGCGAAGCGACCAAGATAAACAATGAAGGTCACACGAAGTGGCCCCCGACAAGAAAATCGAAACGCAAGACGAACGTGTAAAGCGCATCCAGGGGAAGATCGAAGCTGACAAAGCTGACGAATTTGCCAAAAAAGGTCGCCGCCGCCAGGAAGGCCGGCCACCTCAGTGCTAAAGCGCTCGATCTGTACAGCAAGGCGCTCGGCGGAAGCAAAGCCTGACGCTGAACAACGTCACTGCTGCCGAGTTTCAAACCCGTATCCTGCATAAGTTCGAAAACGACCGCGCATGAAGGCATGCGAGACGGATTTGCTGAGATTCCGGTTCTCGACGATCAATGCACGAACCGCGGCTCGCACATCGCCGTTGCTGGCGGCAACGGCCTGGGCCACCGCGATCTCCAGCCCTTCATCATCTTCTGTCTCGGGTTGTGGAGCGGCGGACATGGCCTGTTCCGTGTTGACCTGACGCGCTGCATGTTCCTATTTTGTTCTCATGGAGTCAAGCCGCCATTTTCCGCCGCCGTGGACCCTGATCCGGGAGAATTCCGAGCGTTACATCGTGCAAGACGCCAATGGCGTTACCGTCGCCTGGCTGTTCTGTCGCGACGGCTCCAGCCGCTACAGCTTCGGCGCCGCCACGCTCACCGCCGACGAGGCGCGACGGATCGGACAGGCCATCGCCCGCATCCCCGAACTCCTGATGCCGCGCAAGGGCTTCCATCCCCGTGGCGGCGGTCCGCGCTGGCGCACCGACCGCCCGTATCACGTCGCGATCGAGGACAATTTTCTGCGCGAGAACTGGTTCGAGATCGACGCGCTCTGCAAGCTCAACAGCCTGCCGTTCAACGCCACCGGCGAGACTATCCGCGACGACGGCACCTGGCGCGTCTACGAATTCACCTGGCAGATGGACGCGATCCTGTTCTGGGACCGCTTCAAGGGACGCTGGCTGCGCGGCTCGGAATTCCACTATCCCGAACGGCCCGCCGATCTACCGGAGCTGAAGCCGCTCACCAACTGGCCGAAATTCAACCCGCGCGACACGCGGTGAGACACGACGTGTTGACCGCGAGATCTGCATGCACCGCGCTGATGCTGCTCTTTGCCAGCCGTGTCAGCATTTGCCAGCAACCTGTCCGGCAGGCCCGGCATCGTCGATGGCGACACGCCAGCAATCGATGGCATCCGCATGAACCCTCTTGCCGGCGAAGCAGGACTCACAGTAGCCATTCCGCCACAACGCAGTCTTGGACATCGGCATGGCTCCTCGCTCCAACGAACTTCCATCAACCGGCTTCGCTCTCGAGATTGATGGGCGAATTAAGACCGAGTTTGACACCAGGGAAGGCGCCGAGAGCGGCGCCGTCGCGTTGAAGCGTCGTTTTCCGGACTTGCAGGTTCGCGTCTATGACGCCAGCGCGAAATCCCGGCACGAGGTGCAGGTCTGACAATCTCGATGCCCATCACTTGTCAGCCAATCGCACCGACAATTGATGCCGCCCCGGCTCATCAAATCCGTGGTCGCGTTCACGAGGCATCATAGGGCGGCGTCCGCACGTAGTCGCATGTTGACGGTCGGCCGCAGTTGCCAGCTTTCGCACGCCCGAAGCGCGAGCGCTCATTTCGTCGCTCAAAGCTTTCCGCTAACGCTTACGCTCGCGCCTGTTTTTGCGCGCTGATCCCGCCGAAACCGCGAGACATGCGGTTTGCAGCTTGCGCCGATGCAGTTCGCTGCCTTTCTATCATCGCAAAGAACGCGGTGAGGCCCGGCGTCGAATATGTGTGAAATTCTCGAAGCTCGCTTTGGCGTCGCAATGATGCCTGGATGTTCACAAGGCTCGGCGCCCCTTTGCACGGAAAGCCCGAGATGTTCGAATGTGCCGCGGTCGTTTCGCGCGTGCATGCCCGTGGCCGTCATCGGGCAGGGCGTGCCATGAAGCGGAAAATCTGCGTCTATGTCAGCGAGGATCTTGTTTCGCGATTGGCAGTCGCCGCCGAGCACCGCGGCGCCACCAAATCCGGGCTCGTCGGCGCCGCGCTCGATCGCTTCCTCGATACAGCGGACGAGCGCGACGACCAGCCCGGCGTGGACCAGCGCCTGGCCCAGATGGGCCGGCAGCTCGATCACCTCGCGCGCGAATTGCGATTGGTCAACGAAACGGTCGCGATGCATGCGCGCTATCATCTCACGGTCACGCCGCCGCTGCCCGACACCGCGCAGCCGGCCGCCTGCCGACTTGGCGCGGCGCGCTTCGAGGAATTCGCCGCGCAGGTCGGACGACGCGTCGAGGAGGGGCGCCCGCTGATACGCGAGACGCTTGAGCGGCTCGGCACGACAGGTGCCACGCGGCCGTCTCCCGAAAGCCAGGGTCCGGCAAGCGCGCCGGCAGGGTATCCCGCGGAAGCGACTTGCGAGGCGATGAGCAGCCCGTCCGGGGCCGCCGATCAATACCCGGTTGAAGAGGCGGAGATTGCGCAGACGGCGAAGCTGCAACCCGAGGATGACGCACTGCAATCGGTCAAAGCCGGGGCGTCAAACCTAACGCTCATCCTCCGCGTCTTCCTGCCCTTCGCATTCGGCTACTACCTGTCGTACTTGTTTCGCACAATCAGCGCGCTGACCGCAGAGCCGCTGACAGCCGAATTCGGGTTGACGCCGTCCAGTCTCGGCCTGCTCACGTCGGCCTATTTTCTCACCTTCGCCGCCGCCCAGATCCCGATTGGCGTTTTCCTCGACCGCTATGGCCCTCGCCAGGTCCAGGCCGTGCTGCTGGTGATAGCAGCCGGCGGTGCCGCGCTGTTTGGCGCATCCGATGGCTTCCTGTCCCTGCTCGCCGGCCGCGCGCTGATCGGGCTCGGCGTTGCCGCCGCCCTGGCTGCCGGCTTGAAAGCGACCGTGCTGTGGTTTCCAAAGGAGCGCGTTGCGCTCGTCAATGGCTGGATGGTCATGCTTGGCGCGCTGGGCGCCGTCACTGCCACGGCGCCGTCCGAATGGCTATTGGCCTCTATTGGTTGGCGCGGATTGTTCGAATGGCTTGCCGCGGCGACCGCGGTTGCGGCCGGTGCCGTCTATCTCTTGGTCCCTGAAGCACCGCCGTCGCCTTCAGCAAACAACAGCCGCCCTTTCGCCGGACTTCGAGAAATCTACGCAGATTCACGCTTCTGGCGATTGGCGCCACTTTCTGCGACCACGATCGGAACCGCCTGGGCGCTCCAGGGACTGTGGGCCGCGCCCTGGCTCGCCGACGTCGAAGGACTAGACCGCGCCGCGCTCGTCAACCATCTGCTGGCCATGGCCGTGGCGCTCAGTATCGGTGCGGTCTTGCTTGGAGCACTGGCCACCCGCCTGCGCCGGCGCAACGTTGAGCCGCAGGCCGTTGTCGGGGTTGTTGCGGCACTGTTCATGACGGTGCAGACCGCGCTGATCCTGCGATGGCCGCTGCCATCCTACGTCCTGTGGTGCCTGATCGCCGCTGCAGGCGCGGTGACGGTGTTGAGCTACGCGATTCTGGCTAACCATTTCCCAAAGGAATTGGCAGGTCGTGCCAATGCCGCATTGAATGTCATTCATATCGGCGGGGCATTCGCCCTTCAGGAGTTGATTGGCATTGTCATCGAGCGCTGGCCCGTGGAAGGCACTCACCACCCGATGATCGCCTATCAGGTCGCATTCGGCATCGACCTCGCGCTCCAGCTCGTCGCCTGGATCTGGTTCATGTGGCCGCGCGCTCGGCCGATCGCCATCCCTTCGGGGCGCCGCTATTCGGTCGACGCGATGCTGCCTCAAGTCATGGCCGTCGAGGCCGGTCACATCCGATCTTGAGTGATGCGTATGGAGAGACACACTTAAAGTGTCGCGCCACGTTGCATCGACACCGGCTATTGATCGCGCCTACTCAGTTGGGCGTCTCCCTTCGGGACCGGGCTGTCGGCTACGCTGAAACCCGGCCTTGCGGGGTCTTCCCCCTTCGGGCGTTCATCCCTGACGCGGAGCCCGCGACGAGATCGGTGATCTTGCGCGACACCGTGCCGACGGCGGACGCCGGAGCAGGAGAGGGAGAGTGCGGGCCGGGTTGCCGTGACGGGTTGGAAGCTCGCGGGAGAGTCCCGCGGTGCCCGTTGCGGAGACCTCAAGATGTCCAGACATGCTAATCGGGCGCGCGGCGGCGAGAACCGGGCGAGCCTTTATGACGAAATCACCGACAAGATCATCGCCGAGCTGGAAGCCGGCCGCGTGCCCTGGGTGCAGCCCTGGGGGACGGCGGCCGCGAAGGCGCCGCTGGCGATGCCGAAAAACGCATCGACCGGCCGCCAGTATAGCGGCGTGAATGTTCTGATCCTCTGGGGCGCCGTGATCGAACACGGTTTTGCAGGCCAGAGCTGGTTGACGTTTCGCCAAGCGCTGTCGCTCGGCGGTCACGTCCGCAAGGGCGAGCGCGGCACGACTGTCGTCTATGCCGACCGCTTCGTGCCGCAGGACGAGAAGCGTCGCGCGGACGAGACTGGCGACGAAGCGCAGGCGATCCCGTTTCTGAAACGCTTCACCGTCTTCAATAGCGATCAGTGCGACGAGCTCCCTGACGGGATCGCCAAGGCTGCGCCGCCTCCGCTGCCCGCCCTGATCGAGCCGACGGTCGAAGCGTTGATCAAGGCGACCGGCATCGACTTTCGCATCGGCGGCAACCGCGCCTTCTATATGCATTCAGCAGATTATGTGCAGGTACCGCCGCCGCATGCCTATGGCGAACCAATCAACTGGCACCGCACCGCGCTCCATGAGCTCGGCCACGCCAGCGGCCATGCCTCGCGTCTCAACCGCGATCTCAGCGGTTCTTTTGGCACGAAGAAATATGCCTTCGAAGAACTGATCGCGGAATTGAATGCCGCCTTCTGCTGCGCCTCGCTCGGCATCGTGCCGACCGTGCGCCATGCCGATTACATCGGCTCGTGGTTGGAAGTTATGCGCGAGGACAACCGCGCCATCGTGCGCGCCGCGTCCCAGGCCAGCAAAGCCGCCGACTATATCCTCGGCTTCCTGCCGGATTCACAGCCGTCCGACCATGAGACCGCCGACGAGAGGAGGGTGGCATGATCCTGCTCCCGCAAGACTTACGCGAGCGCCTGCTCGCCAACGGCCGCCGCCGCGGCCTCGACCATGTGCCGGTCGTGAGGTTCTTCAATCCGCTCGGCGTCGGCACTTGGCTCGTGAGCGAGCTCGATGAGGATGGCGACACGCTGTTCGGTCTCGCTGATCTCGGCGAACCGGAGCTCGGCGCGTTCAGCCTCGTGGAGATGGAGGCCGTCGAGCTGCCCTTCGGCTTGGGGATTGAACGCGACATCCTGTTCGAGGGCGCGTTCCCTCTATCGGTTTACGCGCAGGCCGCTCGCACGGCGGGCCGGATCGTGATTGACGACCGTTCGCTGCGTGCCGCGGCCGCGGTGTTGCAACGGGAAGATCGGTGACCTCGGCGCGCTTCGCCGGGGCGTGGCGGTTGAGCCGCCGCGCTCCGGAAGCGTTGCGATGCTCATTCGTCCGACGCGCGGCGAGAGGGAGAGGAGGGCGGGCGTGTTGGCGAATGGGTTGGAGGCCGAGAGAGGGTCTCGGCCGCCCGTTCCGGAGAAAACTGACATGGCAAAGGCCGTTCAGAAGATCAAGCTGTCGCCCTCACGCGACATCCCCTTCAACAAGCTGGTGCTCAGCCAGTCCAACGTCCGGCGTGTGAAGGCCGGCATCTCGATCGAGGATCTCGCCGAGGACATCGCCCATCGCGAGAAGCTGTTGCAGAGTCTCTATGTGCGGCCAATCCTCGACGCCGACGGACAGGAGACCGGCATGTTCGAGGTGCCGGCCGGGGGCCGCCGCTATCGTGCGCTCGAATTGCTGGTGAAGCAGAAGCGGCTCGCGAAGACCGCGCCGGTTCCCTGCATCGTCTGCGAAACTGGTGGCGAAATTTCCGCGGAAGAGGACTCGCTCGCCGAGAACGTGCATCGCGTCGCGCTTCATCCCCTGGACCAGTTCCGCGCCTTCCAGACCTTGCGCGAGCAGAAGCTGTCGGAGGAGGATATCGCGGCCATCTTCTTCGTCTCCCCGCAGGTGGTGAAGCAGCGGCTCCGTCTCGCCACGGTCTCCCCGAAGCTGCTCGACGTCTATGCCGACGACGGCATGTCGCTAGAGCAGTTGATGGCGTTTTCTGTCACCGACGATCACGTCAGGCAGGAACAGGTCTGGGAGACCGTCAACAAGTCGGGCTACGACGAGTCGTATCAGATCAGGCGCCTTTTGACCGAGCGCGCGGTGCGTGGCTCCGACAAGCGCGCGCGGTTCGTCGGTCTCGACGCCTACGAGGCCGCCGGCGGCAATGTGCTGCGCGATCTCTTCGAAGCCGACGACGGCGGCTGGCTCGAGGACGTTGCATTGTTGGAGCGTCTGGTGGCCGAGAAGCTGCGCGCCGAAGCCGGGACGATCGCCGCGGAGGGATGGAAGTGGATCGAGGTCGCCGCCAGTTTTCCCTACGGCCATGACCATGGGCTCCGCCGGCTCGAGGGCATCCCGGCGGATCTCTCCGCCGAGGAGCAGGCAAGCGCCGACACGCTCCAGGCCGAGTACACCGCGCTTCAGGAGAAATATGAAGATGCCGACGAACTGCCCGACGAGGTAGATGCGCGGCTCGGCGAGCTCGAGGAGGCGCTCGAAGCTTTCGAGAACCGGCCGGATATCTTCAAGCCGGCCGAGATGGTCCACGCTGGCGCCTTTGTCAGCATCGATGCCGAGGGTGCGTTGCAGGTTGCGCGTGGCTATGTCCGCCGCGAGGACGAGGCCGCGTTCGTCGCGGCGACCGTCGAGCTCGATCCCGAGCCTGGTGCAGCAACGCCGGCCGCCGATGGTGGGGACCAGGACCCACCGGCGGCCCCGCGTGCCACGATCACCGTCAGCGGGCAGGTGAGCCCAGAGGAGGAAGAAGACGATGTCATCCGGCCGTTGCCCGACCGGCTCGTCACCGAGCTAACCGCACACCGCACGTTGTCGCTGCGCGATGCGGTTGCTTCCCATCCGCAGGTCGCGATGACTGCGCTTCTGCACAAGCTCTGTGTAGATGCCTTTTACCAGACCTACACGCCGGGATGCCTTGAAGCGGGTGTTCGCCTCGTCCAGCTTCCGGTGCAGGCACCGGATATGAAGGAGAGTGCGTCTGCGAAGTCTATCACGGATCGGCATGAGGCCTGGAGGGCCGATCTACCCACCGATGAGCAGGCACTGTGGGATTGGCTAGTCGCGCTTGACGATGCCAGCCGGTTGGCGCTGCTCGCCCACTGCGTTTCCGGCGGCATCAATGCGCTGTCCGAGAAAGTCGATCGCTATGGCGGTTCCGGCGTGACCGCCAATGGCTTGCGGCGCCGTCTCGATCAGGCGGACCGCCTGGCGCGGGCCGTCAATCTCGACATGGCGGAGATTGGCTGGCGGCCGACGGTCGACAACTATCTCGGTCGCGTCACCAAGAGTCGTATCCTTGAAGCCGTCCGCGAGGCGAAGGGCGAGAGCTCCGCGCAACTGATCGACCATCTCAAGAAGACTGAGATGGCAAAGGAAGCCGAGCGCCTGCTTGAGGACTCTCGCTGGCTGCCGGAACCATTGCGCACGCCGAATCTGCCGCTCGGCACCCCATCCCAGGCGCTGGGTGCTCACGACCAGTCGTCGACCGAACCACCCGGCGTAGAATCGGCGGCGGCCGGATGCGATGTGGCTATGGGGGCCGTGGCCACGTTGGGCGAAGATGAGGCCGCCGCGACCGAGCCGCGCATCATCGCGGCCGAGTAGTCGAGGCAGTATGACCTCCTTGAGGCCCGCCGGCGACGGCGGGCCTTTCTTCGCCCTGGAGCTCCCATGTTCACGCAAGCTTCCGATCTTGCTCGCCGCCTGGCCGAGCGCGCCGAGATGGTGTGTCGGCATTATCTTTCCAATGGACGCCGTTCGGGCAACTACTGGCTGGTCGGTGACGTCAACAACACGCCGGGTCGCTCCCTGTTCGTCCGTCTCGCCGGGCAGCAGTCTGGCAGAGGCGTTGCCGGAAAATGGACCGATGCGGCAACAGGACAACATGGCGATCTGCTCGACGTCATCCAATTGAGCCGCAGGCTTGCGTTCAGCCAGGCCGCCGAAGAGGCTCGCCGTTTCCTCAGCCTGCCGCCTCCCGCACCCGATCTTGTATCCGCCGTCCGGCGCCGACCAGCACCTGTCGGCTCATCGGAGGCGGCCCGTCGATTGTGGGCGATCTCGCAAGGCATCGCCGGCACGCGCGCGCAATCCTATCTGGCCGATCGTGGCATCACGCACATTGAAAGCCTGAACAGCCTGCGCTTTCACCCGCGCTGCTACTATCGCCCCGGGGATCACGGCCCCACGGAGACCTGGCCAGCATTGATCGCGGCCGTCACCGACCTTAACCATCGTATCACCGGCGTGCATCGCACCTGGCTCAATCCCGATGGAGTCGATCCCGTAACGCTCGGCAAAGCGCCCATCGACACACCGCGTCGCGCGATCGGCGATCTGCTCGGTCACGCTGTCCGCTTTGGCACGGTGGCCGATGTCGCCGCCGCAGGCGAGGGCATCGAGACCATGTTGTCGCTCCGCGAGGTTCTGCCGGCCATGCCAATGCTGAGCGCACTCTCGGCCGCGCACCTTGCGGCAATCCTGTTTCCGCCCACACTGCGCCGCCTCTACGTTGCGCGCGACGACGATCCCGCCGGCGACACAGCCCACGACATGTTGCGCGACCGGGCTCATAAGGCCGGCCTCGACGTGATCCCGCTGTTACCCGGGCTGGGAGATTTCAACGATGATCTGCGGCTGCTAGGCCTCGATACGATCCGGGCGGCAGTCCGAGTCCAGCTCCTTGCGCAGGACGTCGCGCGTTTCACGTTGGCAGCCGGATCGGATCCGCAAAGGGCGGGCGAGACGGCGAGGCCCGTGAGGGTCGTGCAGCGGTTCTCCATCCGAAAAGGGCCGCGCAGCCGGCCTTCTTGAGAGGCGACGTTTTGCGGCAAGCGGTCTGGCCCCGCAATGGCGGCGCGCGGCTATTTTCCGCCGCGCGCCCACGAATGACTGCTCACATAGTCCACAGGACGACGCGCGCTTTGCATCGCGAAGCAAAATAGCCGCGCGCCGCCATCCTCCGCTTCGCTCCGGCCGCTTAAGCGGTGCCGGTCCGGCCCGCCCGCCGCCTTTGGTCGCCATGAAGGCCGCGATGGGCGCGGCCGATCCGATCAAGGAGCACCGCCATGACGACCGACCACGACGACGCAACTTCCTCAGCCACCGACCACACGATCACCGAGCTGCAACTTCACAGCTACCGTCCGTTCCAGGACGAACCAGACCCAAGGCCACTGCCCGAAGGCCGGCTGATCACCGGCGCAGTCGCCGACATCTTCGATGCGGTGATCGTCAGCCTGCGCGACACGCGGCTAGAGCCCGACCTCGACGATCTCCTGTGGTCGGCGGTCAACCTATTCCACCGCGCCACTACGCGTATCGAACGCGAGCTCGACGGCAACGAACAGGCGCAACGACAAAGTCAACACGAGCAGGACGGCTCCGAAATCCGCTCCGTCGAGCTCGAACGCCTCATTGCCGAAGGACTGACATTGATCGAGCGACGCAACGTGATGGAATACTTCCGCGACCAGGCCGCGGAGCATTTCGCCAAGCACACCGGATCAAACTGGCAGCCGCGCTCCGGATCAACAGTCAACCATCGGACGATGACAGCAGCGATGATCGACAGCCGAGACTTCATCGCCGCAAAGCGTCGAGCCGAGACCGAAGTGATGCTCCCTCCCGGTCCGAAGATCGCCTTCACCGGCGGGCCCGGCTTCAACGATCACCGTCTGATCTGGGACAAGCTCGACCAGGTCCGAGCCAAGCATCCGGACATGGTCCTATTGCACGGCGGCAGCCCGAAAGGTGCTGAACGTATCGCATCGCGCTGGGCCGATCACCGCAAGGTGTCGCAGATCGCCTTCAGACCCGACTGGGCAAAGGGCAAGGCAGCCCCGTTCAAACGCAACGACGCCATGCTGGAAGCATTGCCAATCGGCGTGCTGGTTACCCCCGGCAGCGGCATCCAAGCCAATCTCGCCGACAAGGCCCGCCGCCTCGGCATCCCCGTCTGGAAGATCGGCAAGGACGGCGCATGAGCGCCGTGTAAATAAGCGCCGAACTTTGACTCCTATCGGCTCCCAACATTGACCCCACACGTGATGAACATTCCGCCGCTTGTTCAGGGGTTTCGTCAGTGTTGGCCGGGGT
Organism: Bradyrhizobium sp. USDA3010; assembly: GCF_056429065.1. Classification (NCBI taxonomy): domain Bacteria; kingdom Pseudomonadati; phylum Pseudomonadota; class Alphaproteobacteria; order Hyphomicrobiales; family Nitrobacteraceae; genus Bradyrhizobium; species Bradyrhizobium sp. USDA3010. The sequence continues at coordinate 11,835 of NZ_JBWJZD010000002.1, forward strand.
CAGCCTCCGGCGCCGATCGATGGGTCAAACTGTGCGCCGAATAACAGGTAACCGATATTGCTTGGTGAGCAGCCGCCGGCTGCTGGGCCAATGGGCGGGGTGGATCACCGGCTAGATCCGATCTTGCAACTTAAGGGAGATGGCTGTTAAAATTGTACGTAAGCTTTGCATCAGCCGAGGGGGCTGATGGGTTTGCTGTTGCCGACTTTTTCGATTTTGAGCTTCACCTCTGCGCAGGCGGCGGACGTAAAAGTCTGCGCGTCAGTACGGCTGGAGGTGCGACAGTCCGACAATCACCATCGTTCAATTCGCCGAACAAGTCAGTTGATGTTCATCGCTTAGCACTCAGATCAAGCAACGCGTTTGCGCTACCCATAGAGGGTTGTGACCATGAAGGTGACGCCAGCGAAAGTTATTCTTGTTCATGGAACTTGGGGCCGAGGATTCAATCCCGATAAAGATGAATGCCGCAAAGATACTGCCCCCACTGAACCGCGGTGGTTTGAAGTCGGATCGAAATTTTACACGGAGCTGAGCACCGGTCTCTCGAGCTTAGTAGCGGCGAAAGATTTGAGCGCATTTCTCTGGTCAGGCGCTAATTCAATTGAGGAACGGCGATGCGCCGCCGCGCGATTAGCCGAGGAGCTCGATAAAAGTCTTGCCGCGGCGCCGGAGGCACCACATTTTGTAATTGCGCATAGCCACGGAGGGAACGTCGCGCTGGACGCGCGTGAGGCAATGTTGGGCGATCCGCTCAACGTGCACATTGTGACGATGGCCACGCCGTTTCTCTCTATCTATCGAACAGTTCCGCGAATCGTCGACAAGCTTTTTGTTCTCTGTCTTTCGATTGGCGCGGCAATATTCGCTGGCTATCTTATGGTGGCGTGGGCGACTGCCGGCGCGTTTTTATTGTTTGCTCCTCTACTGATTTCAATTCTGTCAATAATTGTCGGTGCCATCACTCTTCTTTGCTGGGCCTACGGGCGGCTCATAAGAAGCCAACGAGTCAGCGGTCACCGTTTCAAACGGTTGAAGTTAGCCCGACATATCAACAATCAGGCGTTGCTTGCGAGCGCCATTTTGTTCGCTGCTGCCTGGCTTCTTTTTGGACGTCATCCGGAAGGAATCTTTGAGGGTCTGGACTTTGATAACGCTAATTCCGTCGTATTCGCCGTCATGATTCTCTTAGGCCCGACGCTTGTTCTAACTGTCGTAATTCCTTCTTTGCTCGTCTTCTTCCTTACTCGATCGATAGCGGGAAGTATCCTTTACGGCCCACAATATGGATCGCCGAACGTTTCCCGCGTTGTCACAAAGCTAAAAATCCTCAGGAGTCGGCGCGACGAAGCGACCCTAGCACTGATCTTTGGAAAAATCGCGAGCTTTCTGACGCATATCGCCGCCTCAATCTCGATGATCGTTCCGATCGTTGTTACTCTGCTTGCCGTATTCCTCTTGTATGGCGTACTCGAGTTTTTGATTTCGACGGCGCGATCCTATTCGGAGTGCCTCGCAAATCTCACCCCGGATTGCATGACTGGACAGGTTTACGCCTTGATGGCGTCTATCGGGATGAGTGATATTTCCGATGAGATCACGCGTTCCGTCTCTTTTGGCTTTGGAATAAGCGTAGCCTTGGTTTCGCTTGCAGCCGTGTGCAAGTCATTGTTCGGGAGAGAATTGCTTTATCGATCATTGAATGCCGTCGTTAATGTTTCCGACACGCCGGACGGTTCCAACTCTTACAACGTAGATTGGTGCGTTCCCTCCGAAGGGAGCGTGTTTAGCCTCCGACATTCCCTTTATAACAATCCCGACACACTGAAAAAGATCATTGCCCACATCGCTCGTGTCTGCACCACCGAGGCGACTTGCGAGGGTGCGGATGCGGTCGCGCTTCCTTCCGCTCCTCCGAGGAACCAGGTATGGCAAAAAGCTGCGGCATTTGTCGCCGTGGGGTGCATTTATGCGGTCACCGCTTTCGCTGCCTACGCTCCGTCCGGTGCACTCTCCATCCGATGCTCGTTGAACTCCTATTTCGAACCCACCGGTGCAGCGGGCGGATTCACAATCCTTGTGGCGGGATTCGACGGCGATGACATTGGCGTGGGCGACCGTTTCGCCAGGGAGATCGCGCTACGATATGGTTTCCCTGTGATCCAGACCTGCTTACGGGTCACAAAGAGCGTTACCACCACGCAAGACGTTTTCCCTGAGGAGGGGTCTGCAGCGTGGCTGCGGACGAGGTACAAATCTGATCTGATTTTGTGGGGTAAGGTGGCCGCGGGGCCGCAGGTCGAGTTGCATGTGTGGCAGCGCGGTCCTTTTAGAGATCCGAATAATAAAACCGAGCTCAAGCCAGCTGATATTACGGAGTTTGTCGCAACGCAGTTAGAGAGGGATCTGATCCATGCAATTGAGAATTCGGCCATGGAAACGTCCTTGTCCAATCCGCCCGCCGTTCTCGCGAAGCTTGCCGATCAGGTGGACGCATTCACGCAGAGCATCGATCAGAACGGACTAGCCTACTCGGACGACTTGTATGGCCTACGGGACACAATTGAAATACACGCAGCCGCGGGCAGATTGATGGCAATTGCCGCCAAGGCCTCGAGCGATGGACAGCGTGCAAAAAAGGCAGTGGATTACTTTCATCGCGCATCCGCGATGTGGGACGGTGCGGGAAACGAAAAAAACACTATCTCGAACGACTGGAAGCAGGACGAGAGCATCGCGTTGCTTTTGGACGCCCGGCTGAACAAGGATCAAGGTTCAGCAAAGCTGGCAGCTTCAAGGTACCTGGAAGAATATGAAAAGGATCGCAAGAACCGCGCAGCACCCTACAATTCAGCTGACTCCGCCGCGCAGGCAGCTTCAGCCGCTTTTCAAGTGTACACGATCACTCACGAGGAGGATGCCAAAAGTTCATCGATCCGCCTCTCATGTGTGAGCCTATTGATGCTGCGTTATTGGCAGACGATTGAAGTGGCGATCCGAAAGCAAAATGCTAAGCTTGCGGATCAAGGTCGTGTAGGAGCCGTTCTGCCGAATATTCGACCTCCAGAGCAGACTGAGGTCTACAAGATTCTCGACGGCTTCGGAAAACACCCTGGCTCTATCTTCGCAGGACCAAGGATGGAGCTCGAGGATTGCGACACATTCTAGCGCACAGAGCTGGCCAACCCGCTACTTTTCGGATACAACCTGAGCACGCTTTCCTAAGCGGAGCTGAAATGCGGTTGAGTCGGTCGCCCGGTTAGGGGGATATGAACTCATGGCCAATGACGTGTACCGCGATGCTTCAACGGCCTGGCGCGCGCTTTGTGCGACGGGAGGCATCGAGCTCGAAGGCCGCGATGTCGAGCTGAAGGACAAGCTCAGGCTAGAACTCTCCAGTTCAGCGGCGACGCTTGAGCAAGCCTTGCTCGAAGCAACAACCGACCAGCTTGTGCGAGCATTATTCGATGTCGCCCAGCCGTTCGTGCAAATGTTCAGAGCCATTCTGGAGTTCTTCAAAGCCGCGAGCGCGAAGGAGGGTCGCGCCGATTGGACGATCAAGATCGAGGAAGAGCACCTCGACTTGGAACATTTTCAATCGTTCCTGAAGACGTGGGACGAAATCAAATGCGAATTCGAGGTTCCGGCGATCGACATGACCGGCGCTTTCGTCCTTCAAAAGCTGACCCACAATGTGGAAGAATTCGAGGACACTGTTCGCAGGGTTGGCGAAAGCCCTTGTCGTACCGGCGTCAGCGACGTCGATCTCTGGCTTGAGGCATATTCTCGGGGCCAGTATTCGGCTTTACCAGCCTCGCTACAGCCGGCACGCCTTGGACCCGGCTACCGCGAAACGGCCGAGCTTGTCGCGGCATCGCTTGCAATCATCAAAGAGCGCTGGTCCGACTGGTACGCCATGGACGGAGAATATCGCGCCCGCCGATTCGGTTTCGACAGCCAAGACGGGCTCAGCTACAGGACCATCGCCCAAGATGAAACCGATCTCTGCATCCCCAGGGTCATTGCGCGACTGGCAATAGCGCAGCAGCGTCCTGAGGCGCGAAGAACCGCCCTTGGTGAGCAACTCGAAGCCGAGTATGCGAAATACCCGCGCCGCAAACTTAGAGCGCTGACGTCGGTAGCCGAACTCGAAAAAATTCTGTCGCTCCCCGTCTGGCAACGAAGACACGAACTCTATGCCGTGTGGATTGCGACTGAAATCGTAAATGCCTGCCCCGGACACACGATTGACCTTCACCACGAAGATGGACGTATTGTCTTCGCGTTCAAGGAGACCGTCGTCGCGACAATAAAGTCCGCAAGCCCCATCGTTCGGCTTGTCGCCGAGAAACGTAGCCCTCTTAAAAACCCAGTCGGTCACGGCCGTAAGGAAAACGTGCAGCCGGACTATGGCCTTTGGAGCGGTGATCCAAGCGTTTGGGAGTGCAAGCTCGTCGTTGAGGTGAAGCATTACAAGCGCGCCGCGCCTACAAAATTCGCGGAAGTGCTCCAGGACTACGCGCGTGCTCACGCCAAGGCCAGAATTCTGCTGGTAAACTATGGGCCGGTGGGTGTGTCGATTGTCGATCTGCCTCGGGATGTTTTTTTGCGATGCGAAACAATAGGGGATTTGACCCCATATGGTCGCGATGCCAGGAGCAAATTCAGAAAGGAAGTTTGCGAGATCCTCGGCCAGCCCGTGCAGCCCTTTGATGCGTCGGCCTCCCGGACAGTGATCGCGCTCGACATTTCCCCGTCTATGGCCGGACTTCTGAAAAGCCCGCAGTTGACAAAATATCTTGACCGAATCCGAAGAGGGGGAAGTGTCGCGCTCGTCGATAGCGCTATTCAAAAGGTCTGTTCTGTCGATAGCGTCATGTCCGAATTGTCCAGGATTCAGGGGAGCGGTGCGACCGACCTTGTAGGTCCCGTTAAGTCGCTTCTCGAGACCTACACGCGAATCCTGGTTCTGACAGATGAGGACGGTTATCGAAGTCTCAGCGGTGGCTTGACCACTCCAATACGAGCGGAGCACTTACCGCCTGGTTTCTGGTCGATTGAGATCAATAGCAACAGTGCGCGCCAATGAAAGCGCGTCGGCTTCGGGTGTGAGCTCAAGAAACTCGCCGCAAAAGTTAGCTCCCCGCGCTTGGGCGAAGATCTTGCGCGATACCGGCAAAACGCCATATCGGTTATAGCGCCGACATCAACCGCCACCTGGTTGTTTCTTCCCGATCGGCGCCGTCGTCTCGCCGCGTGACTCCAAACCATCAGCGTGCGATCGCAAGAAGTTCTCTTCACTTGCGATTTTGATTCCGAGGACGTCTGCGATCGGTTACACTTCGCTTCGCGCCGCGGTGGTGGGGAGGCGCACATCATTCATTTCCACAAAATGGAGCCATCCGCCATGGCAGCACTTGCCGTCTTCGTCGGCATAGGTTTCTTCTGTTGGCTGCTCTACGGCGCGGCTATCTATACATTGCCGTTTCTCGTGGGCGCTTTCGTTGGCCTCCATGCAGAGGAGGCCGGAGCCGGCGCGCTCGGCGGCATCGTGCTCGGGGTCGGTGCCGGCGTGCTGGTTCTGATCGTCGGGCGCGCGGTGTTCGCGCAGGCGGGGGGACCGCTCCTGCGTGCTGCGATCGCATTGGTCTTCGCAGCCCCAGCCGCGCTCGCAGGTTATTCCCTGACGTACGCTCTGTTCGGCTTGACTTCGGCGTCCGAAGGATGGCGTCAGGCCTTTGCGATCCTTGGGGCAACATTAATTGGCGTCATCGCCTGGCAGAGACTTGACGCAACGGTCCCGCCTGCCAGTGACAACGATCAGCGCCGCCCGGCACAGGCGTGGAGGTAGGGCGCACAGCACCGCGCGTTGCATCCGTGCCACCGACCTCACTTGGGTGAGTTCGAGCGTTATCGCCTGGATGTGGATTATGACTGAGGGGCATGGGGTGCCTCTTGCTGGATCGCCCGCCGCGCAGAATCTCCCTTTCGTTCAAGGTCGATGGTAATGCCTTCCGCCTCTCGCTTTTCCTCGCGCGTCGAACGTCCACGCCCGACGCAGGATGTGACGATTGCCCGTCGCCAGCTTGCTTATGGCGGCAGTGCGATGTTCGCCAGCTCTCCTTGCCAAATCCCTGTTCCGAGAAGCGCGTCCATTCACGTCTACGATGGCTTGACCTTAGCCGGACATCGGCTGCGCCTCGATCGCCTAGCCGCAATGCCGGCGCTCAACTTTCTTCCCCTGGGCTTCGCCCATTCCTCGCGCGAACCAAGAAAGTTGCCCGCCCGGCATCCTCCGCTGCGCTGCGGTCCTGAAGGATGCGGCGTCGCTCGTCTCCGGCCTGTCGGTCGCCATCGAGACCGCGATGGTCGCGGCTCGGAAACAGAGCAAGGAGAACTACAATGGCGAACATCGGCACATTCACCAAGACCGAGCAGGGCTTCACCGGCGAACTCGTCACCCTCAGTCTCAAGGCAAAGAACGTCCGCCTGGTTGAGGAAGCTGCGAGCAGCAACGAGAACGCGCCGACCCACCGGGCCTTCGTCGGAAGAGTCGAGATCGGAGCCGCCTGGGCGAAGCGATCCAACGAGGGTCGCCCGTACCTCTCGGTGAAGCTCGACGACCCAAGCTTCACGGGTCCGATCTACGCGAACCTGATTGAGGACGAGGGCGGCAAGACCCACACGCTGATCTGGTCTCGCCCCAGCGGCCGCCGCAGCGGCGACTGACCCGCACAGAATGCCCCGTCCGGCCGTCCGGGCGGGGCACTTCCTATCCCGCCAATTGGGCCTGCACGCTGGATGGGATCGTCACCTACGCTCGTCTGCCCAGCTAAACCGGTGCCCCAGATCTAGGCCCATCTGCGTTCGAAGCCTAGCCGGCATGGGTTTTCGTCTTTCCGCCATGTCTTGGCTTCACCGGCTGAACCAACTCGGACGGTTCGATCCTCAAAGCATCTGCGATACGACCGAGAACCGACACACTCGGTGATTTATCCGCGCGCTCGATATCGCCCACATATCGGGCGCTCAGGCCGGCGGCCTCAGCTAGTTCCTCCTGCGTCATCTTTTTGGCATGACGTACCCGACGCAGGTTGATCGCCACGACCTCCTTGAGATCCATGGCGACCACGCTGATGATAGAGGAACGATCGTTCTAGGAACGATCGTTCCGATTCGTTCGATGCCGTGATATCCTGACTTCGAGCAGTCTGACCAATCGAGCCAGGCAAGCAGCAAGTCAAACCGCAAGGGCCGCGCGGCAGTGCATAACCGCCTGACCGCCATCAGCCCAAGGCAAGATGTGGTATATCTAATATTTCAATGAGGCCGGGCGTGCAGCCATGACCATCCCCGTCTTCGACGACCACCCGCCCGACGAGGCGCACGTCACGCCCTACGACGAGCGCCATCTCAAGACCTATCTACGGCTCCTTGACGCCGCCGAGGAAGGAGCCGACTGGCGCGAGGTCGTGCAGATCATCTTCGGTCTCGACCCCGAACGCGAGCCCGCACGCGCGCGCAGCGTGCATGACAGCCATCTTGCACGCGCACGATGGATGAGCCGATCCGGCTATCGCGACCTCGTTCGACGCTCGCCGTAATGAACTGAGAGTTCAACGGTTTTTTGTGACAACGGTTTAATCCCTCATCTTTCACAGTAGGAGCGCTGCAACACGTGTTGCGTGGCCGGGTACTTCTAAGCTTTGAAGGTGCTCCAAATAGTTCTACCTAGGATTGGGGGCATGCGTATGTGCGTATCGTGGGGATTATCGCATGCCAGACGGAGCAGGGTGGCGGTCGGAAGAATCGACCGACTATTTGGACGACGTGCAGCGGTCAGGATTTGCCTGGGAGTTTCTGAGACGTGACCCCTTATACCGCCATGACTATCGACAGATGAGCCAGCTTTTGGACAGCCAAGCGCCGAGCGATCAGGAGGTGGCTCTGGCGCTGGCAAAGCGCTGGGGCCTGAACTTTTCCGAGTGATCCCCGGCAGCGTAGCGATCAAGCGTCCACGCTCTGGGATCCAAACATCCTGCCGGCGGCGGTTATCCTGACCACGTCGCCGCTGGAATCCGTCAGCTCTCTGACATTTAGACAGCTACCGCCGGCAGCATTTGTCGCCAACCGGCCGGACGGCCGCCATGTCTTGCTGCGCGAGCATGGCGGCAACCGCCAGCTTTGGATGCTTGCTGATGCCCCGCCGACTGCACCGTTTGCAGCTGTTATTCCCTTTGACGCACATATGCCGCAGCGCGTCGAAGCCGCATTGCATCTCTGGCTGAGCTTGACCGGATCGACGCCGCCGCCGGTCGCGCCGCTCACCGCTCAGCAGCGGCGACGGCTGATCTTGATGCTACGCGCGCTAGATGGCTGGCAGCAGCATGCAAGCTATCGCGAGATAGCGGCCGTGTTGCTCGACCCGCTCGTCCGCAACCAGTCGCGCCGCGAATGGCTGACATCGCCACGTCGCGCGCAAATCATTCGGCTGGTCAAGGATGCTATTCGCCGGATGCGCGGCGGCTATCGCGATCTGCTCAGGGGCGATTAGCCGGGCACTCCGTGGTCGGGGTGCTTGGTCAGACTGTTTCCCCTATCGCGCCGCGTCAGCCGGTCACCAGAGGCTCGCAGAAGTATTGTTAGGTCTCCGTTGACGCAAGGAATTTAGCCGCGTTGTCTGCGGCCACCGCTAGTGCGCGGGATAGCTTGAGCGCCTGATCCGCCGTTACCTCAAAATGGACGCAGACAACGCTCGCGATGGCGACCGTGATCTCGTCATCGATCTGCTCAACTGTGATCCCGGCCGACTCGCTAATCTCGATCCGATCGACAAGCCCGGGCCAGTCAAGTTCCTTCGCCATCGCTAAGTTCTCCATTAAAGCCCCCTGCGATAGTATATCGAATTACCGCAACAACGAGGCGCTGACGGGCCACGGAATCTCGTCGTGAGGATCGATGGGCAGCTTCCACCCAGGAGGCTGCGGCGGATGAGGCGAAAGATCGCCCCCGCTATTCCTCCTCCTCGGGCCGCAATTCAACAATCCTGGCCGAGCAACGGCCGTCGTTTGAGGGGGATGGACAGTTTGCGTCTATCTATCTTCGTCATCCTTGTCGCTGCCCGAAATACGCGATGGTGCGCCCGTCACGCCGTCGATGAGCCAAGACGGCCAACTTAAGCCGGATGTATCCCATGGCCGACAAAGTCTCTCCCTCTCCGCGCTACCTTAGGACTCCTGAAGTCGCCCGCATGCTTGGCGTCTCCAACCGCACGCTGGAGAAACATCGCACGCATGGCACCGGCCCACGCTACCGGAAGCTCGGCGGCCGGGTCGTTTATACGATCGAAGACGTCCAAGCCTGGGCCGATGTCGGCTTGCGCCAATCCACGTCCGATCAGGGAAATGGCGTAATTCATGCTGCCAAGCCGGTGCCTGGCTTGGGGCGGCTTGCGGCTCACCGATCGGGCAGAGGGCGCGTCCAATGACGGCCAGCGCTTTCTTCCACCAATTCGCCGATCCGGCACCTGACCGGCTGACGCATGTCGAGCTGACATGGTTGGCCAAGCGCGTCGAACAGCGCATCCGTTTCGGCCGGCCCATGGCGAGCCTCCGCCTTGATCGTCATCGCCGCTGCGTTTCATTCGCGCCGAACGCCATCTTCGCAGTCGTCCGCTGGACGGGCAACACTTACGGAACCATCTCCTCCGAGATCGATATTCTGCGCGCCGTCGCGCCCGGCGAACGCTGCACCACTGCGCCGTTCATGCAGCCAGGTGGCGAAATCTTCCTGTCGATCAAAAGTTGGCCAAAGGTCGAACGTGTGTTGCAGGCCATCGACGCCGTCGAGGCACTCGGCATCGATCCGGCCGATGCCGCTCCGGATCACTGGCGACACGTTCACAACCGTCTCATCGTCGGCGAAAGACCGCGCGCCTATACGCTCAGCCGGCACCGTGCCTGGCTGAAGCGCCGCAGGATCGTGCCGTGATGACCAGGCTCGCACCGCTCGCGGCCGGATTGCTGGCCATTGCCGCGATCACGGCAACGGCCAGACATCAGGACATCCCCCAATATGTCTGGAATCTCACGCCAAGTGTGCCCCGCGGACTGTACGCGGTCGAACCACCGAACTGTCCGCGCATCACCACACTTGTGGTCGTGCGACCGCCGGAACCGCTCGCCTCGCTCCTGGATCGTGGCGGATATCTGCCGCGCGGCGTGCCGTTGCTCAAGCGCATCTTCGCCCTTTCCGGCCAAACCGTGTGTCGGATCGGCACCCAAATCAATGTTGACGGCATTGCCGCTGCGCCAGCCCGCGAGCGCGACGGCCGCGGCCGCCCGCTACCAAGCTGGCAAGGCTGCCACGTCATCGGCAACAACGAAGTCTTTCTCATGAACTGGGACGAACCCGACAGTCTCGATGGCCGCTATTTCGGTCCGTTGCCGAAAGCCGCCGTTATCGCGCGCGCCATCCCACTCTGGACAGACGAAGCCAGCGACGGCCGGTTTGTCTGGCGCGCCACCACACGCTGATCCTTCACCTTACCACCCCAAAACGGAGTAAATCATGGCACATATCGGCATCTTCAAGCGCAAGAACGATGGCTATAGCGGTACCGTTCGGACGCTCACACTCGACCGCGAGGTCGACATCATCCCAGCGGTCGCGAGCGACGTCGAAAACGCCCCGGATTATCGCGTGCTCACGGGCGAAGTGGAGATCGGCGCTGGCTGGAAGCGCACCGGCGAGCGGGCAGGCGACTACGTTGCGCTCGTGATCGATGATCTGTCCTTCGCGCACCCGATCCGCGCCAATCTGTTCCATCTGGAGCGCGACGGCGACATCTTCCATCTGAGCTGGACCCGTCCGTCACGGCAACAGACGTGATCACACTGATGGCGCGGCGGCTTGGCCGTTTCGGCATGATCGCCGCAGCCTCCGTCGTGACCTCATTTCCCGTTTCGGCCCACGCCGAACCTGCATCTACGCCATCGGCTGAGCTCGCCGTTTCGTGGCAGTCGTTCATCGACGAAGCAGCAACCCGTTTCTCGGTGCCGGCGTCCTGGATCCGCGCCGTCATCCAGATCGAGAGCAAAGGCAATCCCAAGGCTCTGTCGCCGAAAGGCGCGGTCGGCCTGATGCAGCTCATGCCGAACACCTACTCAGAATTGCGCATTCGCTACGGCCTCGGGGCAGATCTCACAGACCCTCATGACAACATCGTCGCTGGTACGGCGTATCTCCGTGACATGCGCGAACGCTTCGGCACGGAAGGATTCATCGCTGCCTACAATGCCGGCCCGCAACGCTACGAGGACCATCTGGCGACAGGCCGGCCGCTGCCCAACGAGACGCTGGCGTACGTCGCCAAGCTCGCGCCGCTGTTGTCGGGTGGACCTGTCGCCGACGATCGTTCCCTCACCATCGATCACGTCTCCTGGCAGCAAGCGCCGTTGTTCGTCGAGCAGCGGGCAGGCGTCTCGGGCGTCAGTCGCTCGGCGTTCACGCCGCTGGCGAGTTTCGCGCGCAACGACCGAACGGTCGCCGATCTTTCCGCGCTCGTTCCGCCTCCCGGCCGCCTCTTCGTCGGCAAGCGAGAAGCGCACAGCAAGTAGCGAAGGAATGACGTGACGATCCGAAGCCAAGCCCGCATCATTAACGTGCTGATGGCATACGGGCGATGCCTTCGGCCCGCGCTCTACTCGTCGCTTCGCTCCTCACCGAGCCACCCTACGGGTGTCTCGGCCCTCCGGGTAACGATCGCTATCGCAAACGCTCGCTTCGCTCGTAAACAGTGGGGGCTTCGCGAGTCAACTGCCAAGTCGCGGCGGCTCTTTGGCAATGAATCGGCTACCAGCCGACGTGTTCGGGCAGCGCTATTGGAGGATCCACCGCAATGACCCGAACTGCATTTCGTCGCAAATCGCTGCGGGCACCGAGAGTCTCTTGGCTTGGAAGTGGGGCCCTGGGAACCAGCGACAGCCGACCGACCTACGGCAAGATAAAATTCGTGCCCCCGCATCGTCGACAAGCCATTGGCATGGCTTGCCTCCCCGCGGGGGCGTCGGTCGGCGCGCGTGCCGCGCGAAGCCAAAAGCGCAATGATAGCAACATAGATTTCAGCACTCGTTCGCTGGCGCTCTTCGAAAGGGCCGGCAGATGAGCGAGCGCGACGATGACGTGCATGTTCGCCCGGGCCGCATTCGCGACCGCCGCGTCAGCAAACCAAAACCATTCGTGCACCAGGTCCTTCGCGCGGCGAAGAAGGCCGAGAGCGGGGAGGTCTCCGGGCGCCGCTTGACGGGCGGCGGCCGTTCAGGATTCGGCCGCGGCCGAACGGCGTTCAGCCGCAGCCGGCTGTTCAGTCCGCAGCGGCGCGTGATAGTCAAGGCGCGTGTCGTGCGAGGCGGTTCCCGCGGCGCCCGGAGCGCACCGATGACCGCGCACCTGTCCTATCTCAAGCGTGACGGCGTGACCCGGAACGGCGCACGCGGTCGGATGTTCGATGCCGGGAGCGACGATGCCGACGACAGGGTGTTCACGGAGCGCTGCACGGAAGACCGGCATCATTTCCGTTTCATCGTTTCGCCGGAAGACGCCGGCGAGATGAGCGACCTCCGCGCTTTCACCCGTGATCTTGCGACCCGGATGGAGATCGATCTCGGCACGCGGCTAGATTGGATCGCGATCGATCACTGGAACACGGACAACCCCCATGTCCATCTGCTCGTGCGCGGTGTTGCCGATGATGGCCGGGACCTGGTCATCGCACGCGATTACATCAGCCGCGGCCTGCGGTCGCGGGCCGAGGATCTCGTGTCGCTTGAGCTTGGCCCCAAGCCAGAACAGGAGATCCGATCGGCGCTGGAACGGGACGTCGACGCCGAGCGCTGGACCAAGCTTGATGCCACGATCAGGCTCGAAGCCGACGAGACCGGAATTATCGATCTTAGGCCCACCAACGCCGGGGCCGGTGATCCGCAGATCCGCCGCCTCATGGTCGGCCGGCTGCAGCGCCTCGAGCGGATGGGGCTCGCATCCTCCGGCGGTCCAGGCCGGTGGACGCTTAGGCAGGATGCCGAACCGGTCTTGCGCGATCTTGCCGTCCGGGGCGACATCATCAAGACCATGCACAACGCCCTCGCTGGGCGCGGCCTGGAACGGCCACCCGGCGACTACGTGATCGAGGGCGGCGCGGCGACAACGCCGATCGTCGGCCGATTGCTGGAGAAGGGGCTCTACGACGAATTGAACGGCGAGGCCTACGCCGTGATCGACGGCGTTGACGGGCGTGTGCATCATGTCAGGTTCAAGGGTCTCGATGCGCTGGAACACGCCGCCCCCGAGGGCGGGATAGTCGAGGTGCGGCGGTTCGGCGGACCGCAGGAGCGGGCGCCGACGCTCCTTCTGGTATCACGATCCGACACCGACCTTGCACATCAGGTGACGGCCCCGGGCGCGACTTGGCTCGATCATCGCCTGGTCAGCAACGACGACGCCTTATTCGCACATGGCGGCTTCGGGGCGGAAGCGCGGACTGCCGTCAATGCCCGCATCGAGCGCCTGATCGACGAGGGTTTGGCCCGCCGGCAGGGGCAGCGCGCGATCTTCGCGCGCAATCTGCTCGATACGCTACGACGACGAGAGCTTGATACGGAAGGGGCACGCCTCGCGGCCGAGCTCAACCGGCCGTACCATCCAGCGGAGAGCGGCAGCCAGGTTGGCGGCGTCTATCAGCGCCGGCTCAGCCTCAGCTCCGGTCGCTTCGCCATCTCCGCGCTTTCACCCGTGATCTTGCGACCCGGATGGAGATCGATCTCGGCACGCGGCTAGATTGGATCGCGATCGATCACTGGAACACGGACAACCCCCATGTCCATCTGCTCGTGCGCGGTGTTGCCGATGATGGCCGGGACCTGGTCATCGCACGCGATTACATCAGCCGCGGCCTGCGGTCGCGGGCCGAGGATCTCGTGTCGCTTGAGCTTGGCCCCAAGCCAGAACAGGAGATCCGATCGGCGCTGGAACGGGACGTCGACGCCGAGCGCTGGACCAAGCTTGATGCCACGATCAGGCTCGAAGCCGACGAGACCGGAATTATCGATCTTAGGCCCACCAACGCCGGGGCCGGTGATCCGCAGATCCGCCGCCTCATGGTCGGCCGGCTGCAGCGCCTCGAGCGGATGGGGCTCGCATCCTCCGGCGGTCCAGGCCGGTGGACGCTTAGGCAGGATGCCGAACCGGTCTTGCGCGATCTTGCCGTCCGGGGCGACATCATCAAGACCATGCACAACGCCCTCGCTGGGCGCGGCCTGGAACGGCCACCCGGCGACTACGTGATCGAGGGCGGCGCGGCGACAACGCCGATCGTCGGCCGATTGCTGGAGAAGGGGCTCTACGACGAATTGAACGGCGAGGCCTACGCCGTGATCGACGGCGTTGACGGGCGTGTGCATCATGTCAGGTTCAAGGGTCTCGATGCGCTGGAACACGCCGCCCCCGAGGGCGGGATAGTCGAGGTGCGGCGGTTCGGCGGACCGCAGGAGCGGGCGCCGACGCTCCTTCTGGTATCACGATCCGACACCGACCTTGCACATCAGGTGACGGCCCCGGGCGCGACTTGGCTCGATCATCGCCTGGTCAGCAACGACGACGCCTTATTCGCACATGGCGGCTTCGGGGCGGAAGCGCGGACTGCCGTCAATGCCCGCATCGAGCGCCTGATCGACGAGGGTTTGGCCCGCCGGCAGGGGCAGCGCGCGATCTTCGCGCGCAATCTGCTCGATACGCTACGACGACGAGAGCTTGATACGGAAGGGGCACGCCTCGCGGCCGAGCTCAACCGGCCGTACCATCCAGCGGAGAGCGGCAGCCAGGTTGGCGGCGTCTATCAGCGCCGGCTCAGCCTCAGCTCCGGTCGCTTCGCCATGCTCGACGATGGCTTGGGGTTCAGCTTGGTGCCGTGGTCGCCATCGTTGGAGCGGCAACTCGGCCGTCACGTGGCTGGGATCGCAAGATCGGACGGCGGCATTGAGTGGACCTTCGGGCGAAACAGAGGGTTAGGGCTGTGAGGGGGGCCGCTTCCTTTCGTGCCTCCCGCTGCTCTCATCGCCGGGAGTCGGCAAAGCTGAAACGTGGCCGACGTCGCGCGTAGAACCGGAACGGCCTAGGCCGCAACAATGGTCTGGTTGGATGCAGCGAGGGGTCCACAACGACTCAGTTTCACGGCCCGTTTCTGAATGAGCTGTCGCTTTTGGGGCGCAACTAACGAAGATCAGTAATTGCGCTCGAACTTAGCCGATCTTGCGACCGGCGGCCGGGACTCCTTGCATTTGTTCTTCTGCGCCGTTTCCTTAGGCGACATTTTGCTTAAGGATCGATGCCGTGCCCGTAACACGAGTGCTCTGGGGACAGATTGCGACTGTTTTCATCGTCGTGCTCTTGACCATTTGGACGGCGACCCAATGGACGGCCTGGCGCCTCGGCTATCAGCCCGTACTCGGCCAGCCTTGGATGCACTTCGCAAGCATGCCGCTTTATCCTCCGCCGGCCTTCTTCTGGTGGTGGTTCGCGTTCGATGCCTACGCGCCACGCATCTTCGTCGAAGGCGGCTTGATCGCGGCGTCGGGCGGCCTTGCCGCCGTCGCTATTGCGATCGCCATGTCGGTGTGGCGAGCACGCGAGGCGAGGGAAGCCCACACCTACGGCTCCGCGCGCTGGGCGACCGAAGCGGAAATCCGCGCTGCTGGCCTGCTCGGCGCCGACGGCGTGATCCTCGGCGAGCTGCGCCGGCAGTATTTGCGTCACCACGGCCCCGAGCATGTCCTGTGTTTCGCGCCAACGCGCAGCGGCAAGGGCGTCGGCCTGGTGGTGCCGACGCTTCTCACTTGGCCAGCAAGCTGCATCGTTCACGACATCAAGGGCGAGAACTGGCATCTCACGGCTGGCTGGCGCGCCCGCTTCGGGCGCGTGCTGCTGTTCGATCCGACCAACTCGGAGTCCTCGGCCTATAATCCGTTGCTCGAAGTGCGGCGTGGCGACCACGAGGTTCGCGACGTGCAGAATATCGCGGATATCCTAGTCGATCCGGAAGGCGCGTTGGACAGGCGCAACCATTGGGAAAAGACCAGCCATTCGCTTCTCGTCGGCAGCATCCTGCATGTGCTCTATGCCGAGCCGGATAAGACGCTCGCCGGCGTCGCCAATTTCCTGTCGGATCCCCGCCGGACAATCGAGACCACGCTCCATGGCATGATGACGACATTGCATCTTGGCGATCGGCCGCACCCGGTCGTTGCGTCGGCTGCGCGAGAACTCAGCAACAAGAGCGAGAACGAGCGCTCCGGTGTGCTTTCGACCGCAATGTCGTTCCTTGGCCTCTACCGTGATCCAATCGTCGCGAAAGTGACCAGCCACTGCGACTGGCGGATCGCCGATCTTGTCGGAGCCGATCGTCCGATGACGCTCTACCTCGTCGTTCCGCCGTCGGATATCGGCAGGACCAGGCCGCTGATCCGGCTGATTCTCAACCAGATCGGGAGGCGCTTGACCGAGGATCTGTTCGCCAAATCAAGTCGTCATCGCCTGCTGTTGATGCTCGACGAATTCCCCGCGCTCGGGCGTCTCGATTTCTTCGAGACCGCGCTTGCGTTCATGGCAGGCTACGGGTTGAAGAGCTTTCTCATCGCCCAGTCGCTCAATCAAATCGAGAAAGCGTATGGCCAGAACAACTCGATCCTGGACAACTGCCATGTGCGCGTGGCGTTTGCTGCCAACGACGAGCGGACCGCCAAACGTCTCTCGGACGCGCTCGGCGTTGCAACCGAGCTACGCGCCATGAAAAACTACGCCGGCCACAGGCTATCGCCCTGGCTCGGCCATCTCATGGTATCTCGCCAGGAGACGGCGCGGCCGTTGCTCACGGCAGGCGAAGTCATGCAATTGCCGCCCTCCGACGAGCTGGTGCTCGTATCCGGCACGCCGCCGATCCGCGCGGAGAAGGTGCGCTACTTCAAAGATCGCCGCTTTGCCATGCGTGTGCTACCGCCGCCCACACTGGCCTCGCTGCACGATGACGCTGCAATACGCAAACTGGCATCGGCCGCCGACTGGATGACCTTGACGCCGTCCCATGACACACGATCCATAGGCAGTCTCACCAAACAAGCCGATACCGCTAATTCCGGTATTCGCCGCGAGCCTGAGCTTCCCGAGCACGAGGCGATCACACGCGAAGCTCCCGCGCCATTGCCGGAATTCGCGCTGCTCGACGATGAACGCGACCCGAAAGCGGTCCGCACCACTGCGCTGCAGCGCTCCTTCGCCGCCGCCGCACGTCAGGCCGCGATGGACCCGGACGACGGCATGGCTTTGTGAGGGGCGGCATGCGAACCCGGATGAACGTCTATTTCCCGCCCGAGCTCTTGCGGCAGCTCATCGACCTGGCGGACCGCAAGAGGCTCTCGCGCTCTTCCATCGTCGAGGCGGCAGTCACGTCATTCCTCTCCCCCGACGGCGCCGATCGCACCGAAGCCGCCTTCACCCGAAGGCTTGATCGGCTGTCGCGCCAAGTCCAACGGCTCGAGCGCGATCTCTCCATTTCGACCGAAACGCTCGCGCTGTTCGTTCGCTTCTGGCTCACGGTCACGCCGCAGCTCCCGGCAGATGCGCAGGCGGCCGCCCAAGCCAAGGGAAGGGAGCGATTTGAGAGTTTCGTGGAAGCTTTGGGTCGACGCCTGGCGCAAGGCCGCACACTACTGCACGACATTCCCCTAGACATTGATCCGTCTCGAACTCATCACGGTGACGACCCCGGCGTCGATGCACCCGCCGCGCAGGGCGACGAGATTGCGTGACGCCTGGGAAAGCCCACCTTCTCCGAGCCCTTCTGCTCGACGGCGTCAGCGCCCTGGTATGCCATGATCTACCCCTGTGACATGTCCCGCGGGCGAACGGTAACAGCTTGAACATTTCCATTGAAGAATTAGGCAAGGTGGCGTATTTGCCAAGTTCATGGGTAAATTAGCCATGTTCAATATCCGGCTCTGGGGTTCGGACGGCGTCCTCGCCTCCGCGATTACGACTCCGATCGATATTCTAGTCGCAGCCAATCTGCTCAATGGGCGCCGCCGAGGCGGCGATCGTGCCCTCTTCAGCTGGTCCATCGAGTCGCTGGATGGGCAACCGATCCGCACCGCATCGGGACAGATCATCGCCGTTGATGGTGCCGTTTCCATGCGAAAGTCCGCTGCTGCGGTCTATGTCGCGAGCCCTTTTCTGGGAGTATCCTCAGGATCTCCGAAAAACGAGACCGGCAACGAAGCCGCGTTGATCCGCGCGCTGCAGCGCGCTCACACCGGCGGCTTGCTCATCGCGACGCATTGTACGGGAGCCTTCATCCTCGCCAAAGCAGGGCTGTTGCGGAATCGCGTGGCGACGACGCACTGGGCGCGCGCGAAGGAGTTCGCGGCGGCCTATCCGGACGTCCGGCTCGATATCCGGAATGTTGTGACCGAAGACGGGGGCGTGATCTGCGGAGGCGCGGTCACGTCGTTCTCCAACGTTATTCTCGAGATTATCGGCCGTCTGGCCGGCGAACACCTCGCATCCGACACGGCTCGTTATCTGCTCATCGATCGAAAAAGAGGGGCCCAAACGGCCTATGCGAAGGAAGGTCTATCGGTGGAGCAGCCATCCGACGATTCATTTGTCGTGCAGGCTAAGAACTGGTTGACCGCTAACTATTGGCGCGCGTTTAAGTTGGCTGACGTCGCGAAGGCGTTGGGTGTCAGCGAACGGACGTTCAATCGGAGATTCAAAGTTGCTACCGGCGTCACGCCAATCAAGTTCATTCAGTCCATCAGAGTAGAGAGCGCTAAGCGTCTCCTTGAAGAGGGCGAGGGCTCGGCGCAGGAGGTCAGCGAACGGGTTGGGTACGAAGACCTGGCGACATTCCGCGAACTCTTCAAGCGAGAGACGGGGATGACGCTGAGGGCTTACCAAGTCAAGTTCTCACAAGAGATAAAGGGCATCACCAAGCTTAACTGATCCCCGGTAGTCAGACGCTCAGGGAGGTCAACGCAGGCCCTCATTCAGGACGCACGCGCTACTCCGCGACTCGCCTATCGTGCGCCGTCATCCTCGAACGGTGCAAGTCTCGACGAATCGGTCCCGGCTTCTATCCATCTTTTAGGCAAAATCATGCTTCTTCGGCAGGCATCAGCACAAGCCTTGCTCATCGAGGCGAGCGCGAGAAAATGTTTTTGTCTGCATGACAAGAACGCCATCTGAATTGGCGAAGATGCCACTCCCTTCTTCCATATCTTTCTTGTTTCCATCGCGCCGTCTCAATCGGAGGCGGCATTGATCGAGGGACGGCCGAGCCGCGACGCTGGCCGACCCAGTGGTTGTCGCCCACCTCAGGTGTGTGGTCGTGAAGAGGAAAGTCATCATATCGTGCGCACTAACCGGGGGTCTCGATACCAAAGGCAGGAATCTGGCAGTCCCCGTGACTCCGGAAGAAATCGCCAACTCGGCGCTTGAAGCTGCTGAAGCCGGTGCCGCGATCGCACATATCCATGTGCGCGATCCGCAGACCACCCTCGCTAGCATGAAGATGGAATTGTATGCGGAAGTGGTCGAGCGCATCAAAAAGGCGCGCCCCGGTCTGATCGTCAACCTGACGACGGGCGCCGGCGCTCGCTTCATTCCCGGAAAGGAAATCCCGCTGATCCCGGCTGAAGGAAGTACGCTCGCTACCCCGCCAATCCGGGCCCAGCACGTGGCAGCATTGAAGCCGGATATCTGCTCGCTCGATGCTGGAACGTTGAACTTCGGTGCGCACGTGTTCGTCAACACGCCAGATCACGTGAAGGAAATTGCGGATATCGCTCGCGCGTCCGGCACCAAGCCGGAGATCGAAGTCTTCGAACTCGGCCATATCGAATTGGCGAAACGTCTGATTGCTGACGGTCGTATCGAAGCTCCTCCCTTCTTCCAGATATGTCTCGGGATCTCATACGGAGCTCCGGCCGACCTGGAGTCCTTGGCCCACATGCGATCCCGACTGCCGCAAGGTTCGATCTGGTCTGCGTTCGGCATAGGGCAGGCTCAATTCGAGATCGTGGCTGCTTCGGCTCTCCTCGGCGGTCACGTCCGCGTCGGTTTGGAAGACAACCTGTACCTGTCGAAGGGAAGGCTGGCGAACGGCAATGCTGAACTCGTCACTAAGGCGACCAGAATACTCGCGGCTCTCGACTTCGGAGTCGCGACGTCGGACGAGGCGCGGAAGATGCTAGCGCTGCCGACCGCGTCTAGATCGTGAAGTTAGACAAACATCACCAGCAACCAGAAAGTCGAACAATGACCATTACCATGCGAGGATCGCTAGCCACCGTCGTCGTTGCCGGCGCTTTTGCGGCTCTCTCATCGGCGGTTAGCCTGGCTCAGCCACGCTACGACACCGGAGCAAGCGATTCCGAGATCAAGATCGGCAGTACTCAACCATACAGCGGTCCGGCTTCGGCGTACGGCACCATCGGCAAGGTTGAGGAAGCCTACTTCCGGATGATCAACGAGCAGGGCGGGATCAACAACCGCAAAATCAACTATATTAGCTATGACGACGCGTACTCTCCGCCGAAAACGGTCGAGCAAACCCGAAAGCTCGTCGAGCGGGACGAGGTCCTCTTTATCTTCTCTCCGTTGGGGACGGCACCCAGCTCCGCCGTGCAAAAGTACCTGAACGGCAAGAAAGTGCCTCAACTCTTCGTGGCGAGCGGCGCCACCAAATGGGGCAATCCGAAGGAGTTCCCCTGGACGATCGGTTTTCAGCCTCCTTACCAGATTGAAGGCAGAGTGTTCGCCAAATACCTCCTTGCGGATAAGCCGTCAGCGAAGATCGGTGTGATCTATCAGAACGATGACTACGGCAAAGACTTGTTGAGCGGCTTCAAGGCTGGACTGGGTAGCGGCACTGCAAACATCGTCGCAGAGGAATCCTACGAAACATCGGAGCCGACGATTGATAGCCACATTCTGAAGATCAAGGCTGCTGGTGCCGACACCCTGGTAAACTTCGCCGGTCCGAAATTTACGGCGCAGTCCATCAAGAAGGTTGCCGAACTCGGATGGCATCCCCTTCAACTCACGAATGTCTCGTCGATTTCGGTCACCCAGGTGATGAAGCCGGCGGGCTTCGAGAATGCGCAGGGCGTGATCGGAGCCGCGTACGCCAAGGACGGTTCGGATCCTCGATGGGCCAACGATCCCGGGATGGGGGCCTACTATGCTTTCCTAGCGAAATACCTGCCCGGCGTGGATCCCGGCGACAGCATCGCGATGTTCGGATACGCGGAGTCGCTCACTCTGAAGAAGGTACTTGAGCAATGTGGAGACGATCTGACGCGCGAGAACGTCATGAAGCAGGCGGCCAGCCTGACCGACTTCAAGAACGAGGTCCTCCTCCCCGGCATTACGATGAACACGAGTGCGACCGACTTCTTTCCTATTCAGCAATTGCAGATGATGCGGTTCAAGGGCGACAAATGGGAGCTGTTCGGCGACGTGATCGACGGCGCGGTTCCGGTCGCCGGAAACTGATCGATGACCGTCGCATCGTCGGGGGGGCTACCGTCGACCGGTCCATCGGATCGGTCGGCAACGGGATCGGTAGATGTGGCGAACGATGTCGACGTCTCCGGGAAACCCGAAACGCTCCTAAAGATAGACAATATCGGAATCTCGTTCTCAGGCATCGTCGCCCTCGACGGCGTATCGTTCGAGCTTCGGCGCGGTGACGTACTCGGGTTGATCGGCCCGAACGGAGCCGGCAAATCGACCTTGTTCAACTGCATCAGTCGGCTTTATCAGCCTCAGAAGGGCGACATCCGCTTCGATGGCCAGTCGATCCTGGGACGCCCGTCGCACCGGATATCGGAGATAGGCATTGGTCGGACCTTCCAGAACGTAGCCCTATTTCCCTCGCTCACGGTGAGAGACAACGTTCGTATCGGCGGACACGCGCGTACCAAAAGCGATATCGTCAGCGATGCACTGAGGCTCCCATGGATGCGGAAGGGCGAGGCCACCACTGATCGTCAGGTAGACGAGATATTAGAATATCTTGATCTGCGGGAATTCGGCGAGACGTTGGTCGGGGGACTTCCGTTCGGGACGCAGAAGCGCGTGGAGCTTGGCCGCGCGCTGGCGACGGAACCCAAGATCCTCCTGCTGGACGAGCCCGCGGGAGGTCTGAATCACGAAGAGGTCTACGTTCTGGGGGACCTGATCCGGCGGATCCGCGATGAGCGCGACGTCACCGTGCTGCTCGTCGAGCATCACATGGGCCTCGTGATGTCTATAGCCGACCAAGTGGTCGCACTTAATTTCGGCAAGAAGCTTGCCGAGGGCACTCCGGCTGACGTCCAGAAGGACCCTGCGGTTATCATGGCTTACTTAGGGGACAAGAATTCATGACGGCGCTACTGCGAGTAGAGGAACTGCGGGCCTACTACGGCCAGGTTCAGGCGTTGCGCGGTCTCGAGTTCGAGCTCAAGGTAGGCAGCCTCACCACACTTCTCGGAGCGAATGGTGCCGGCAAGACAACGACGTTGCGCGCGATCTGCAACATGGTCCGCTCCAGCGGCTCGGTCGAGTTCGAAGGCAGCAAGATCGGAAATCTTGCAACCGAAAACATCGTGCGGCTCGGCATCGCGCACGTCCCTCAGGGGCGGGGCACGTTCAGTGCGATGACCGTGGGGGAGAACCTGCAGCTCGGAGCCATCACGCGAAAGGACATGTCGGGGATCAAATCCGACGTCGACCGGATGTATGCCTATTTCCCGAGGCTGAAGGAGCGCAGCACCCAGCAGGCCGGCACGCTCTCAGGCGGCGAGCAGCAGATGCTCGCGGTGGCGCGCGCGCTGATGCTACGACCGCGCCTGATGCTGCTCGACGAGCCGTCCTTCGGGTTGGCGCCGTTGATCGTCCGTGATCTGTTCAACATTCTCGGCAAGATCAACCGCGAGGAGAAGATTTCCATCCTCGTCGTCGAGCAGAACGCGCAGCTTGCGCTCGAGCTCGCGGACAAGGCCTATGTCATCGAAACCGGGCGCATAGCGATGTCTGGTTCCGCCGATGAGATCGCCAACAACGAAGACATCCGCAAATCTTATCTTGGATATTGAGGCGACGGTCGTGGAATTGCTTACCAACGAAATCATCGCCGGCATCGCCACCGGGGCGATCTATGCCTGTATGGCGCTTGCCGTAGTGATGATCTACCAGGCGATCGATCATCTAAATTTTGCGCAAGGCGAAATGGCGATGTTCTCGACATTCGTGGCCTGGCAATTGATGAAATGGGGTCTATCGTATTGGATGGCATTCGCATCGGTCCTGCTCCTTTCCTTTGCGGGTGGAGTCGCCATCGAGCGCGTGCTCTTCAAGCCGCTTGCCAAGGCACCGGTGCTGACGCACGTGGCCGGCTTCATCGCGCTTTTCGCGATCGTCAACAGCGTCGCCGGGCTCGTTTGGGACTTCAACGTCAAGCAGTTCCCGACCCCGTTCGGATCCGCGCCGTTCCTCGGCAGTCAATTGGTCTCGACCCACCAGGCCGGCATGATCGGCGTGACGCTTTTGCTGCTGCTCCTATTGTTCGTGGTCTTCCGCCACACGCGGGTTGGCCTTGCGATGCGGGCGGCGGCAGCGATGCCGGAATCGGCCCGCCTCGTAGGCATCAATACGTCGTGGATGGTGGCGCTCGGCTGGGGCATGGCATCGGCCGTCGGCTCCATCGCAGGGATGCTGATCGCACCTGTCGTGTTCCTCGAGCCTAACATGATGGGCGGAGTCTTGATCTACGGCTTTGCCGCCGCCGTAGTCGGCGGACTGTCGAGCCCACCCGGTGCAGTGATCGGCGGATTTCTGGTCGGGATCTTCGAGAATCTGATCGGGACCTACATCCCCGGGGTCGGCAACGAACTCAAGCTGCCGATCGCGCTTGCGCTGATCGTCGCGGTCCTCGTTCTCAGGCCGAACGGGCTATTCGGCCGCAACATCGTAAAGCGGGTCTGACATGAGCGCGATCCAGGAGTTTTCTTCCGCCACCGCGGCCGCCGTTACGAAGAAGGTCAAGCCGCGACGATTGGTAGGGTGGTTGGTCGTTCTAATTCTGTTGGTGGTTGCGCCGTTGTTTGCGACCAACTTCGTCGTCTTTGAGATGACGATGTGCACGATCTACGCGATCGCAATACTGGCGCTCAACGTTCTGACAGGCGCAAGCGGCCAGTTCTCGCTTGGTCAGAGCGCCTTCTACGCGCTCGGGGCCTATACGTCGGCGATCCTGATGGAGCACGGCGGCATGAACTACGCGACGACGCTTCCGATCGCTGGCCTCGTCTGCTTTGCTTCCGGCTTCTTGTTTGGTCTGCCGGCTCTGCGGCTCTCCGGCATCTATCTGGCACTGGCCACGTTTTCTCTGGCCGTCGCGATGCCACAGCTTCTCAAGTTGGGTGTCCTCGAATACTGGACGGGTGGGGTGCAAGGTCTGGTGGTCACCAAGCCCGATGCGCCAGCGTTTCTGACCGCAATCGGACTCAAGCCGTCGCCGGACATCTGGCTGTACTTCTTCACGTTAGGAATCGCGTCTGCGATCTATCTGGCGTCCGTTAATCTCCTGAGGTCTCGTACCGGCCGTGCAATGATGGCTATCCGAGACGACGAGATCGCCGCCTCGGCAATGGGCGTAAACGTCTCGGTCTACAAAACCCTCGCGTTTGGCCTTTCCGCCGGCCTCACCGGAATAGCCGGTGGCCTAGGTGCCATCGCGGTGCAGTTCGTCGCTCCCGACGCCTATACTGTCCAACTCGCCGTCGCGCTCTTCCTCGGCATGGTCGTCGGCGGCGTCGGTTGGCTACCAGGCTCGCTCGCCGGTGCTGCGTTCATCGTGTTCGTCCCGAATTTCGCCGAGCAGGTGTCGAAGGGGCTCTCGGGCGCGGTATACGGAGCGATACTGATCCTGCTGATCCTGGCGTGCCCTGGCGGCGCGCATGAGTTGCAAGTCAAGGTGTCTCGGTTGGCGAAAGCATCCAAGCGATAGACTGAAAGAACCTCGAAGACGACGTGCCGGCCAGAATCGCCCTTAGGGCTCAGCAAAGATAGCGTCGCGAACTTCAGAATGTGATCTAGCGTCGCCCGAGCGCGGTCCCGATGGCCATTCTAGCCATGTCGGCGAAGAAAAGCCGTTTGTCTGGAATACCATCTATAATGGCATTTATGCCACTTTGGAATTGACCTTTTTCGTTCGAGTATTGTGGTCCCGGCGTTGTTGGAAAGGACTACTCACATGCCAATGATCGATGCCCTAATTCCTGCTGGTGCTTTGACGGCCGACGCCGAGGCGCGCCTCATCAAGGAAGTGACAGACATCCTGATCACGGCCGAAGGCTATGATCCGAAGACAAACAAGATCGCACAGAGCGTCTCGGTATGCTTCCTCCATCGGCCCGCAGCCGTCTACGTCGCCGGCGAGCCGGCATCCAAGCCGCGCTACCGCTTCGTCCCGTCGGTGCCGGAAGGCCAGTACACCGATGCCGCGCGCGCAAAGCTCGTGCAGGAAATCACCGCCGCCGTCGCCCGTGCGGAAGGGGCTTCCGTCGAGGACGTTGGTCCTCGTCTGATGATCTTCCCGACCGAAATTTCCGAAGGAACGTGGGGTGGCCGTGGCGTCCTGCGGTCCGTGGCTGACATCCACGCCATGCTGGTTGGCGATCCGAGCCAACGCGTTATCGGTGAAGAGCGGCTGGCGCGGCGTCGACGCCAGAAGGCGCGCGAAATCCTGGGGAGTCTTCTGCGCTCGACCGGCGACGACGTGTCCAAAGAAGCAATCCCGGCTACGGCGTCGAGCGCCGCGGTCGCATCTTAGCGACCTGTCGCTAGTTGATCCACCGGCGGGCCGCCATCCCGATCATTTCCCCGAGCCCCATCCCGCGAGCCGGAGGCCGGCTCCCAACCGGAAGCGTTACGTCCATGAAAGACACTTTCAAGCTGGCGGCGATCCAGGCCGCTTCAATTCCCTTCGATCGCGAAGCGGCAACAAAAAAGGCATGCAGTCTGATCCTTGAGGCTGGCGCAATGGGGGCGACGATCGCGGCGTTCGGCGAGACGTGGCTGCCGGGCTACCCGTTCTTCTGCAACGCTTCGCCGAGCATGGCCGGTTGGCGCGCGGCAGCCGACTATCTTTCTAATGCGGTGATCATCGGAGGCGCGGAAACCGACCGTCTTTGCGCCGCCGCGAAACAGGCCGGAACCGACGTCGCCATCGGTATCGCCGAACGTGATCCTCAGAGCACCGGTACCGTGTACTGCACTCTTCTATTCATCGGAAGCGAAGGCAAAATCCTGGGACGCCACCGCAAGATCAAGCCGACCTTCCATGAGCGATCCGTGTGGAGCGACGGGGACGCCGTCGGACTGCGGACCTATCAGCGGTCGTACGCGCGATTGAGCGGCCTGAACTGTTGGGAACATAACATGATGCTCCCGGGATATGCCCTCGCTGCCGAAAGCACGGAGGTACATGTGGCTGCGTGGCCGGGTAAGGAGTTGGACCCTCCTCCGCCATCGCCGTCGCCATTCACGACCAGGCAGTTGACGCTGTCGAGGGCGTTTGCGTCGCAGGCGGCGTGCTACGTGATCGCCGTCGGTGGAGTTCGCACACTGGAGCACACACCCGATCATTATAAAGAACTATCCATCAGCGAGTATACGGGCGACAGCCTCATCATAGATCCGCGCGGCGAGATCGTCGCCCAGGCAGGCAAGGGCGAGACGATTCTCGTCGCGGAAGGGTCCCGCGACGTTATCCTCGCGGCCAAGGCCATATGCGACATCGCAGGGCATTACTCGCGTCCTGATCTGCTGCGGCTCAGCGTGAACCGCGAGCCGGCGAAACGAGTGATGGAGCACAGCTCGCACACCGCCCAGCAGTGATCACAAACCGCCGGAGTCGTGGATGCCCTGATTCGGTGCGTCGGCGGGGGAGGGGGGGATGTCGGAGAAGGGGGACCCTCGAACCGGGTTTGGTGGCCCCTTCGGGAGTTGTCGAACTTGCCCGAGGGGCTTCGTCTGGCAGGCGCGCATAGCAAAGTGGGTTCTCGGCAGATTCGTGGAGGCGTCGTTGAATTCTCGACAAACGGGCGGCTGCGCTTGCGGCGCCGTTCGCTATGAAATCGCGGAGAAGCCGATTTTCAAACTGGCTTGCCATTGCCGGGATTGTCGAAGGGCCAGCGGCTTAGAACCCGCCAATTTGGCGATCGTAATGCACGCTTGGCTGGAAATGCTCGGGAGCGAACTCAAGTTCTTCCCAATCGACGCCGATGACGGCCGGACAGTTGAACGAGGCTTTTGTAGAGATTGTGGAACGACCGTGCTGATGCGGAGGCAGGAGATCTCTCAAATAGAGTTCTTGCTGGCCGATAGCCTCGATGATGCAAGCTCCTTCGTGCCGGCCAGCGTGCCTCTGTCATGCCGAGCGGGCCGGCTGATCCAAGCGATCGAAAGTGCAGGGGAGACCGAATTGGTGCGCGATATCGTGTCAGCGCACTTTGCCAGCCGTCACTGAGCGGACTTGCGCGTTGGAGCCGGCCTGGCATGTTCAGCGGTTCAGACGGTCTTCGACACGCATATCGCCAACCTCCGTGCCAGATCGAAGTTCGTGACCGGCAACATCCAGTTCTCGGTCGTCGTGGACCAACACAAGGGCGACAGCGCTGCGCTTCCCGATCTCTTGAGCGGTCGGGTCGACATACACGTGACCGAGTGCGTCCGTGTCGACCTCTAGGCGGCGAGGCGATGCACAGCGGCCGGCAGCTCGACCGTCAGCTTGACCGGTTTGTCGTCCACGAGCGCGGCGAGCTTCAGCTTGGCCATAATGTCCCGCTCCCTCAGCCCTTGTAGTGCACAAAGATCAGATCGCGGTCGACCACCACACGCACCGGAAAGCCTGGTCGGATGGTCAGCGTTGGCTGCACATTGAGTTGCCGGCTCACGGCAGGCGAAGTCATGCAACTGCCGCCCTCCGATGAACTGGTGCTCGTTTCCGGTACGCCGCCGATCCTTGCGAAGAAGACGCGCTACTTCAAGGATCGCCGCTTTGACATGCGCGTGCTGCCGCCGCCCACGCCAGCCTCGCTGCATGACGACGCTGTAACACGCAAACCGGTGTCGGCCACCGACTGGACGACTTTGCCGCCGTCGCATGACACACGATCCATGGGCGGTTTCGACAAACAAGCCGATACCGCCAATTCCGGCATTCGCCGCGAGCCGGAGCTCCCCGAGCACGAGGCGATCACGCGCGAAGCGCCCGTGCCATTGCCGGAATTCGCGCTGCTCGACGACGAACGGCACGGGAAAGCGGTCCGTACCGCTGCGTTGCAGCGCTCCTTCACCGCAGCCGCACGTCAGGCCGCGATGGATCCCGATGACGGCATGGCTTTATGAGGGGGTGGAATGCGAACCCGGATGAATGTCTACTTCCCTCCAGAGTTGTTACGGCAGCTCATCGATCTAGCGGATCGCAAGAAGCTCTCGCGCTCTTCCATCGTGGAGGCCGCAGTCACGTCATTCCTCTTGCCCGACGACGCCGATCGCACCGAAGCCGCCTTCACCCGGAGGCTTGATCGCCTGTCGCGCCGGGTCCAACGCATCGAGCGCGATCTCTCCATCGCGACTGAAACGCTCGCGCTATTCATTCGCTTCTGGCTCACGGTCACGCCGCAGCTCCCGGCAGATGCGCAGGCGGCCGCGCAAGCCAAGGGAAGGGAGCGATTTGAAGGTTTCGTGGACGCTTTGGGCCGACGGCTCGCGAAAGGACGCACGCTACTGCACGATATTCCCCGAGATATTGATATGTCTCCAGCTCAGCGCGATAAGGACCCCAGCGTCGATGGATCCGCCGCGCAGGGCGAGGAGATCGCCTGAGCGACTTGCTACGCGGCGACATGCTGGCCGCAAAAGTTTCAAGCAGGTTGCTAGACTAGGCAACTGAGGTAACCGGCATGACTCTCCGCTGCGTGCGGTCAGGCTCGGGGCGGTCGTCCATGAACCACTGAATAGCGGCGGCGGATAGACCGATGAAAATCATGGATGCCCACGCGACAGCATAGGATCCGGTCATATCGAAGGTGACGCCGCCGAGCCAAGCTCCTGCGAACGCCCCGATTTGATGGCTGAGAAACGTAAGACCGAACAGCATATTGAAGTGCTGAAGGCCGAACATTCGCCCGATCAGGCCACTCACCAGCGGTGCGACGCTGAGCCACAGAAAGCCCATGGCTGCCGCGAACAGAAGCGCCGAGATGGGGGTGACAGGTGTCAGGAGAAAGACGGCGATGGCAAGCGTACGCAAGAGATAGATGAGCGCGAGCAATCGCTTCTGACTGAAACGCGCGCCAAGGTGCCCGACGACGTAGGAGCCGGCAGCATTGCCCAAGCCGATCAAACCCAGCGCACTCGCGCTGACCGCCGGCGTCAGTCCGCAGATCGAGAGATACTGGGGCAGGTGTGCCGTAATGAACATGAGCTGATAGCCGCAGGCAAAAAACGCGACCATCATGGCGACGAAGCCACGATGTCTGCCTGCGAGCACAACCGCCTCAGCGGTCGAGAGTGATCCCTCACGCGTTTCGCTGCCCGGCGCGCCCATCCTCGCGCCGGCAGACTCCTGGCCGATGGCAACGGATATGATCGCCATCACGGCCGCAATGGCTGCGAAGGCCAGCAGGGCCAAGCGCCAGCCATAGTCAGCGATCAGTACTTGACCAAGTGGCGCGAGAACAAGCGTTCCAAGCGATCCGGCTGCCGAGACAAGACCCACCGTCTGGCTGCGCTTCTCAGGGGGTACCGCGCGTGACACGGTACCGAGCAGGACCCCAAAGCCGGTACCGGCGACGCCCAGACCAGCAATGATCCCTCCTCCGATGTTCAATCCGATCACCGGTCCGCCCACGGCCATGAGCAGGAGGCCGAGGGCATAGACGATGGCGCTGCCGATGAGCACCGGGCGTGCGCCATAGCGGTCGCCAAGCATGCCGACGAAAGGTTGGCTGATTCCCCAGACGATATTCTGGAGTGCCATGGCAAAGCCGAACGACGAGGCCGAGACGCCGAGATCGCGATTGATGGGACCGAGAAACAGGCCGAGGCTCTGCCGCAATCCCATGCTTAGAGTCAGCACCGTGGCCGCGACCGCGATGAGCAATACCACGCGCGAACCAGGCGTTTGCTGCACGGCCTTCTCAGGCGCCATCATGTTTCTCCCAAGCCTTGGAAATTGGCACTACTTTGGCCAATCATTCTGGAAAACGATTTTTGGACTAGGGTCCAAAAACCCTTCCGGGGCGTCGCTGAACGGAACGACGCGTGAGGTTACTGCATGAGCGTGAAATCGACCGGTAGCGCAATGCGCCAAGGCCGGAGGAATCAACGCTCGCGCGTGAATGCGAGCGTTCGTGAAACTCATCGATTTCGCATACATTCTTTCGAGCGGAAGAGGTGTCGCCTCGCCGAAGTACATGGACACAATGGTCAGCGCCCCGTTCGGTGCAGTTGACGCTATGGCGAAACGCAGCCCGTCTTGATTCCCGCTCCCATCGACGACAATCTCGAATTTGTCCGCCCCATCGCGATCACCGAGTGCGAGCGCTTCCGCCGTTGCACCCATCTTCTCGGCAACTGCGCGACGCTTGGGGTCATCGTCGAGATACAGCACTGTTCCGGCACCCAACGAAACCGCAAGCCCGGCCGCGTAAAGACAGATACTTTGTGCCCACCCGCCCAAGATCAACACGCGGGCCCCCGGCCAGGCTTCGAGCTGGGGCGCTACGGCCCGCCATGCATCCGGGAGATTGTCCGCCATGCTGGCAACGCTGAGGGGGTCCATGCCGTGAGGAACCTTGATCAGCATGTGATCGGCGAAGGGAACGCGCATGGCTTCGGAAACGGCGCCGCCAAATTCCGTGCCCGAGGAGGGCTTGAGACCAAAAGCGGCACGCGGCGGATAGGCGCTGCACGCATTCGTGAAGCCGCGCCGGCAATGGTCGCATCGGCCGCACGACAATTGAAACGGCACGACCACCATCTCACCAGGCACGACGCCCGCGGCATCACCGGCATCCGTGACGACCGCGACCGCCTCGTGCCCGAATGCGAATGGCCCAGGAAAAACCCGCGTCCCGGTCCCGATGCCGGTCGCAATGCAGAGATCGAGATCGCAGCGAGCTACCACGATTGGCCGAACAATAGCATCGGTGTCAGCGGCAAGGCGAGGGCGCGGCACGTCATGCCACTCGAGGACTCCTGGCTTGATGTAACTGAGTTGACGCATAACGGAGCCCTTCTCTTGAGGACATTCTGGTGAGTGTTGCGATCGATTTCAGCTTGGCGCGTGGGCTAATGCCGAAACCGGGCGCCCGTCGTAGCCCCATGAACTGGGCGGGATCTCCTCGAAGATCGCGTACAGCGGCATAGACGGCTGGCCGAGCACGCTGCGCAGAACACTCGTCATCTGCTCGATCATTTGTGCCTTCTGCTCATCGGTGGCACTTCCGGCGAGGATTTTCAGCACGGCCTGAACGCCTGCCAC
Source organism: Bradyrhizobium sp. USDA3010 (assembly GCF_056429065.1). NCBI lineage: Bacteria > Pseudomonadati > Pseudomonadota > Alphaproteobacteria > Hyphomicrobiales > Nitrobacteraceae > Bradyrhizobium > Bradyrhizobium sp. USDA3010. The sequence goes on from NZ_JBWJZD010000002.1 coordinate 43,483, forward strand.
ACCGCCGCCAGTTCGCACGGCGCCGCCGGCAGACCAATCGCAGGCGGACTCGGCAGTGACAGAAACAACGACTAGTTTCCGGGTGCGGCCAAGCACGTTGACCATGAGATCAGTGATCTTCTCGAACAACGCCGCCTTCTGCTGAGGGCTCGGGGTATCGCCAATTACCGTGATATTGACCTGAGGCATTGCTGTACTCCTTGGTTAATGGACGTCTCGGGCGCGCCTTGGCTGTAAACATAGGGAGCTGGACGCCTTGATTACATTCACTAGTTAGTATACTTTGCCACGATGAGGTCCACGGCGGTTGCCACACGCGCGCTTATCGTCCAGGCAGCGGATGACCTGTTCTATGGAGCGGGCATTCGTAGCGCGAGCATGGATGCGATCGCTGAAAGAGCGGGCATCACAAAGCGCACGCTCTATAATCATTTCCGTAGCAAAGATGATCTGATTGCCGCCTATCTTGAGGCACGGGATGAGCCGACCCTCAAGAGATACGCGTACTGGCTCGATGAAACGCAAGGCTCACTGGCCGATCAGATGGCTGGGGTCTTTCGGCGGCTGGCACGCGTCGCTGCCCGTGCGAAATGGAAAGGATGTGGCTTCTTGCGTGCGGCCGCCGAACTTGCAAACACTCCAGGTCACCCAGCGCTGAAGATCGGATCAGCTCACAAGAAAAAGTTCGAGGCATGGCTAGCCAGTCGTATCCGCGCAGAGGGGCTCGATGACCCGGACGGGCGTGCTCGCCAGCTCATGATAGTGCTGGATGGCGCCGTAGCACAGATGCTAATCCATCGCGACCCGTCATATGCTCGCGCTGCCGGAAAGGCCGCTGCCGCGCTACTTTCCAAGACCGTGCGCTAATAAGGCCATCGGTATGGGGAAGACCGGAGAGCGCAGCTATGCTGCCTCTTGCATCACAAGCAGCACGGCAGTCGGTCCAATCGGCGACCGTGGCCGGACTCGGCTAATGGTGTCAAACGCCATTAGCAAGCGAAAACTCTTGACCGCAGTCGTTCATTCATCGCCTGCGCGGCCTCCACCCGCGGTGCGATGCCGCGCTTCATTGCCGCGCATAGGGGCGGAAAGGAAGAAAAGCCGCGAAAGCTATTCGAGACACCCCCCCAGGCACCTGTTGCTAGCCAGGGTAAATCGCCGTGGACGATTCCCGTCTGAGGAATTTTCCAACCAAATGCTGCTAGTGGATTGGGTACTCTCCGACTGCTGGCTGAGTGTGATGTCGCGTACCGCCTTTACACCACGTCGTGCTGTCTTTCGGTCGATACGAACTGGTCGACGGGCGTCATCGATAACACCGTAACCAATGATCGGTCCGGCAACTGAAGCGTCTCGGCCAATAGGTCGGTGATTTGGGCAATCATGTCCTGCCGTTTTCCGGTGGTCAGGTCTCCGCCAATGATCTGAACGACCACAGGTGAGCCTGTCGGTTGAGCCAACATCGCAGGAGTGGCGCGAAGAGGACATACAGCGACCGAGAATACGACCGCTGAACCGAGAAATGTGAAGTCGCGACGATTTAACGCCGAAGTCATGATGGCCTCCTTGCTGAGAGATGTGGACGGTCAGCTGCTGCGCCGACGGCAGCGCATCGGCGCAGCGGCAATGCGCGGTCGCGTTACTATCGTGGCACGTCCGGATCGGTTCGGGCGCCCTTTTGTATCAACTCGGGGAGCTCAGAGCGCAGATAGCCGTGCCCGGCCACGCCCCAGCCACCATCTGGCACCTCATTGATCAGCACGGTCACAAACGGCCGCGCGCTCGGCGGTAACCCTTCAACTGAGACGATGACATCCGTGACGCCCTTGATAAGGGCGCGGCGCTGATCGAGCGTAAGCGCGTTTGGAACGTAGATTTGAGCTAGAGGCATAGTAACGACTCCTTTGGTTGCTTCTAGGTTGGGCGAGCAGTCACGTAGCGGTGAGCATCAGTTGAAAGCCGCAGGCGAAGAACGAAACGCCCATGGCGCGAATATCGACCAAAGGGTCCAATCGGTATATTCACTAGTCGGTATATCTTGGGGCGGCTCCCACGAGATGCGAATGCGACCCTCGAGCAGATTATTTGGGCGGGCAACGATCTCTCCGATGGAGAGAACGCCGCAGGCAGGGGCAGGTGCCCGGCAAAGGGGCGCGCTCCGCGGGTCCTTCATTAGCGAGATTGATGACGGCGCCGCGCGCCCCTCGGCGAGTCTTTCGTCTCGTCGAACCAGTACTGGAGAGGTGCGAGGTTAGTCGCGGTCGGTCGTGGAGATAGGCTGCGCGAAAGCGTCCTTGCAGCGGTATTAGTAGTAAAGCGTACGCTTGGCGACGCCCGCCTTCTCGGCAACAGCGTCCATACTCACGCGACCGAATCCGCAGCGCAAGACAGTTTGCGTGCCGCTGCGCCGACCCAATCTCGTGTTGGGACTGAATGCCGTTTCGATGTATACGGTCCAGTGAATGTACAAACTCTCTGGCAGCTTTCTATGGTGGGCCCACTTCCGATGCGCGGGGAGGGCGACGCGAACTCTGAGGAAGTTCGTTCCGCTCCGAGCCGTTGGACTTGCGCCATCATGCGTATGACGCGGTTCGCCGCACTCGCTCTGGCAACCAATCAAATAACTCGCCCTTTGACGATGAGGAACATCGAGCTCGACACTCTCTTTCAAACACTGGTTGTGGCGGAGCAGGGAAGTTTTCACAAAGCGGCATCGCTGCTGGGCGTCAAGCCTTCGACACTCAGCAGGCGGATGCACGAGCTAGAGGCTCGGATCGGTGTCTCGTTGTTCCAACGACATCGCCACGGCGTTCGTCCGACCGATGCGGGCAGGATCTTCTTTGAGAACATACAGCGTATCGAGTCCGATCTCGACTCGGTCCTTGTCAACGCCCGAAGCGCCGGTCGCGGCGAATCCGGCTGGCTTCGCATCGGAATTTACGTGTCGCTGTCGACCGGCCCGCTCCGCGACGCGCTCTTGGCCTACGCCAATCGCTTCCCCGACGTCGAAATCAGCGTCGTCGACGAAAGCCAACGCAGTCTGATGGAGCGGCTCAACAGCGGCGCTCTCGATATCGTCATCGTCAACGGCCGGGTCAGGTACGGTGCGCACGAGATCTTGCCGCTCTGGACCAAGGATATCCTCGTCGCCCTGCCGAACGACCATCCTCTCTCTCAGCAGGACGCCGTCACATGGGACGATCTTCGCCATGAACGCATCCTGTTCTCCAGCCGCGATCCCGGTCCGGAGTTGCACAACGCCTTGATCGCGAACCTGTATGGGGCAGGCGACCTGCCCGCCATCCTCCGAACCAGCGCGGACCGCGACACCATCGTCGGCCTTGTCGCCTTGCGCCGATCCGTCACGTTGATTTACGCCTCCAGCGCCGGCGTCGTTCACCCCGGGGTCATCTATAGGAAGCTATCCGGCCGACACCGCGCGCTGCCGGTCCGGTGTGTCGCCTGCTGGCACGGCCGCAACGACAATCCGGCGCTGCATCAATTCTTGAGCTTGCTGCGTGACGAATCCCTCTCGCGCAACGGCTCCCTCATTCGGCCGCCCGCGACGATCGAGACTTCGGCGCAATATCGCGCCGCGCCTTCCCGAAAGCCCGGTCCGTCGCCATGAAACGCGCCAGCATCGGAGCGACCAATTTGGTCGCCTCGACCGCCTGGCCGCTTTCGGACGCCAGCACTTCCGCATAGGCGACGAGATCGCGATGCACCGCGGCCGGCAGTTCGACCGTGAGCTTGACCGGTTTGTCGTCCACGAGCGCGCCGAGCTTCAGCCTGGCCACAGTGTCTCACTCCGTCAGCCTTTGTAGGGCACAAACACCAGATCGCGATTGACCACGACCCGCACCGGAAAGCCTGGTCGGATGGTCAAGGTCGGCTGCACATTGAGCTGCCGGCTCACCAATGTCTGCCCTGTTTGGTTGATGGTGTTCTCGGCACCAGTGCGTAACGCCTGCACCACGGCGTTGTTGCTATTGAGCACAAGTTCGCTACTGATGCCGAGCAGGGTCGAGATCGCCGCTGCCTTTACTAGATTGCCCCAGTGATAGTCGACCTCGTCCTCGAGCCCCGCATAGCCCGCACTGTCGGCGCCCGACTGATGCTCCAACACGATCGACGTGCCGTTCGGCATGATGATCCGCTTCCACACCAGCAGCACCCGCGACTGACCGAACGAAATCTGGCTGTCGTACTGGCCGATCAGACGCGCCCCTTGGGGGATCAGAAGGAATTTTCCGCTGGGGCTGTCATAGACGTTCTCGGTGACTTGCGCGGTGATTTCGCCGGGCAGGTCCGAGCGGATTCCGGTGATCAGCGCCGCGGGGATGACCGATCCGGCCTGCACGATATAGCGAGACGCTGGCCGCGCCAGCCGGTCCGAGCTCACCGTGCGCTTATCGGTCTCGGCATTCAGGAACGCAAGTTTCCGCTCCTGCATGTTCTGCAGCGATCCCGGATCGATCGGCGGCTTATTGTCGGCCGCTTGCGGCTGTCCCGGCAGGCCGCTCGCCGCTGGAGTCGGCGCGGTCGGCACCGTTTCCTGCCGTACATTCGTGGTCGCGAACACCCGGCTCACCCGCGCGGCCTCATCCTCCTGCGCAATGCGTTGCTCGTCTGCCGACGGTGCGCCGCCCTGGGCGTTGAGGATAGGGCGGCCGAGGTCCCCGGGAAGGGGAGGCCCGAGCTGTGGGATTGGCCGGGGCGGCGGCGCTTGCGGCAGGCCGGCATAGTCCCTTGGAAGTTTCTCGAGCTCGTCGGCCGTGGTTTTGTGGTCGGTCGAGTAAAGTTCGCTACTCTCTTGGCGGCGGCCGGGCGATTGCAGCGCGAACACAAGCGCGCCAAGGATCAAGGCTGTGGCCACGGCGCCGAGCGTCGCGAGCACCCGGCGCGACAGCCTGGTCACTGGCGGCCGTTCGGGCCGCAGCCGTAGCTCAGCCGCGAGCTGATCCTCCCGCGTGACATGGGGTTCGGTTACCACGGCTTCTTCCACCCGTCGCTGCGCACGATCCGGACCTTCTGCTGGTTGTCGCCGCCGAGACGCAGCTCGGCCGCTGCGAACAGGCGATCGACGATGTAGTAGTTCTGCCGCGCGCGATAATTGACGAGCTCGGTACCGCCGTCGCTGCCGATCACGAACAAGGGCGGCATCTCGCCTTGCGCGATGCCATGCGCGAACTCGATATAAACCTTTGAGCCGTCATCAAAGACTTGCGTCGGCCGCCATGGTGGATTGTCGCCTTCGATCGCATAGCGGAAACGCAACTTGCCGATGTCGATGCCGCTGTCGATCGGCGTCGCCGCCTCGGCGGCCTCAGCCTGCCGCCGCAGCGCGATGAGCTGGTCCTGCGGATATTGCCAGGACACCGAGGCCATGTAGGTCTTCTCGGTCGAGCGCAGCTCCAGCAGATAAGTGCGTCGGTCGGTGTTGATGACGAGGTTGGTGACGAGATCGGGCCGCGTCGGCTTGGCCAGGATGTGGATGCGCTTGGACGCGCCGGCGCCGCTCTCGGTATCGCCGATGACCCAGCGCACCGTATCGCCGGCGGCAACCGGACCCGAGCCGACAAGCTGCTCGCCTGCCTGCAAGGCGATGTCGGTGACCTCGCCCGGCGCAGCATAGACCTGGTACAGGGCGCCGTCGGCAAAGGGGTAGACCTGCACCGCGTTGAGATAGCCGTGCCGCGTCGGCTGCACCCGAGCGGCATTGTTGGCCTTGGCGACGCGCTCCTTCGGATCCTTCGCTTCCGGCGCAGCGGTCTTGCCCGGGAGCGGCTTGAGCTGGCCGGGAAGGGGCAGCAGCTTCGGCACCTCCACGACCTCGACCGGCTTCGGTGGATCGGCCTCCAACACGGCCGGCTCGAGTTCGTCGTAGGAAATCTGCGGCGGCTTCCAAGCGTTGGCAGCGCAGCCGGCGAGAGAGCAGGCACATAATATAATGTAAGGCAACCGCATCAGCCGAGCTCCTTCGACCAGTTGATGGCATGGACGAATACCCCGAGCGGATTTTTGCGCAGCCGGTCGGCGTCGTGCGGGGTTGCGATGGCGATGGTGACGATCGCGGTCCACCGTTCGGTCGCCGCGAGTGCATCGTTCTCGTAGCGGCGTTCTACCCAGGCGATCCGGAACGAATCCGGCGAGGCGCGGATTACGCTGGAAACATCGACAGCGACCTGGGCCTTGCCGATCTTCGCGAACGGGTCATTGGTCCGGGCATAATCGTTCAGCGCCAGCGCGCCGCGGTCGGTGACGAAGTCATAGGCCTTGAGCCAGTTCTGCCGTAGGATGATGGGATCAACGCCAACCGAGCGCACCTGCTCGATAAATTGCGCCAGATACCAGGCGATCTGCGCGTCCGTAGGCCGATAATCGGCGTTCGCCGGTGCCACGACTTGGACTTCGCCGAGCTTGTCGACCTGCACCACCCACGGCACGATCGTGCCGCGCGTCGCCTGCCACACTAAGGCTCCGGCCAATCCCGCAGCGAGGGTGAGATTGCCGAAGGCGATCAGCCGCCAGTTGCGCGCCTGTACGCGCGCCGAGCCGATGCGTTCGTCCCAGACCTGCGCAGCCTTCTGGTACGGCGTCTCGGGGGCGGGCGTCCTACCGTAGCGGACGCTCGGCCGACGGAACGGATTCATCGGCGATCCTCCTGATCAAGGGACACGGAATTCGCGCCGCCCTGGCCCTCGGAGCGGACGACATGGAGCGCGGCCCGACCGGCGTGGCGCGCGCCGCGTTGCAGCCGCTGCGCCCAGGCAGGAGGACCTGATGGCGACGTCGAATTCGAAGCCGCCGCCGTGGCTGGCGCCGCGGCAGAACCAGAAAGCCGCGATGCGCCTCGCGCCGCGGCGCCGAGGCCCGAGCCCGCCGCACCAATGGCAGCACCCGCGCCAAGCGCCGCCGCAGCCCCGAGCCCGCCGGCGGTGAGCGCCGTGCCGACGGCGGCGCCGGCGCCTAGCTGCGGTGCGCCGGAGACAAGACCGGTCGCGATTCCCGGGCCGAAGACGCCGAGGCCGAATAGCGACAGCGCGCCGAGCATGATCGAGAGCGCATCCTCGATCGTCGGCTGGTTGCTGCCGAACCCTTGCGTGAACTGGTTAAAAAGCGTCGAGCCGATCCCGACGATGACGGCGAGAACGAGGATCTTCACGCCGGAGGCGACGACGTTGCCGAGCACCTTCTCGGCTAGGAACGCGGTCTTGTTGAACAACGCGAACGGGATCAGCACGAAGCCCGCCAGCGTGGTCAATTTGAATTCGAGCAGGACGATGAAGAGCTGAATCGCCAACACGAAAAAGGAGAGAACTACCACCACCCAGGCAACCAGCAGCACGAAGATCGGGATCGCGTTCGTGACGATCGAGACATAGCCCGTCAGGCTGGAGGCGGCGGCCAGGATCGGTTTTCCCGCATCGATGCCGACCTGTGCCAGCTTGCCCGGCTGCAGGAGCGTCTGCGCCGACAGTGTGGAGCCGGCCGCCTCCAGCCCGAGCCCGGAGAAGCTCTGATAGACGACCTTGCACAGGCTGTTGAAGTTGCCGATCACGAAGGCGAAGAAGCCCACATAGAGCGTCTTCTTGATCAGCCGCGCGAGGATGTCCTCCTCGCCCGCCATCGCCCAGAACAGGCCCGCGAGCGTCATGTCGATCGCGATCAGTGTCGTGCTCAGCCAGCGCACGTCGCCGCCGACTAGACCGAAGCCGGAATCAATATATTGCGTGAAGACATTGAGAAACTGGTCGATGACGCCGGTATTGTTCATGGGCTCATTTCTCCGGGGGCAAAGGCAGGATGCGACGGCGCGCTGCGGCCCAGGCATCCTGACAATCGGCGTCAGCGGACGCGCTGGTGCCGAGCGCGGCACAGCGGGCGAGGCGCGCATCGAGCGCCGTGCCGTCGTCGGGCGAGACCGCGGGACGGCTGCTCCAGCTCGAAAGCGGAACCGTGCAGCCGCTCAACGCACAAGCGAGCAACAGCGTTGAAATCGCAGCACACGGACGCATGCGCGCCATCCTCAATGGAACATCTGCGCGGTCTGCGGCTGATAAGTCTGGCCGTTGTTCAGGAAGCGGCTGGTCTGCTCGCGCGCCTGGTCCTCGGCGGCGGCCTTGCGCGCCAGCTCAAGCGCTGCCGCACGGCTTTGTGCGGCGAGCAGCGCGGTCAGGTCCGACAACTGCCGCGACTGCACGCCAAGGAGTTGGTTGCCCGCTTGCGTCGCCTGCAATTGCCCGACCGCCCCCTGGCTGACGCTGACAAGCGTTCCGGTCTGCGTCTGCGTGGCGGAGAGGTTATTGACGGTAGTGGCGCCGACGCTGAGCGAATGCTGGAAGGCGTCGATCGAGGTCTGCCAGCGCCCTTGGGCAAGCGCAATGAGCTGCTGGTCGCTCTGCGACGCATTGAAATGCTGGTAGTTCGAGAAGGCTTGGCCGATCGCCTGTACGTCGTAGGCGATGCGGTCGACGTTGCGCAGGATGTTCTGCGTCTGCGTAAACGTCTGGTCGATGGCGCTGACCAGGGAAGTCGGCAGGCTCACCAGATGTTTCGCCTGGTTGAGCAACATCTGGGTCTGGTTCTGCAACGCGGTCAACTGGTTGTTGATCTGCTTCAGCGTATTGGCTGCGGTTTGCAGGTTCTGCGCATAATTCGAAGGATCGAAGACCTGGATCTGGGCCGTGCTTGAGCCCATGGTCAGGAGAAGGGCGATCGACAGGATCGCCACGATCGAGCGGATACGAGTCATAGGGAAACCTCCGGCGCGAGGGTGGGAAGAAGTTCGGCGGCCCAGGCGATGTCCTTGCGTTTGAGCCACGCCGCGGCGAAGCCATCCGCGCCGTGGACAGTCAGGAGATCCGCGATGGCAGCCTGGTCGGATTTGGAGGAGGCAGCAGTAAAGGCCAGCCCGGCCTCGCCAAGGCCGAGCTCGAACAGCCGGTTGCCGCGCCGCGACTGGCAGTAGTAATCCCGCTTGGGTGTGGCGCGCGCGATGATTTCGATCTGGCGGTCGTTCAAGCCAAATTGACGATAGACCGCCGTGATCTGCGGCTCGATGGCGCGCTCGTTCGGCAGGAACAGCCGGGTCGGACAGCTCTCAATCAGCGCGGCCGCGATCGCGCTTCCGGCGACGTCGGCGAGCGACTGGGTCGCGAACACCACCGAGGCATTCTTTTTCCTTAAGGTTTTCAGCCACTCGCGCAGTTGCTCCGCGAAACCGGTGTCGTCCAGCGCAAGCCAGCCTTCGTCAATGATGAGGAGCGCCGGGGCGCCGGAGAGCCTGCCTTCGATACGGTGGAACAGGTACGACAGGACGGCAGGTGCGGCGGCACTGCCAATCAGGCCTTCGGTCTCGAATGCCTGCACGTCAGCCTCGCCTAGCCGCTCGGCCTCCGCGTCAAGCAGCCGGCCGAACGGACCGCCAATGCAGTAGGGGCGCAGCGCTTGTTTCAGCGCGCTCGATTGCAGCAATACGGCGAGACCCGTCAGTGTGCGCTCGCCGGATGGGGCCGAGGCAAGCGAGGTCAGCGCTGTCCACAAATGCTCCTTGGCTTCCGGCGTGACGGTGAGGCCCTCACGGGTCAGGATCGCCGCCAACCATTCCGCGGCCCAGGCGCGCTCCGCTGCTTCGTCGATCGCAGCGAGCGGCTGCAAGGCGACGGCGTTCGAATTGTCGTCGGACAGCGCGCCGCCGAGATCATGCCAGTCGCCCCCCATGGCGATCGCGGCGGCGCGAATGCTGCCGCCAAAGTCGAAGGCGAACACCTGGGACTGCGCGTAGCGGCGGAACTGCAGCGCCATCAGCGACAGCAGCACCGACTTGCCGGCGCCGGTCGGACCGATGATCAAGGTGTGGCCGACATCGCCGACGTGAAGCGAGAACCGGAACGGGGTCGAGCCCTCGGTCTTGGCAACGAACAACGGGGGCGCACCGAAATGCTCGTCCCGTTCCGGCCCCGCCCACACCGCGGACAGCGGGATCATGTGGGCGAGATTGAGCGTCGAGATCGGCGGCTGCCGGACATTGGCGTAGGTGTGGCCGGGTAGCGACCCGAGCCATGCCTCGATGGCATTGACCGTCTCGACGATGCAGGTGAAATCGCGGCCCTGGATCACCTTCTCGACCAACCGCAGCTTCTCGTCGGCAGTCCGCGGATCGGCGTCCCATACCGTGAGCGTCGCGGTGACATAGGCCTCGCCGATCGTGTCCGACCCGAGCTCCTGCAGCGCGGCGTCGGCGTCGAGCGCCTTGTTGGCCGCGTCGGTGTCCAGAAGTGCCGAGGCTTCATTGGTCATCACCTCCTTGAGAACCGATGCGATGGACTTGCGCTTGGCGAACCACTGTCGCCGGATCTTCGTCAGCAGCTTGGTGGCGTCGGTCTTGTCGAGCATGATCGCCCGCGTTGCCCACCGGTAAGGGAAGGCGAGTTGGTTGAGCTCGTCGAGCACGCCGGGAAAGGTCGCGGTCGGGAATCCGATCACCGAGAGAGTGCGCAGATGCTTAGCTCCGAGCCGCGGCTCCAGCCCGCCGGCGAGTGGCTCGTCGACCAGCAGTGCGTCGAGATGCATCGGCACTTCCGGCACGCGCACGCGATGCCGCTTGGTCGAGATGCAGGAATGCAGATAGGTCAACGTCTCGGCGTCATCGAGCCAGGCGGCGTCGGGCACAAAGCCCTCGACGAGTTGCAGCACCCGTGAGGTGCGGTCGATGAAACCGCGCAACACCTCGCGTCCGTCGACGCCGCCCTTGGCGCGGCCTTCGTACAGCCACGCTTCGGCGCGGGCGGCATCTTCCGCCGGCGGCAGCCAGCAAAGCGTCAGATAATACGCGCTCTCGAAATGCGCGCCTTCCTCCTCGAACTGCGCCTTGCGCTCGGCGTCGACCAGCGCGGAGACCGCATCGGGAAATCGGCTCTCCGGATAGCGGTTGGCGGCATCGCGCTGGGCTTCGACGAAGATCGCCCAGCCGGAGCCGAGCCGGCGCAGCGCGTTGTTGAGCCGTGCCGTGGTGCCGACCAGCTCGGCCGGCGTCGCGGAGTCGAGATCGGGGCCACGAAAGCGCGCCGTCCTTTGAAAGCTGCCGTCCTTGTTGAGCACGACGCCCTTGGCGACCAGCGCGGCCCACGGCAGATAATCGGCGAGCAGGGAAGGGCGCCTGCGGTATTCGGCGAGATTCATCATCGCCTGCCTCCTTAGGATCCGAGATGGGCCGGGTAACGCAGGTGACGCCGCACCACGTCGACGAACTGCGCGTCGCGCTTGGCGGCCCAGACCGCGGCGGCGTGACCGGCTGCCCAAAGGAGAAGACCCGGGATCCAGAGCCGAAGGCCCAGCGCGATCGCAGCCGCAAGCGTTCCGTTGGCGATGGCGACGGTCCGCGGCGCGCCACCAAGCAGGATCGGGTCGCTCAGCGACCGGTGCACCGGCGCGTGAAATCCTGCGACCGTTTCGGCTGAATCGCTCATCCGACCACTGCGCCGCCGCCGAAGGAGAAGAAGCTCAGGAAGAACGAGCTAGCCGCGAATGCGATTGAAAGCCCGAACACGATCTGAATCAGGCGCCGGAAGCCTCCTGAGGTGTCGCCGAAGGCGAGTGACAGACCGGTGGTGATGATGATGATCACCGCGATAATCTTCGACACCGGCCCCTGCACGGAATCTAGGATCTGCTGTAGCGGTTGCTCCCACGGCATGTTGGAGCCGGCGGCATGAGCGGGTGCCGTGGCGAAACTAGCGATGGCGAAAATCAACGGTCGGAAAGCACGTCGGATCATGAATGGTCTCCTAGCTGCGTAGCTTCGGGATGAGCGGGGCCGAGGACGTAGTCGCCGTTGGGTCCGAGCTCGCGCACGGTCGCCAGTTCAGCGACACGGCGTTCGGAGCCACGGCCGGCGAGCACGACGATGACGTTGATGGTTTCTGCGATCAGCGCGCGGGGCACCGTGACGACCGCTTCCTGGATCAGTTGCTCCAGCCGCCGTAGCGCGCCGAGTGCAGAGCCGGCATGGATGGTGCCGATACCGCCGGGATGGCCGGTGCCCCAGGCCTTCAACAGTTCAAGCGCCTCGGCGCCACGCACCTCGCCGACCGGAATCCGGTCCGGCCGCAGTCGCAAGGACGAGCGCACCAGATCTGACAGCGAGGCGACCCCGTCCTTCGTGCGCAGAGCGACGAGGTTCGGCGCCGCGCATTGCAGCTCGCGGGTGTCCTCGATGAGCACCACGCGGTCGGAGGTCTTGGCGACCTCGGCGAGTAGGGCGTTGACCAGGGTGGTCTTGCCAGAAGAGGTGCCGCCGGCGACCAGCACGTTCTGCCGCTCCTCAACAGCAAGACGCAGCACCTCGGCCTGGCCGCGCTGCATGATGCCCGAGGCGACGTAATCATCGAGTGTGAACACCGCGACCGCCGGCTTGCGGATTGCAAAGGTTGGAGCTGCTACGACCGGCGGGATCAGGCCTTCAAAACGCTCGCCCGTCTCAGGCAGTTCGGCCGATACGCGCGGTGAGGCGGGATGAACCTCGGCGCCGACGTGGTGAGCGACCAGTCGGATGATGCGTTCGCCGTCGGCCGGCGATAGCCGCTCGCCGGTGTCCTCGAGCCCACCCTTCAGACGATCGATCCAGAGCCGGCCGTCCGGGTTGAGCATCACCTCGACGACGGAGGCGTCCTGCAGGAAGGACGCGATGGCCGGGCCGAGCGCCGTGCGCAGCATGCGTGCGCCGCGTGACACCGTCTCGTTGCTACGCTCAGTCCCGGCCATCCCCGTCCCCCAAGCCGTTCGAGCAAATGCACCGAACGTCGGGGACGAATAGAAAAGGCATGATCGCAAGCGCCGCAACAAGGGACTTGATGCGGGCGAAGGACCGCGCAGAGAAACTTGCGATCGGCGGAGTTGCCGAGTTGGCCTGCGCCGCTTGAGGAACGACGCAAGCTTTGGATCGCATCCTCACAGGAGACGCCGAGTGAGCAGCGTAGCTGCCAGCGCGCCAGTAATTATGCGCGATCCTGCGCGATTGCACGACCCCGATGCGCGAGCCGTTGCGTCCCGATCGTTTGCCTGTTCTTTTTCTGAATTCAATTCATGGGGACAGAGAAACGACAATGCCATATATCGAGGCCGCAGGTGCGAGGCTGCATGTTGAAGAACACGGCGACGGTTATCCGATCATTTTCGTACATGAGCTGGGATCCGACCTCCGGCAATGGGAAGACCAGGTTCGCTATTTCTCCCGCGCTTATCGTTGCATCGCCTACAACGCTCGCGGCTATCCGCCGAGCGACGTTCCCGAGGACCCGACAGCTTACGGCTGGGAGCGCTCGATCGATGACATCGCTGCCGTCATGAACGGGCTTGGCATCGATCGCAGCCACGTTGTCGGACTAAGCATGGGAGCCTATGCTGCCTTGCAGTTTGGGCTGCGCTATCCCCAACGCGTCAGCGCGATTGTCGCTGCGGCCGCAGGATCGGGCTCATCGCCCTCCGGCCGTCACGCTTGGCTGAGAGAGACGTCGATCCTGGCGCGCGCTTTCGCCGAGCGCGGTCCGGCTACGATCGCCGAAAAGATCGCGACCAGCGCAGCCCGTATCCAACTCAAATACAAGGATCCGAAGCGCTGGCAGGAATTTACTAAGCAGCTCCGCCATCAGTCTGGGCAGGGACTATCGAATACAGTCATCCGTTGCCAGGCCCTGCGACCATCCTTGCACGATCTGCGTGATCAGTTCGCCACCATGAATACCCCGGTCCTGCTCATCGTTGGTGACGAGGATGCGGCCTGCCTCGAGACAAACCTGATGCTGAAGGCGACACTGCCAAATGCCGGCCTTTGGATATCGCCGAACACCGGGCACACCATCAATCTCGAAGAGCCCGCGGCCTTCAATGCTCACCTCGAAACCTTCCTAGGCGCCGTTGAACGCCGAATCTGGCGCCGTTCTTACACGACAGCGAAAATCGCCAGCCAGCGCCTTAGTCTCGAACATAAGCCTGAAATCGATGCTCCGATCCACATCAGCCATAAGCGGAGCGAAGGTAATGTCGTCGCTTTGCACCAGGCCAATCGTCCCGCTGACATTTCGCCCGGCGAGCTTCCGCCATGAGGACCTGGTCACTTAAGTGACCAATGCATTCGCTGACCGGTTCCTCCGGCGTCCTCCTCGCGCATCGCTCTTAGCGAGGACGATAAGCGTAACCGGTTTTGCCGTAAGATATGATTTCGCCGGTTCGGACCAGGCGGATTTCATACGCTTCGTCGGTCCCGCTTCCAGCAGTCTGGCCCAGGGCCAATGCGCCCTTCTCTAAAAACGCGCGGATCTCGGAAGGAGATTTTCCCTCATTCGCCATGCCAATCGCCTTCAACACAAGATCTCGCATGTCCGTTACTTGCTCCGCGAGGTAACCGATCCTCGGGACGAGAATACATCAAACCCGCCGCTCTCGTCGATCCGACGGTGCCGATCGGTATAAGATCGGTCAAGAATCAAGATTTCTTGTGAGCCAGCCGATCGCGGTCACTGACAGCATTATGACTGTCACCCATCTTCCTTCCGCCTGCAACGACCGAGCCGAGTCTTCGAATGTCGGGACAAGCGCCGGGATCACGGACGCTCGGAGAGAATCTCCACAGCAGCTGAAATAAGATCTTCCGGACCACTGATTGGACGACGCTACACTAGGCGCGGTTTATCTCGTCCGGCACCGCATTGCCAACGATGACATGACCAACAAAGACGTGCTGGAGGCATTGAACATTGCCTGCTGGAAGCTATGCTTGATCCACTCTCCCGCGAGATACTCGAGCAGAGCGGCTTCGCTACGCGCTTGAGCCGCTACCTCTATCACGAGGGATTTCGTGCGGAAGAAGTCGGCGATATGCCCGGTGCCCCTATATTCGAGGTACGACTGATAGCAAAGAGCGGCGCTACTCCCGCCGACGCCGAGAGCCTTATTTGCCTTTGATCCAAGTGAAATTCACGGACGATGGCAGGAAGCCCTTATCCTGGGTGGGGGCCAATTCAGGTATGAACCTATTGAGCCGCATGCCGGGCTGCCGGCGCGCCTCGATAGCGGACTTGACGAACGCGAATATTGTGCCACCATAGGTTGTTAGTGAAAAGCGGACGGGAGGTAGCCATGGCGCGCAAGCCGGCCAAAACGCCGAAAGTGAGTCTGATCGTTTCCGACGACAAGGACGTCAAGTTGAAAGCCCGGCCCGGCAAGCTGCATGTCGTGCAGGTCGAAACCATCACTCCGGATCTCAAGAAGGCCGGCCGTGTCGGAGCCCGACTTTGCGGATACGGCACCGGAATGTGTCTTGCCATCATCGACATCGACAAGTGACCACACGACACCTCCTGCGATCGTCTCGCTATAGCTTCTGCGTTCCGATCGGCGATGACAGCGTGTTGTATAACGCATGCTCTGGAGCCTCCGTCCGCCTGTCAGGCGGGGATGCGCGCGAGCTTGCGCAGCTACTCTGCGGTCCTCCGCGGAGCATGTCGGCCACCGCAATTCCGCGTGCGCTTCTCGCTACGCTGCGCCGAGGAGGGTTTCTCGTCGACCAGGCCACTGATGAACTCGCCGTAATTCGCGAGCGCTATTGGCGCGCGCGTGGTCGCACCCCGATGGTTCTCACGCTTACGACGACGCAGGACTGCAACCTTGGTTGCTACTATTGCTACGAGGAAAGAACACGCGATGCGCTCGCCGAAAGAGACGTTCCAGCGATAGTCGGGTGGACCCGACAGCGTCTGGCAGCGTCTGGAAAAGACAGCCTTCACGTCGATTGGTACGGCGGCGAACCACTCCTCAATATCGATTTCATCGATACCGCGTCAGGGCCGCTCCAGGCGCTCTGCGCGGAAATCGGCGTCAGCTATTCAGCCTCGGTGATCTCGAACGGGACATGCTGGCCCGATGATATCGGCGGCTTCGTCCGGCGGCACCGCATTCGGCAGGTGCAGATATCCTTCGACGGGCTTAAAGCGAACCACGACAAGAGACGGCGATATCGAAAGGGAAGGGTGCCGCATCCGTCCGTTTCTTCGTTCGAGCAGGCGGTCGCAGTGGTCGATGAGTTGCTCGATATCGTGCGTGTCGACCTGAGGTTCAACGCTGACCACGGAAATCAGGGCGATCTTGAGGGATTCATTGCCTTCTGCAGAGATCGAGGCTGGTTCGATAGACCGTATCCGTGCATCTTCCAGCTCGCCCGAATATCCGACTTTTCGGAGCGTGCCGCATTCCTGAGCCGCACGAAACTCCCAGAGGAAGATTTCGAGAGGCTCCGCGAACGGTCCCGCCAAATGGTTCCGGACGAAGCGACACTTGACGAGACGACGACCCGCTCGCTCTATCCGCTGCCGCGGACCTCTGTTTGTGCTGCCTTGGCCGACGACTCAATCGTGGTCGGAGCAGATGGCAACCATTACCGGTGCGGGCTTCAGGTCGGTGAGAAGAACCGCCCCGTAGCCCTCCGCGGCGCCCGGGGCGAGATGACGCCCGGTCGTGACGCCGATTGGTGGACCGCCTTCGATCCGACGCTCCAGCCGAATTGCAGCCGCTGCTCGTTCCTGCCGGTCTGCTGGGGCGGCTGTCCGAAGAATCATCTGGAGGGAAATTCGCTTTCCCTTCATGAGCAGAGCTTGTACTGGCGAAAGGCACTTCCGCAGAAGATCGCGTGGCAGTTCGGCGTGGCTCTCGAGGAGAGCGCCTTCAGCTTCACGGAGGCCGACCAGTTCCGACCGAACTCGCCCGAGGCGTGAGCCTAATCTAGCTCGGCCCCGAAATCTGGACGTCGAACGGCTCAACGTCCGTCAGCAATCGTTGTCGGGACGCTGCGGCGCCGTGATGCACAACCGCGCGATGGGTCGGTCCGCCAACGGTTCGTTGAGAACCAGACCGGGCTGGCGGCTCCATTCGACCTGTTGAAGGAAGGGCAAGTTGACCTCCGACTTCGCGTTGCAGGCTTTGAGCGGAGCTACTAGCGCCGAGCCCGAGCGGCTCCAGCCCGCGAAATCCACGGCAAAGCAGTAGTCTCGCGGCATCTGTTCGGTGCTGTCGTCGATAGTGGCCACCAAGGTATTGATTGATCGGCTGCCCTGGGGCGTCACAAGCGCTCCGCCGATCATCAGTCTGTATTTTACGCCCACAAGAATATCGGCGATGTCCGATCGGGCGGCTTGGCCGCTCCACTCGACGACAGTCCGCACGCGGTTCTTGCCTCGATACTTGCGATTGCTCGCAACGTCGTGCAACTCGTCCGCACTGAAGGTCACACTCCGAACGTCGGCCAATACCGCCTTCTTGCCGGTGCGACCGCTCGTGTCCACGTTTTCGAGGAAGACGCTGACGGTTTCGGTCGCTCCCTTGGCGTCCCATTCGACCTTGACGGCATCGAGATCAGTCAAGGCGTCGGCTCCGGCCCGGGCGGCGACGGGAGGCCGGGCGACAATCGAAAGCGGTTCGGGTCTGGCGATGAGCCATATGCCTAACCCGACGAGTGCCGCACAGACCAGAAGAACGATGACCGTCACGACGTTGTGCAGGATGACGATGAGGCGGATGAGCCGGACGTCCTGGTCGTTGACCGCGCTCCGGACGGTGGTGTCGCGCTCGATCAACTGTCCGATGCGCGCAGGCGTGAGGGACGCATAGTCCTTGATGTCGACGTTAGGCGCGGCTCGAAGCTTCTCGACGACGCCTTTCATCAAATCGCCGCCGATGCGGTATTGGCCAGCCCAAAGGTACGCGAAGAAACCGGCGATGCCGAGGATGGCCGGCAAGCCCTTCAGAAAGACGAATGCGTCCACTCAAATCACCTCCTGAAAGACCGGAGTTTCGCTCAATCAATACTTGCATGACAAGAGGCATGCACTCCCGCAATTCGTCGTTGCTTACGTTGTCGGCGGCAAGGTGCCTTCCAGAGGTGTTCGAACCCTCCTTTGAGGCGGGGGGGGGAAGGCGCCTTGTCGTCTTCTTCTACGCACCATCTACGCCGACGAGGCGGCTACTATCCCGGCTAGCTAGATCGCCGGTGCCGATCCGTTTATTTCGCCTAGAGCGCTAATTCGGCCGCGCGGAGGACGCCGGCCGCTGCGGGCGATGCCTCGAACAGAGCGACCACTAACAGGTCGATGGCTGCGTCTAGGCTTCCGCCCGCTGCAGCAGCATGCAGGTAAGGGCGGGCCGCAGCCGGATCGTCGAGTTCCCAGAGCAGAAAGCTACCGATTGCCTGGAGGCCGACAGGGTCGCCGTCCGCAGCGCGCCGCGCGGCGTCGTCGCCGGCACCGGTCAGCCGTCTATCGAAAGCCACGGTCTCGACCGTCTTTGTCGATCCCGGATCGGAGGCGAGACAGGTGATCCGGAAGACGTGAGAATGGAGCCGCTTAAGCAGAACGGGACTCTCGAGGTCGACCCCGGAGCCCGCCGGCAGGAGCAAATCGACGAAGGCATCGTCGAAATCGCCCCGGACGGCACAACGGTCGCCCTCCAGAGCCACGCGTGGCGAAAGGAGCGGGCTCCAACCCTCCCGGTGCCAGCCGGACTCATGCGCGGACTTCGGCACGATCGAATTGCGGGTCGCCCGACGGGGTTCTCCGCGATTGTCCGTGCAGCCGTGCTTCGGCCATGGCCAGCCCAGATCGTCGAAGAACACGCGCCCGTTATACGGGCTCCGGTAGAAGAAGACCGAGTGTCCGCACACCGGACAGTGGGCGTTCGGATTCACGTAGCTCTCGACAGTCCCGCCGCTATCGCGGGACCAACCGAAGGACGGGGGTGAGTAATTCAACGCGAAATGCGAGACGCTTCCCCAACGGCGACGACCGCCGCCGGTGTCTCCTCCGAACCCGCAGCTACAGTCATAGGGGTGATTTGCGGCGTTGCACATGTCGTTAAGCCTGGCTGGATACGTGCACTCTTCCGCACAAAGGTGGCGATGCCGCGGCGGCACTCAAGCTCCGGCGACCGGCCTCAGCACATTGGGGAAGCCGTCGCCACGGAAGAGGGAGACGTGTAGTCCTTCAGGCGCCGGTAGCTGCCCTACGACCACAAGAACGAAGGCCAGCATGGCATGGACAGACCTGCGAACGGTGTCGTCGAGGCTGGTGACGTCGGGATTGGAGGGGAGCGGAATCCTCTCGGGATGGGTGTGCCAATCCCCAAGGAAATGCAGGCCGAGACCGAAGCGGTCATCGATCTCGCGCTGTTCGGCTCGTCTGTCGGGCACATAGGACGTGCGGGTTCGCCGATCCGTTCTCCGCGGGCCGGTCGCCTCGACAACCTCTATCCTCGACGCGTGGAAACGCCCGAACAGTTGGCCTCCGGCTTCACGCTGCCAGAAACGCAGTTGTCTGTGCTTGGAGAAGGTCTCGATGACGGGGTCCGTGAATACCAGCGCCTGTCCCGAACGACCGATCGGGTAGACGATCATTCGGCCGCCTCGGCTACGACCACGGCCAGGGCGGCCGCGCTGGGCCAAGGTAATTCGATGACGTATCCTCCCTCGTCGCGAAAGCCCGTCATGGATCGCCAGCGCGAGCTCCAGTCGCCGCCCGCGGCCCTGAGTGGTCCTGACCGACCGATCCAGAGGCCATGCGAGGATGCCCCGATCTCGCGATCCAGCGCCCGAAGAACCACCTCGGCGATCATAGCGATGGTGAATGACAATTCGGCCGCCCCGTACGGTTGGAAGACCGCGCCGCAGGCGGGCTCCCGCAGCGTCGTGGGTCCGGACCATTCAGTCACCTGCAGATGGGGCTTGCCGCAAGCGTCGAATCCTTCCCGGAACCGCTGCCCGTTCTTGGCGATCGTGACGGCGTGCCCCGCCGCCGCATGCGCTTCGGTCCAGGCGTAGATCACCGGCCCCTCGAATTTCGAGCCGACATGCCAGACGTCGAAGAACGCTTCGGTAGCCCACGAACCGGTCGCCGAGACGACGACATCGCAATCGGCGAGGGCGTCGGGCTCTTCCATGATGACGCTTTCGATGTCACGCGCGATCGCGTCGACGGAGGCCACGTGGGGGAAATCGGTCCGGATCTTCTGGGCCAGCCCGACGCATTTGTGAGATCCGACGTAGGGGGCGCCCAGCGGATGCCGGCCGATGTTGGCCCAGGCGAGCCGTTCCGGATCGATGAGGACGAAATGGCCGATGCCCGACTGCGCGAGCAGGATGGCGACGGCAGCGCCGACCGAGCCGCATCCGACGATGCCGACCTTCGCGAGTCGGAAGCGATCGAACTTCGGGTTTACCCCGCGACCGTGAATCCAGGCCGCGTCGGCCCGATCGACGCTCGCGCGCTTGATCGGGGCGCCGCCGAAATAGCGCCCGAGCGCGATCTGCGCCGGCACCAGCTTGTTCCTGAAGCCGTCACCGAGGGTCGAGCGTCCGCGCTCGGTCGGGTGAGGGACCCACGCCGAGGCGAGGGCGGGCCCGACCGGCGTGTCGACCCCTACCAGCAGAGTGGCGCCGCTCACGTCCTGCATCACCAATTGGCATAAGAGCTCGTCCGCGAGGCCAGCTTCCGCTGCCAGCCGGCGAACCGCGATGCCGCTTTTCGGGAAGTCCGCTGGCAGCGGCGGCCGATCGAGCCAAAGCAGCGCGCCTGCCTGGGTCTTGACGTTGGCCGTGCCGTAGCGGTTCTTCAGCCACACTGCGATCGCCTCGTCGTCGTCCGCGACAAGCACGAACCGCTTGCCGCGCCAGACTCGCACCAGCCTCGACGGACCGGCCGGCGGCAGCAGGCTATAAACCGGAACGCCCTCGTCGTTAGAGGCCTGACCCCAATAGGAGAGGAACTCGTCGGCGAAGTCGCCGTCCCGCTCGCCGCGCTCGCATTCGCCGATAAGCCGGCAAGCCGACGCGATGCGGTCTGCGACTACGGCACCGGGCCGCTCGACATCGAAACCCTCGCCGTCGAGGCAAAGGATCCCGTCTCTTTCGAAGTGCGCCCATTTCAGGAACATAGACGGGCCGACGAAGGCCACGCGTGGGAGCGCGAACGGGAATTGTCGGGGCACGACCACGTCGAGGCGCCGTTCTCCTTCCGGCGTCGGCACCGTCAGCCGCCATCCGGCCGCCGGCTGCCGGGCCGCGTACTTGCGCAGAGCCTGCCTGTCGAGGCGCTCGAAGCCACCCAACTTCCGCCGGATGCGGTCCTCGACCATGAGGAGCGCATCCTCGCAGGAAGGTGGCTGCGGCACGCGATCAGGCATACCGACCGCCGCCATCCTTGCGGACGGCCACCTGCGGCTCCTTGCCGGAGAACAGACCTGCGAGCGCCGGCGCCGCAACGCTGCTTGACGCCTTGATGACCGGCTCATAGCGGTCGCTGAAGAACTCGGTGGCGTACACCTTGTCCCAACACTTCAGCGCTGCCTGCCTGTCGCAGTCGCTGTCGAAGAGGGGAGCGAGGCTGGTCAAGGCCTCGTCCAGCTTCTCGCGCAGGAATTTGGCCTTGGGATCCTCGTTGCCCTTGGTGATGGTGTCGCCTGGCGTCACCGGGTGCTGCACCACCAGATTCCACTTCAGTCGGTCACGGATGGCCTTCATCGTGTCGTGCAGCGCCTTGTCCTCGCGACCGGCGTCGCCGCGGAAACACTCGGTGACAAGCTTGGTGATGCCGAAGCCGCTGAGGATCTGGGCCTTCCAGCTCGACCGGCTTCTGGCGTACTTCTTGATGTCACGGACGACGCGCCGAAGCTGGCGCCCGTTTTCGGTGTCCGGGCTCTGCGCGTCGTTTTCCTTCTCGAACCACGCCGTCACCTCGCGCGCATCCGACCGCTTCCAGTCGGTGCTGGCGAGTTCATAGAAATGGGACTCGTTGCCGAAGACATCCTTGGTCGTGACCCGGCGGTAGACGGGCAGGTCGACGTGATATCCTGCCTCATAGTAGACGCGCACGCAGTTGTTGCGCACTTCCGGCGGCGTCTTGAAGCCCCCGTCGTCGACGGCGTCGCGCACCATCTGACGCGCCTGAAGCGCGGTCATCTCGGCGCCGCGTTCGCCCACCAGATCCTCCTTTGCGAAATAGACGCCGTCGTCGATGTCGTAGTCGTTGTCGGGGTGCTGCGTCATCGTCCTCATGGCGTAGCTGCCCTGCGACTTGAACTGGAGCGGTGCCGGCTTCTTGGCCTCCGACAGGCCCTTCTTCAGGCGCTCGCGGTTGGCGTCGCGCCGCTTTCTCATTGCGGTCCGCTCCCCGCCCGGGAGCGTCACCTCGTCGTCGTGGTATACGAGAACATCGTCTGAACAATCGTACATGGTCACCTCGATCGGCTCGCGGCCGCGGCATCGGTGTCCCTCGATCGCCGAGCGGCCGGCGGCTCTTCAAGGGGAGGGGTGGTTTCGAACAGCGAGCAGATCAGCTCCGCCTCCGGATCGGTGTCGCGGTAGGCACACTTGCTGTTGGTCATGTCGGCGTCGGTCCGCGCCTGGGTGATCAGCGCGTTCATGGCCTCTTCGCGTGTGTCGTCGAGCAAGAGATAGGGCACCAGCGTTGCCGGCACCTTGTCGTGCGGGAAGCGCACGATGCTGCACTTGCGGTTCACGTGCTTGGTCAGTTTCCGCGCCATATGGTCAAAGGCGAATTCCTGCGCATCGACCGACAGGCTCGCGGCGTTACCGCCGAACTTCCATTCCGGAAGGCCGCGGTGCCGGTCGCCTCTCGGTATCTGCTCGCCTTGCGGCACGGGGCACGTTCCGAGCGAGAAGATCTGGATCTCGCGACCGGCCTCGGCCACGTCGAGGGCTTCGATCAGACCCAGCAGGACCGGGTTGTTGGCCCACAGTCCACCATCGGCGAAGACGTTGAAGGGGGTGCCGTCGCCGCCGTCCGGCTGATCGATCGCGGCCAGCGAGCGATAGAGCGGTGCGGCCGAGGACGCTAGACAGACGTCAGCCAGGCGGTAGTTGTCGTCGCGATGGTTGGTGCCTGCGAAATGGGGCGTCTTGAAAACCCATGCCCGATGCTGGCTCATTTCCACGGCGGAAAAGGCCAGCGCGATGCCGCGCCGTTTGTAAACTTCAGCCATGGTCTCATCGCCGATGGTACCGACGAGCGCACCGAGCAATTCGGCCTCGCCCGCCTTGAGGGCTCGTTTCCGCAACAGCAGATCGGGAGCCACACCGGCCAAGCCGGAGGGGAGCTTTTTCGAGAAAATCTTGGGACCGTGCTTGCGATAGAGGGCGACGACCTCGGAAAGCGGCCGTCCGACGGCGAGGGCGCAGCCGATGATCGCGCCGGTGCTGGTGCCGACGATCAGATCGAACCCCTTGCCTATGTCAAGAGAATCGAGCTTCCTGCGCCGCGCGAACGTCGTCGCGACGCGATCCAGGTAGGTCGCGGTGTACGTGCCGCGCATGCCGCCGCCGTCCAGGCTCAGGACGCGGAAAGGTCGACCGTGGGTCATGAGCCCTCCGGCCGGTCGGCGGGACCGGATAGTTGGCGCGCCGGCGCGCGCGACTTCTCTTTCGCGAACCGCATTGGGCCCCCCAAGGCCGACAGCGTTGCCCACATTTCGGGCACATGTTCTGCACACATGGGACTTGCCGCCGCCAATTCAAGATGTTGATAGTCGACTTTTTTCGGCCGCTACATATTGACATGTCTCGAATCGTGCGCGCTTTTTATCGCGACTCAACCTGCAGTAGGCGGTCCGCGCCATGGGCGATCAGGTGTCGGTTGAGAAGTCGCCTTTAAGGGGCCGTAACATCTTGATTTTCTACGATGGTACAGGCCAGGTGGGTGGCCTGCGTCCGGACGAAAATCGATCCAACATCTGCAAGCTCGTCGCCGGCAGTCGAACAAGCCGCTCGACCGATCCTTCGGGGAGATCTGAATGGCCGAGGAAGGAACGCAGGTGCCGGTCGTCGAGCTGGCGGCGTTCGAAGCCTGTGACTTGAACGTGCCCATTGCCGCGGTCGACCAGGTGAGCATGCCGGCAATCGCGATGGCCTACGGACAAGCATCCGCGGTCGCCGCATCTCCGGCCAAGGACGTCTACCTTCTGCTGTCCGCTGTCGCCGGGATTCATCTCAGGCCTTCGGATCCCGGCAATAAGTTCGGACCAGGCGCGCAACGGGCAGACTTGCGCACCATGATTCCGAGCGACATCCGCGGACGTCAGGCGGATGTCCTGGAGCGCGTTCTGCCGAAAATCCGACACCCTGCGATGCGGGCCCGCGTCGCGGACGTCGTCTGGACGAGCGATCGGCGCAAGGCGGCCGTGGCAGGAATCGCCATCGACGCCTATTGCGATTGCGTCGAGGGTCTGATGAGCGGTTCGCTGAAAGCTTGCGTTCCCATCGACGGCCGCAACCTGATCGACGCACAGACACCGGCGCATCGTGCGCTGCAGATTTCGTCGGCGACGAAGAAAGGCAAAGCGCCGCATTCCGACCGGCTGGTTTCGGCGCTCACCTGCCTGTATCGGCAGGCCCGGCAAGAGGCGCAGCCGGTCATCTTCAGCCGGCTTGCCCAGCTTTGCGTCGACTACGGACTGATCGACAAGCGGCAGGCGGCGGTCGACCTCGAGGCGGTCGCGGGCGCGAACCCGACGCTCGTTCCGCACGCTGTTCAGGTGGCGCTCGACTACGCCGGCTACCTGTATGGCCGCACGGGCGACGCGGATAGCGAGCGGCGCTGCCAACTCGGCGCCGTCCACCAGATGCTCAGGATGCGCGACCAGTGCAGCCAGGCGGGCGCGAAGGCGTCCTGGGTCATGGATGCGCTGATGCGCTTGCGTCAGATCAAATGCGAAGAAGCCACTGCGCTGGAGGAAGAACTCGAATTCGAGCTGCGGAGACTTCAGCGCGCGTCGATGCGAGAGATGGGGACTTTCGTCGTCGACATCGTCGACCCGGTCGAGCGAGACCGGATCCTCGATCTGTTCGTACCGATGGACTTGTCGACCGCGCTGCAGTCCTTCGCGTTCCTCGCGGTGTCGCCGAAGATCGAAGACCTAAAGGCACATGCGCGGGCGCGGGCCGAGCGCGAGCCGTTCAGTGGCATGATGGGCGGCAAGCACGTCGACGACGAAGGCAGGACGATCGTCCACACCTCCGACGCTGGCAGCGGAGAGCCGCCGGAGGACTGGTATCTGCGCATGATTTCCCAGGCGGAATCCCATCGCCGCGCCGATGTGGTCGCCAACAGCATTGATCCCGTGCGGTCTCTGATCGCCCAATCGATCGCGATCGAGGAGCGGCATTTCCGCCCGATCGTCGGAGTGTCGCCGTTCGTATCGCGTCTTCAGGCGCCGCTCTACGCGCTCGGGTTCGCCCGCTTCTTCCAGGGCGACTTCACGTCGGCCGCCTATCTGCTGATCCCGCAATTGGAGGCGAGCCTGCGTCATATCCTGAAGGCGCGCGGGGCCGATCCAACGAAGCGTCGCGACGACGCGACCGAAGAGAACCGCAGCCTCGATGCAATCATCGCCAACCACCGCAGCGACCTGCTCGAGATGATGGGCGAGCCGCTGCTCGACGAGTTGAACCGCATCTTCAACCTCCAGCCGGGTCCGACGCTCCGCCATGACGTGGCTCACGGGCAGCTGTCGGAGGGGCAGTGCTATTCGGCCGACGTCATCTACGCCTGCTGGCTGCTCTATCGCGTCTGCTGCCTGCCGCTTTTGACCCGATGGGATGAGTTCGTACGTCCCGGCCTTGCGATCGAGGAGCCGGGGAGGTAGCGCCACGCGAGGCATGATGGCAAAGGCGTCAAGACAGGCGTCCGCCCCGAAGGGGAAGTTGAGCGCGGGCATCCTCGCATTTCGGCGGGCGAAACGCGGACTGGAGGTCCTACTCGTGCATCCTGGCGGGCCGTTCTGGCGAAGCAAGGACGAGGGCGCGTGGTCTATTCCGAAGGGCGAGATCTCGCCGTCGGAGGATCCGGAGCAGGCCGCCAGGCGCGAGTTCGCCGAGGAGCTCGGGCCGACGGCTTCGATCGGCCCGCTGCTGGCCCTGGGAGAGGTCCGCCAGCGCGGCGGCAAGCGTGTGATCGCCTTCGCCGGCGAGGCCGAATTCGATGCAGCGAAGCTATCCAGCAATACCTTCGAGATCGAATGGCCGCCGAAAAGCGGCAGGACCCAAACGTTCCCCGAAGTCGATCGCGCCGCGTGGCTCGATCTTTCGACCGCCCGAATGAGGATATTGCCCGGCCAGATCGAGTTGCTTAATCGCCTGGAAGCCGCCCTTTCACCCGCCTAGGTCAACGAAGCCGGAAAACGGGCTGCGGCGGACGCGGGGACGTCTCACTCCGACTTCGGTAGCCGACCCTTGCCGCCGCACTTCGTGCATCGGCCCGGATAGATCCGGCGGCCCGGCTCCGGCTCGCGGGTCGGCACCGAGCCCGTCCCGTTGCAGGCATCGCAGCGGATCTCGGTGCGCGTCGGTTTCATAGCACTCAAATTCCGTACGCCGTCCGCTGTCACAGCGCGCTCAGGTCATCGGGCACGTCGCCGAATTTCCGGATCAGCTTGGCGTCGCCGAACTCGCCTGTCGCCGGGTCCCCGGTTCGGCTGAACGCTATCGCGCCGGCGCAGCCGGGTTTGCGCGACAGCACTTCCGCGCGCGTGGCGGCCGCGTTGGCGCTCGTGCACTCCACCGCCTCGCCCGGCGCGACGCCATCGTCCGCCGGGACAAAGGGGAGAGCGACGTAGTAGGTGACATCCATAGGTCACTCCTTGCGATCGCGCGATCGATCGAACCGGCCTCGCGCGTAGCCGACGGAGACCGACCCCCGCAACTCGTCGAGTTGGGTCTCGAGAAAATCGTTGGCGACCAACAGCGCCTTGACCGCCTCGCGGGCGTCCCCTCCGCACGCGGGGATGGCCTGGTCGGCGGCCAAATCAAGGTCGACCAGAGGGGCTCAGATGGTTCGGGCGCACCAGGCATGCCGAATGTTCACTTTTCGTTCGCGCAGAGTCAAGACCCAGTCGCCGATCCCGCTGGCGCTGCGCGCCCGCTTGAGGATGAATCCGGAAAACGAGGGGCGGAATGTCGGAACCGGGCTGCGCCGTTCGTCTCGAGTCCGAGGTCCCTGTATCCGGAGTTTTGCGTATGGCCCCGCGCGCCAATTGGAAAGGCTTCCTGCGTCTGTCCCTCGTGACCTGCCCAGTCGCGCTCTACCCGGCCACTTCCGAGTCCGAGAAGATCTCGTTCAACCAGCTCAATCGTCAGACTGGTCACCGGATCAAGTACCTCAAGGTCGATGCCGATACGGGCGAGGAGGTGCCGAACGAGGACATCGTCAAGGGCTACATGCTCGAGAATGACCAATTCATCGAAGTGACCAAGGAAGAGCTCGAGGAGCTCGCGCTGGAATCCACCAGGACGATCGAGATTGACGAGTTCGTTTCGAAATCCGAAATAGATCCGCGCTACCTCATCCGGCCGTACTATCTCAGGCCCGACGGCAAGGTCGGCCACGACGCCTTCGCGGTGATCCGCGAGACCATCCGCGAGATGGACAAAGTCGCGATCGGCCGGGTGGTGCTGACCAACCGCGAGCACATCATCGCGCTCGAGCCGCTGGACAAGGGGCTCGTCGGCACGCTGCTGCGCTAC
Source organism: Bradyrhizobium sp. USDA3010 (assembly GCF_056429065.1). Lineage (NCBI taxonomy): Bacteria > Pseudomonadati > Pseudomonadota > Alphaproteobacteria > Hyphomicrobiales > Nitrobacteraceae > Bradyrhizobium > Bradyrhizobium sp. USDA3010. Next base: position 71,057 of record NZ_JBWJZD010000002.1, read on the forward strand.
CCCTACGAGGTGCGTAGCGAGGCCGAATACTTTGACGATATCCAGGACGTCAAAGTTACCAAGGACATGCTCGATCTCGCCAAGCACATCGTGAATTCGAAGAGCGGGCAATTCGAACCGGAGAAGTTTGAAGATCACTACGAGACCGCGCTTGTCGACCTCATCAACCAGAAGCGTGCCGGCAAGCCAATCACGCCGAAGGAACGCCCCCGCGGCGAGAACGTCGTCGACCTGATGGAGGCGCTGCGGCGGAGCGTCGGCAGCTCCTCGGGCGAGGCCAAGCTTGGGAAGAAGCCGGCGAGGAAGCCGAAGAAGGCGGCGGCCGGCCAGAAGGAGATGCTTATGCCGATCCAAGGCAAGAAGCCCGCGAAAGAGGCGGCGGCGAAGAAACCGGCGGCTAAGGCGCAGCGGAAGTCAGCCTAGTATTCAAGCGGCCAGTGCGCGGATGGATGACGCGATTTTAGACGTTCGGTCATTGTTGGCCTGGCCAGAGGTTTGAGATTCGTCTAACGGTACGTCGTAACAGACACGGGCGGTGCCGGACTGACTGGAAGCCTGGGCTGGTGAACGCCATCGCGGTAGTCCAATCGCGAACCAAGGCTTCGGGGCGCCTCCTTGTCATCCTCCATTCGCCATGATCGTAGGACTCTAGGAAGTGCGACTCGAAAGCTGTCTGCATGTCCTGCACGCCGATGATCTCGACGCCGTTGGCAATCGACCAAGCGGCGGTGGGCGGCACTTCGTGAGAGCCTAGCAGTCTATCGCTTAGCTCAAGCGCCCAGGCGATCTGCCAAGCGTACGGCTGGTAGGCCTGATGGACGATTTCGCTGCACCAGTCGTAGACGGGTCTCAGATCCGGAATGCTGAAGCCACGTGCTTGGAAAAAATACGGATTTGCGACTACGAAATCTTGGTGAAACCCATGCTTGAGCCTTGGAGACTTGCCCTTCCTGTCTGTCGGATATACCGAAATGAGCCGTTCGAAGCGAAGTTCGAGCGCTTGCCTCAGCACGGCAATTGCCGCGATTTGCGCGGCTTTGTGATCCAGACCGAAGGGTCCGATTTGTCGGAAGGCCGACTGGTATGCGAGGCCACGCGCTAGGCGGAAAACCTCCCAGCTATGTACCGTCGCATTTTTGAAGCCCGTCAAATAAACGTAGCCAGGCTCGTTGCGCTGCAGGAAGGGGACGATGTCCCCTAAGTCAAAGATGTAGTCCCGGATGGTGTCGGCCCAGGTGACGAGCGAAGCAGCGGTAAAGCTGTCAGATGGCGAATTCTTCTTCAGGTGAACCGAGAGATCCGACAGTTGCCTGACGGCGGCCTGCAGATGACAACGGCAATACTGCAGAGTTTCCACGTCGTTCTTAAACAGCCGCGCTCGCCCGAAGACTTTTTCGATAAGATATTTTTCGGACCGGCTCTTGCGGTTGTGCTGTCGATCGAGCGCCGCAAGATGAACGATGAACTCGGTTATCGCCTTATCCGCTTCTGCATCAGTCGGCGGCGTGCCTCCCGACAATCGGCCAAGTATGTCGAGCAACGCTTGAGCTGGGGGCGGAGGAGATGCGGTCATCATTGTCAATGCACCGGACACGCCGATTATGTCTAGGCCGCGGGCAGGCACTCCGGGCACGTGTCGCCGATCGAGTCCAGAAGCTCCGCGATCGCGACGGCTGCCGCTTGAGGCGAGACGCCGGGCGGCGGATCCTGGCGGGCGATCTCGAAGGCGCGCTCCCGGGCATGCGGGTCGGCGCGGTCTTGCATCCAGCCGTGCGTCTCGCATTCGCGGATGGCTCCGGCTTCGTTCAGCACCGAGATCGCCCATCCGCGTAGCGTCCGGATCGCCGGCCGCCGTTCCTTGGTCATCAACATCGAGATCGCTCCTGCACAGGACGAATCCTTTAGGCCCCTTGCTCGTTCCCGGCCTGCTAACACAGGGCTGGGATTCGCGATCGGAGGGGCCGGAGCTTTTCCACCTATTCCGCCGCCCTGTGCAAAACGCTAGGCGGCCTGCACGACGTCTTCCTTCTCGCCCGTCGCGACGATCTTGAGTGCGCCGTCCGGAAGGGGACGCTGTAGCGCCTTGGCCTCGTCCCAAGGGGCGCGGAGCCAGGTGTCGTGCTCGTCAGTCGTCGTCAAGATCACCGGCATAGCTTTAGGATGGACACGCGCGACCTCGGCATTCGGTTCGCTGGTAAGAAACGCGAAGATGTCGGCAGTGATCTCGCCCTCCTTGGCCTTGCGCACGCTGGTCCAGTTGGTCCAGAGGCCGGCGAATGCGAGCAAGGGACGGCTTTCGTCCGGCGCGAACCAGACCGGCGTCTTCTTGCCGTCGATGGTGTCGTACTCGCTGAACGAGGTGAACGGCACCAGGCAGCGGTGCTCCGGACCCAGCCAGCGCTTCCAGTGCGCGCTGTTGACGTTGCGGATGTTGGTGGTGCCGGAGTCCGGCTCCATCCGGAGCAGTTCCTTGAAGTCGACCGTCCTACCCTTCGCTTGCAGCTTCTCGGCCCGCTTTTTGGTGGCATCCATCAGCGCCTTGGAAGATGACGGCATGCCCCAGCGCGCCATGACGAGCTCTCGCCCCTCCGGCGCGTTGCGCACGATCGGCGCCGGGTAGTCGGGATAGATGCCGGGCATGCTCGGCAGGTTGCCGACTCGGCTGTTGAGAGCGGCGAACAGGCGACGGATCGCGTCAACATTCTTGGTCATGGAATAGAGATTACACATCGACATTTCTCGCTGCCCTGGCTTCCTCGCTGTCGATTTTGAGGTCGAACAGTTCAGGGTTCTTCTGAGCCTCGCGGTGGAGACATCGAACGATGGTCGCGTAGACATCGTGCAGCAATTCGTTCGTCTCGACGAGCAGCGTACCCATCAGCGTAACGCCTTCGTCGAATACCGTCTGGAGAAAGACTACGGCTTGGGTCTCGTCGTCGAGCGACACGTCGAGCGGCTTGACGGTCATTCGCATCATCTCTCCGTCGGAATGCGCCATGATTTGATTGCGCATGCCGATTAGCCAGTCGTGAAGCGCCCGTCGCTCCGGCGACAGTTTCAGGCCAATCATCTTGGTCGTTAGAGGAGGAATCCCCCCAGCGAGCGACTGCGAGAATGGCCGCCCGTATGCTACGATCAGGGTCGTTTCGTAACAACGGAATCGGCGTAGCTCCACCCTCGAGTAAGTCCGTTCCTTTTCGCAGTCGTACAGGAATGAACAGGCGCTCAATGCCTGCTGCAGATCGTTGAGCGAATACAGCAGCCGTCGACGGCGACGCTCGGCATGCAGCCTCATCTTTTCAGGATCTGGCGAGGGTTTCGTCATGCTGCAGTCAAGCCCGTTCTCAGCGCCAAATGCCGCGCATTCGGGCGCCGATGTCGATCCGAGGACCTTGGCCAGGACCGCGCGCGGGCGCCGCAGCCGACATACTGGGCCAATTCGTCCTCTCGAACAGATTTAGCAGTTTCTCCGGAATGAAGCGGGTCCGTGACGCATAGACGTGACGGTCTCCTTGGGAATGCTGTCCGTGCGTGAAGAAGCGCTGCGGCACGACCAAGTGGAGGTCATCCTTCGCCCGCGTCATCGCGACGTACAGCAGTCGACGCTCTTCCTCGAGTTCAGCGGAGGTGCCGGCGCCCAAATCTGAAGGCATGCAGCCGTCGACCACGTTGAGCACGTAGACGGACTTCCATTCCTGCCCCTTGGCCGAGTGGATGGTCGACAGGATGAGGTAGTCCTCGTCGAGCAACGGCACGCCGGCCTGGTCGCTCGTCGCGTCCGGAGGGTCCAGGGTGAGTTCGGTGAGGAAGCGTTCGCGCGAGGAGTAGCCGCTCGCGATCTGCTCGAGTTGAATGAGGTCGGCGCGTCGGACCTCCGCGTCTTCGTGGATCCGGTCGAGATGGGGTTCGTACCACAGCCGGGCGCGCTCGAGGTCCGCGGGCCACTCCGAGTAGCGGAGGTTTCCGACCGTGTCGACGAATCCTTTCCAGTCGTCGCCGGCGCGGGGCGGACAACGCATCGCGCAGAGCGCGGCGAGCGGGTCGGCCGCCTCCGCCATGTGATCGAGTACGCGCTGCGCGGAAGCGGGCCCGATGCCGGGAAGCAGATGCATCACGCGGAAACCGGCCACGCGATCGCGCGGGTTCTCGACGAAGCGCAGCACGGCCAGCACGTCCTTCACGTGCGCGGCGTCCAGGAACTTCAGGCCGCCAAATTTCACAAACGGAATGCTGCGGCGGGTGAGTTCGACTTCCAGCGGTCCACTGTGCGACGAAGTGCGGAAGAGAACCGCCTGCTGTTTAAGAAGGGAGCCTTCCTCGCGGTTCTCCAGAATCCGCTCGACGATGTACCGCGCCTGGTCGGCTTCGTCCCGAACGGCGACCAAGCGGGGCTTCGCCGACGAAGTCCGCTCCGTCCAAAGGTTCTTGGTGAAGCGTTCCCTGGCGAGATCGATGACGCCGTTGGCGGCGGACAGGATAGGCTGCGTGGAGCGGTAGTTGCGGTCGAGGGTGACGATTTCGGCCTTGGGACTGAACTGGTCAGGAAAATCGAGAATGTTCCGGACCGTGGCGGCGCGAAACGAGTAGATCGACTGAGCATCGTCGCCGACCACGGTGAGGCCGCGGCCTCCTTGTTTCAAAGCCAGCAGGACCGACGACTGCAATCGGTTCGTGTCCTGGTACTCGTCGACCAGCACGTGGTCGAAGCGGCCGCCGACGTCGTTGGCGATGCCGCCGTCGGACATCATCTGTGCCCAGTAGAGCAGGAGGTCGTCGTAATCGAGAACGTTCTGCTTCTGCTTGGCTTCGACGTAGGCCGCAAAGAGCTCCTTCAGCTCGGCGACCCAGCCGGAGCACCAGGGATAAGAAGCCCCCAAGACCCGTTCGAGCTCGATCTCGGCGTTGACGCAGCGCGAGTAGATGGAAAGACATGTGCCCTTTGCCGGAAAGCGGCTCTCCGTCTTGGAAAGTCCGCGTTCGTGCCTGATGAGGTTCATGAGGTCGGCGGAGTCCTCTCGGTCGTGGATGGTGAAGGCCGGATCCAGCCCGATCTGGTCGGCGTACTCGCGGAGCAGACGAGCGCCGATGCCATGGAAGGTGCCGGTCCAGCTCAGAGCGTCGGTCATGACGCCGGCCTGTTCGCCCAGGACCTTGCGGGCGATCCGTTCAACCCTCTTCGCCATTTCGGACGCTGCGCGCCGCGAAAATGTCATCAGAAGGATCCGCCGGGGATCGGCGCCGCTGGCGATCAGGTGGGCGACGCGATGGGCTAGGGTGTTCGTCTTGCCGGATCCGGCACCGGCGATCACTAGCAGGGGTGTGCCCACATGGCTGTCCACGGATACACCGTGCTCGACAGCCCGGCGTTGTTCCGGATTCAGGGTGTCCAGATGGGACACTGCAGCGGTCGTAAGCATGAATCATCCCCCGAGGCGGGGGGAGGATAGTCGTTCTTGTTTTGTTTGCAAACGCGGTACGAAGCACCGGTGGAGCGCGCAATGGTCAGGATGGGGTGTTGCCGAGCGATCTCGCCAGCGTTCGCGACCACGGCGGCGGCTTTCCATCGCCTCACGGACGCGGCGATGCGGTCCGGGACGGGGGCAGTTTCTCGCCCGAAAAAAAACTACCGCCGCGCGTGCTCCGGACCCGGTCATCCTGCATTCCCGACTTTCAGATCGACAGCATAAGCTGTGAAAACGCGGCGATTTAATATAGCAATAACAAATGCTTAAATGGCATTACGGAACTTCATTGCCGTCTCCGCTTTCGGCACTTCGGTGGGCGGCCAACGCCTTCGAGGGTGGCCCAAAAGCGCTACTCAGAGAGCCCTGCGGGGGCGTCTTTGGGAAGCTATTTCGGCTTAGCTTCACAAAAAATCGGACTGTCGCGACGGCATCGAATCCAGGGGCCCATAGAATGTTATGGGCGCCGGCCTGACGGCTCGGGAGGTGGAAGCCAGGCTGGGTGACGTCGCTCGCGTCGCCGCCCCCTTGGGAAGCTAACTTCTCTAGATCGCTTATCGCGCGGTACGAAGCGGTCACCTGCCGCGCGATCTGAGTTCCGGTCCGTCCACGAGCACAGAAACATGGACCGGGTTGCAGCCCGTCAGATCGCCTAGCTGACGAGGGGAACCAGCAATTTCGTCCACATGAGGTCGAGCAACTAAAAGACTACGCGATTGAGCTTGTGGGCGGATTCAACCTGTGCGACGATTCCGCCGCTTTCGTGTGCAAGAATCGGGCTTTGGCCTGCACCGAAAGGCAGGCAGCACAGGCGCGGCGCGCATCTTGACACACAAGGCCGACCTAAGGTTGGCGCATCCGCAAGACGGTCGGAAGGTCGCATCACCACCTTCCAAATGGAACCGATCGAGGCGGGGATGGTTCGGAGAGGCGCAAGCGAGGCTGCCGACGGCTGGGCAGGAAATGAGGGGCGTGGAAAATTTCGAAAATCCGGACGGACCGGATCCGTTCGCGACTCTGCGGGTCTGGCTACTTGCCGGTCCGCGAATGATGATGGCCGCCATCGCTAAGGGGGCCGTCTGAAGTGCCAAGTTATCTCGAATTCTTCGCGGGCGGAGGTATGGTGCGTGCTGGCCTCGGCGGCCGGTGGAAGTGCCAGTTCGCCAACGATTTCGATCCGCTTAAGGTCCAGGTCTACGCCGACAACTGGGGCGAAGCGGCAATCCTCAAGGACGATATCCACGATGTCGAGGCGCAAAATCTCGGGCGCCGCGTTGACTTGGCCTGGGCTTCGTTCCCCTGTCAGGACCTGTCGGCGGCCGGCAACGGGCTGGGCATAGGCCAGGCGAGCGGGTCCAACCGCACGCGATCCGGCACGTTCTGGGCGTTCATCGACCTCATGAAGGGCCTGAAGGCCAACGGCCGCCTGCCGCGCATCGTGGTCCTCGAGAACGTCGTCGGCCTCCTGACTATAAACGGCGGCGAGGAATTCAAGGCAGTCGTCGCAGCGCTCGACCGTCTGGGCATGCGCGCTGGTGCCGTCGTGGTCGACGCGCGGCATTTCGTTCCGCAGTCGAGACAGCGGGTCTTCATCGTCGCCGTTTCGAAGTCGGCAAAGATTGCGGCCGAGCTCGTTCGCGAGGAGCCGCATCCGACGTGGCACCCGGATCCGCTGGTGAAGGCCGTCGAGAAGCTGTCGCCGCGGTGCCGCGAGCAGTGGATTTGGTTCAATCTCGGTGCCGCTCCGGAACTGAAGAAGACGCTGAACACGATCGTTAAGGACAAGCCGGTCGGCGTCGAGTGGCACACGCCCGCCGAGACCAAGCGTCTGATCGGCATGATGTCCGACATCCACAAGCAGAAGCTTTCCGAGGCCAAGAGATCCGGCAAGCGGATCGTGGGCACGCTTTCCCTGCGCATGAGGCCGTCGAACGGAAAGACGGTGCAGCGGACCGAAATCTGCTTCCGGGGCCTCGCCGGATGTCTTCGGACCCCAAAGGGAGGAGGATCGAGGCCGCGCATCATCGTCGTGAACGGCTCGGACGTCCGAACGCGGCTTCTCTCGGCGGCGGAAGCGGCCTCGCTCATGGGACTGAAGGCCGGCTACAAGCTTCCGGAGGTCTACGAATTCGCGTTCAGGGTGATCGGCGATGGGGTGGCCGTGCCCGTCGTGGCCTTCCTTCGCACGCAGCTCTTTAATCCGCTGCTGCGCTCCATCAAGAAATCCAGCTCGGCGAACGGACGCAAGCCGCGGCGCGGCATACGCGCGTCGGCAAGGCGAAACGGGCGCGGCCAATTGGAGCTTCGGATTTGAGATGCGCGTCGACCTCGCGACCGGCCTGTCCAACGGGGAAGTGGCGCTCAAGCGGCGCCTGACGGTGCACGGCAGCGAAGCGGCGCGGCGGGACCGGCGCGCGCCGTGGACCGCAGCGCGATGACGGTCGCCCTCCCGACCACCTATCTGGATTGGGAGATCGCGCTGACGCGGCATTTTTTATCGATCGGCGAGGGCGACGCTTCGCCGCTCCGCTCGTTCGAGGTCACGGACTACACTCTGACCGACGCGCTGGGGCTCGGGTACGAGTTCAGGGAGCGAACGATCGAAGCCTTTCGTTCGATGTTCGCGGCGAGCGAAGATAGCCTTGTCCGCGCGCTTCAGCACGCCGACTACCGCAAGTATTCCGGTGACGAGATCCCGGGATGTTTCGCCTACCTCGCGCTGACGATGCTGGTCGAAGGCATGATCGACCCCGACGCGAGCGGACATGAATTCCGGCCCAAGCTCGCCTCGTTTCTGAAGCTGAACCGCACCTTCTCGAATTTGACCGGCATCAACCGGATGTGGGTGGAACTCGAGAAATGGCTGAACCTCCGCGCACGTCAAGGACTGCCTTTCCGCGCGCTCGAGCTTCCCCCTGTGGAGGACTGGCGCAAGCAGATCGGCTTCTCGGTGCGGCTGTCCTTTCCGTCGCGAAAGGACAAATCAGTCGTCCAGCATTTCCTGGACGACAACGATGGCGTTCTCGGCAGCCCATTGGAATTTCTGAGCAGGTTTCGGCGGGTCGCAGACAGCTCGAAGTCGTCCGCCTATCTGAAGTCAGCCTACCAGGACTTCCTACGCAGCTACCTCACTGGACACCGCGCGCTCGCAGACCATCGCTTCTGGCGCCTGGTCCAGACCATAAGCCTCGGCAGAAAAACGACGGCGGCGTTCGAGCTGTCGCTGGAGATGCTACGGGACGAGGACGACCTTTGGTCCTTCGCGGTGTCAGACGCGACGACCGGGCGATTGCTCGGATCGTACGGCACGCTCGCGCAGGCGGTCGTGGCATGCTCCGCCAGGGAAGGTCACGAACTGATGCGCGCCATCGACCTGGGCGTCATCTTCTTTCGGCAGTCCGGACACGCGCGCTGGGAGGCGATGCCGATCCTGGCCGAGGGACTGAGCAGGGTCATCGTCGGCCTGTCGCCACGCGTCGCCGGCAAGATCGGCGCGAAGCTCGGACCGCTCGAGCGGAGCGGGGACTGGTCGCTCTCGCGGATCGTTCCGGCTGGCAGCGCGCAGGACCGTCTCGGTGCCGTGGTGAAGCTGCCCAAGCCCGAAGAGCAGATCCGGAACGTCCGCGTCTTCGGCGGCGTCCGCAGTGGCGGCGAATGGCTAGGAAGGGCGAGCTTCCTGCCGAAAGTGGCGGCCGACGCTTCGGGCCTCACCATCACGCCCCGGCCCGGCGAGAACGACGGCACAATACGATGCGAGGAGGAAATCGCCGGCACCTACGCGATCCGAAGCGAGAAGCCGCTCGACGGTCCGTACGTCGTTCAGCCTGCCGCGGACGAGGACCGCGCGTCGCCGTCATGGTCCCGCAGCCTGACGTTCGTGCGGGACGCGCACGTTCACCGGGCCTTGAGCGGCGCCAAGGGTTCGCCTGTCATCGAATGGGCCGACGTTGCGGAGATGCGGGACAAGGTCGCGCCTCCCGTGGAAGGTTGGAGCGAACTCGATCCCAAGCTGGGTGATTTGATCGAAGCGGTCTACGCCGGCGGCGGCGCCGGATGGGACGAGAGCGAACTCATTCCTTTGCTATCGGACGCCCTCGCCGGAGACGCGAGTCCGTGGGACATGCTGCGCGGCCTGCAGGAAGCGACGATGCTCGAGCCCTTCCTGAAGCCTGCTTGGAAGGGACGGACTTGGATGCTGCGGCGTCCGACGCTGGCTCCGCTCTGCTCGTCCGAGGCGGGGCTCGTCGTCGTCGACGGCTGCATCGGATCTCGCCAGACGGATGACTTCCGCGTGGCCGTCGCCGCGATGGGCGGCAAGGCGTTCCGCTCGAACGGTGTCGCGAAGTGGTCGCCGCCGCTCGTCGGAGCGACTGGGGTCGAGCCCCAGGAGTTGACGTCGAGGCTGCGCTGGGCAGTCGGAACGGTCGGCGTGCCCGGCGACTCGCCAACGTCGTTCGTCCCGACGCCGATCAGTCATGAATTCTACGTGGCGGCGTCCCATTGGTCTTGGAAGCGACGGCACTTCGTCACGGCGCGCGACGACGACGGGGAGTCTGTGCGCGTCACGCGATGGAGAAGCAATCGGGACCACGACGTCTACGTGGTCGTGGCCCGCGGGCAGGAGTTTAGGCACTTGTCGAGGCAGGCCGCGATCGTGCATGCGCACGTCGCGCGTGGCGCCTTGATGTTCGATTTCGTCGACGACAAGCTCGTCCGTTCGACGGGAGAAGGCGCGCTGCCGATCCCGGTCGCCGCGCGGCTTCGATATCGCAACCTCGGCAACGCGGGCCCGTCGGGACGGCGTCACTACGCATACTCGGCGCGAGCCGCCGATCTCGCGAAGCTCCGAAGGCTTCTTCCGGGAATCCTCCATGGCGACGGGCCGCAGTCGGTGCTCGAGGCGGTGAACGTCCGCCGCCAGTCGGGAGGAGCCGCGCGACTGCTTTGGATCAACGACAGCGTAAGGGTGGCGCGCGTATTGCCGCCCATTGGGTGAGGGTGCCGGAGTGTCTAGCGACAGCAGCAATTTCGTGGTGGGAGTGTGCACGAGGACGCAGGGGCCGTCGTCCTTCGTCGAGGTGCGGGCGCAGTCGATCGAGGGCACGATCACCGACATATCCTCGTCGTCGCACAATCTGTTCGGCAACAACGGTGAGATCGAAGTCAGATCGGCGCGGCCCGCGATCAAGGTCGGCGACTGGGTGCAGGCGCGACCGACGCTGGAAGGCCCGCCGAAGCGGCAGCGGCACGTCGCCTCCTCCGGCAGACGGCTTCTGCCGTTCGAAGACCTGTCCGGCCTCTACGCGCCGGAGGCGGCACGCAGGCTGCTGGTCGAGACGGGACGGCAGGACGGCTTCGCCGGCGACAAGATGTTCCGTATCGGCACGACCGACGTCATCGAAGTGCGGATGGTGGTCTCGCCCGACGGCCGATCGCGGATCGGTCAGCCCGACGATCTGGCGGCGTTGCCGGTCTGGCCGTTTCAGCCCGAAAGGCATCTCCGAGTGCCGACCCAGGCGGGTTTTGTCGATCTGTATGCGAGGGACGCCGGTGCCGTTCAAAGCGGTGTCGTCAACTGGTGTTCCGACGTCGATTTCGTGCGTCACGTCATCAGAAGCTTCGCGGATGAGAAGGCTGACGACGGCGTTCTGAAGCAGGCGGCGGTCCTTCTCTCCGGACGCGTCGAAGCCCTCGAAGGCAAGCTCTCCGAGGCGGAGCGCCTCGATCCGCGCGTCGGGCAGGAGATCATGCGATCCCGCCGGCTGGCGGATCTCCTCAAGTCGCGGGACGACATGCTGAAGGACTTCATGTCCGTCCTGCGCAGCGATCCCGAGGTCAAAGCCCAATTGGCCGAGCGCACCGAGCAGCTCGCGAAGGAAGCTGCTGCGGTCAGGATCGAGGCATTGGTCGGCGAGGGCACGGCTTCCCTCAAGGCGGACCTGCAGGAGCGGCGCGCGCGCGGACAGGCGGAGCTCGAGGAGACGCTTCGGGATCTCGAGGCGACCGAATTCGCGTCGATGACGGCGCGGCTGAAGTCGGTCGAGGATGCGGCTCTTGCCGACATTTCCCGGAAGAAGACAGAGTTGGAGAGCGAGATTGGCGCGCTGACGGGAACGCGCGCCGAGATCGTCGCGCAGTCGGAAGCGGAAGGCAGCCGTCTCGCCGAAGCCAAGGAGCGTTTGACAGACCTGGAAAAAGAGCTCGCGAGCCGGAGGGACGAGATCGATCGCATCATCCGGATGGAGTCGCTGCTGCAAGATCGCGGACCGGCGCGTGCCGACGACGGCAGGCCGCGGGTCCCCGGTTTCCGGGCGGCCGATCCGCCGGCGAGGCCCATCGCAGTCGGTGAGCTCGCATCCTGGATAAAAGCCAGCAATGTGCTGTCCGCGAGCGGCAAGTCGCAGTGCCTTCGTGCGCTGGTCGACGTTATGGCGGGGGGACTTCCAGTTCTGAGCGGCGACCGCGTCGACGACTTCGTCGCGGTGCTGGCTGGAGCCGTCGGAGGCGGAAGGCACGTGTCCTTCGACTGCGATCCAGCCGTCATCACGTTCGACGACCTGTGGGTCCGGCCCGGAAGCGGATCCGCGACCGCCCTGGGCCAAGCGCTGACCGACTGCGATAAGAAAGAAGCGGTGCGTTTCTGCGTGATACGGAACGTCGATCGGGCGGCCGCGCATCTTTGGCTCGACACTCTGGTGGACAAGCTCCGTCGGCGAGAGATTCCTGAGAACATGCTGGTCTGCCTGACGCTCGCCGGGGTGCCGGGCGAGGCGCTGGGAGAGATCCTCAAGCGACTGCCGTCGATAGACACGTCCGGATCGATGGAGAAGGCGGCCGCCGTTGCGGCATTCTCCGGGCGGTCCGACGAGAGCTTCGAACGCCAAGTCGACCTCACCACGCTCGATCGCGCCTCCGCGTCCGCGACGGTCGAAGCCGCCGCAAAGCTCATGCTCAAGGACGTGCACGTGGGCTTCGCCGACGCCGATTGGTTCGGCCGCGTCGTCGCCGTCGCCAAAGCCCTTCTGAAGGAAGAGGCCGACGACTTCATCCTTGGTGCCGTGAAGCGGAGGTTTCCGGCCTCACAGGGAGGCGCGCCTAGCAATGGAAAGCCGGGGCTGAGAGTGATCGAGTCCGGAGGCTCGTCGAATGCTTGATCCTGTCGGCGGCTTCGGTCGCATCAAAGACTTCTTCATTTCGTACGTGGAGACGGCGTTCCGCATCTCTGATCGCAGGACGGCCGGGGCGCGCCGCGCGTTGCTGGAGTCCGAAGGGATGCTCGCGACGGTGCCGTTTATCGAGCCCGTGCTGCGCTACCAGCAAGCCAAGGAGCCGATTGAGAAGCTGATCGACGATCCTGCCCTTGGGCGCCTTTCTCGGGCGGGCAAGGTCGCGTTCGCGGAGCTCGCGCTGTCCGGCCTGTTCGACGGCGAGCCTGCGGACGGAGAAATTAAGCGGAAGTCCACCTACCCTCCGTACGTCCATCAGAAGGACATGCTGCTGCGGGGCGTGCAGCCCGGCAAGCCCGGCATCGTGACGTCGGGCACCGGCTCGGGGAAGACGGAAAGCTTCATGCTGCCGCTGCTTGCGCAGCTCTCAGACGAGGCGACGCAGTGGGCGGCCCCTGGCCCCGGCTATCTGCAAAACCGCTGGTGGAGGGGGACCGACCGCTACAGGGCACAACGCGGCGGCGAGACCAGGCCAGCCTCCATCAGGGCGCTCGTCCTCTATCCGATGAACGCGCTCGTCGACGACCAGATGGTGCGCCTGCGACGAACTCTGGACTCGGACGGAGCGCGGGCCGTCATGGACGACCGATTCAACGGGAACCGGATATTCTTCGGACAGTACACCAGCGCGACCCCGGTGACAGGCTACCAGCGTCATCCGCGCCTGTTCGCCGATCCCGGGGAGAAGAAGCGCCGCGCGAGGCGCCTTGCCAAGCTCAGAGCCTCAATGCGTTCGTTCGAGAAGAGCCAGAATGCGGCCCGCGCGCACGACGCCCGGAAGGCCGCAGAAGTGGCGGCGGGCATCGGACTGCCCGAAGATCCTACGCGCTACATCTTCTCAAGCGTCGATGGCGGCGAGATGGTGAGCCGCTGGGACATGCATGCCGCGCCTCCAGACATCCTCGTCACCAACGCCTCGATGCTCGGAACGATGCTGTCGCGCGAGGTCGAAGAGCAGATGTTCGATCAGACCCGCGACTGGCTCTTGAGCGACGAGAACGCGTATTTCTACCTCGTCATCGACGAGCTCCATCTCGTCCGCGGCTCCGCCGGCACCGAGGTGTCGTTCCTGCTGAAATCGCTGCTGCAGCGTCTCGGTCTCGACGATCCGGCGCACATGTACAAACTGCGTATCCTGGCCTCGAGCGCCTCGCTGCCGTTGGACGCGGCGCGCGGTCCTCAGAGCCTTCGGTATCTGCGGGACCTGTTCGCGCCGTTCGGCACCTGCGTGGATGCCGACGATCGAGGAAGCACGGAGACCGAGTTCTGGCGCAGATGCGTCGTTCCCGGCGAGGCGAACGTCTTGCCATGGGATGGGCGGCACCTGTCGCCCGAGCCTTTCGAGCGTCTGCTCCGGGCTTGCGATCCGGACGTGCACGGCTTCGTGGCGACGATCGAGCCGACGGACGGCGTCCGATCCGCGCTCGGGGACGTCCTGACCGAGTTCGGTATCGCGCGCGGAGCCACGGACCGTGTCGTGCAGGCGGCGGTGACTGCCGCCGCGGCGCTGACCGCGTCCTGCGCGAGCGGCGACGGCGTGCGCGCGACTTCCGTCGCCGACGTCGCGGAGCGCGTGTTCGGAGATAAGACGAGGATCGATGCCGTCCGCGGGCTCATGCTTGTCCGCGCCCTTCCGGAGAGCAGGGACGACGAATTCAAGGCGAAGCTGCCGGAGGGCGTGCCTTCCTTTCGATTCCATGGGTTCATACGAAATGTGGAAGGGCTTTTCGGATCGATCCGCGCGGTCCCGGGCGGGATCGAGGTCGACGATCTGACGATGGAGCGCGGCGTCTCGCACGGCGAGAAGGTCGGCGACGAGGCAAGGGGCCGCCGCCTGTTCGAGCTTCTGTACTGCGAAGCCTGCGGAGAGCTTCTAATCGGAGGGCAGCGCGGCGACAAAGATTCGCGCGCCGTGGTCGAGATGCTGCCGTCGGCGGCGGACCTGGAGAACATTCCGGAGAAGGGCGTCTCCGAATACTACGACAAGATGCTGTTCGACCAGTTCGCGGTCTTCTGGCCGCGGCGGGACGAGTGGAAGGGGTCCGAGAAGAAGTTCGATTCGTGGGAGCAGGCTTCTCTCGACCCGAACACGGGCGTCGCGACGCTCGGCGGTGACGTGCCTCCTGGCCACATCGGCGGCCATCTCTATTTTCAGACGGACGCAGCGGTGACGGTGAAGAGGCGGGTGGCGTTCCCGAAGACCGCACAACCTTTCTGCTGCCCGAAATGCTCCACCGACTATTCGAACCGACCCAGGGAGAGCAGATCGCGCTCTCCGATCAGGGCATTCCGGACCGGCGTCGGAAAGGCGTCGCAGATGGTGGCGACAGAGATGTTCGAGCTCCTGCACGCCATCGGAGCGGACCCCAAGAGCATCGTCTTCAGCGACAGCCGTCAGGACGCCGCGAACCAATCGTTGGAGATTGAGCGGCTCCATCTTCGCGACCTGCGCCGGGAAATCCTCGTCTCGGTCGCAAGAGCTGCCTTAAGCGAGGCGGAAGCCACGTACCTCACGGAAGATCAGCAGAACGCATTGATCCAGGAGATGGCGAGAACCAATCCGGGCGGCATCGTCGCGATGATCGATGGCTGGAGGAGGAACTCCGGCGCGGGAGCGATCAGCGTGCCGACCCGCAAGGTCCGGCTCGATCACCTGCTGCAGTTCTCCGTCAACAGCACAAGCGTCTCGCGCATCACCTCCGAGCTCGTCCGATTAGGCATCCATCCCTTCGACGAATTCGGAAGGAAGCGGTTCAACCGACAGCACTGGTGGCAGGCGTTCAACGAGACCGCGGGCGAGGTGACGTTCTCGAACGCGCTGACACCGGTCCTGCGAGGCGATCTCTCGCAGGAGATTATGAAGAGCCAGTACGAGCTAATTGAGGACGTCATCTTCGCGAACAGCTTCTTTGCAATCGAGGAGACGGGACTCGCGTACCCATCGCTTTCGGCAGAGCAGGGTGACGCGGCGGACGAGATGGACGCGTGGCTACGTGTCTTCGCGAGCGGTAACCGGGTCCAGGAAGGACAGTATTTCGACCCAAACGACTACAAGCAGTGGCATGCCGCGGGAGACGTGCAGGAGTCCAATAAGGTGCGGCGCTTTGCCGACCATATCTTCGGCGCGCAATGGCAGATTGGCCTCGACGACGTGCTGAGGCGGCTGATCGCCGAGCATCAGCTCGGCGGCACCATCCAGGTCGGGAAGCTCTATCTGAAGATCGCCAGGGCAGACGATCCGTACTGGCGCTGCACGGAATGCGAGCGGGTTCACATGCACCGCGGGGTCGGTCGGTGCACCCGCTGCTACGCGCCGCTCAAGGCGTCGAAGACGGGCCCGGTCGAGGAGCTGTGGAATTCGAACTTCCTGGGACGCCGCATCGTGCGCGGGCATGACCAGAACATTCCGCGCTTCAGGCTGAAGTGCGAGGAACTGAGCGGTCAGACGGACGACTTTTCGGACCGGCTGAGGCGGTTCAAGGACATCTTCGTCGGCCAGGACAATGTGGTCGGGCAACATGCGCAGGAAATCGACATGCTGTCGGTCACAACGACCATGGAGGTCGGCATCGACATCGGCTCGCTGCAGACTGTCTATCAGGCGAATATGCCTCCCCAGCGCTTCAACTATCAGCAACGCGTGGGCAGGGCCGGCAGAAGAGGGCAGGCGTTCTCGTTCGTCACCACTTTCTGCCGCGGACGCAGCCACGACGCGTTCTACTTCCGCCATCCGGAGTCCATCACCGGTGACCCGCCGCCGGCACCGTTCTTGGCCGTCGATCACAATCCCATCCCGCTGCGCCTCCTGCGGAAGGTCTGGCTGAGAAAGGCGTTCGCGCTCGTGCGCGACGGGTGCATCTCGCAAGGGCTGCCGTATCCCGGCGACGACCTCACGCCGCCGGACGTCCATGGCGAGTACGTGCCGACCGACGAATTCTACGATGCGGGCTCCGCGTGGCCGGGCAAGCTCAGAAAGGCGCTCGAAGACACCGACGACGTCCGGCAGCGGTTCATCCGCACCGCCATTCTGAAGCCTGAGCAACGTCGGCAACTGCTCGACATGTCGGAGCCGTCGGTGCTCATGGCGGAGATCATGGGGCTCGCCGCGCAGAAGCCCCGCGTGCGCGGCGGCCTGGCGCAGTTCTTGGCGGAGCAGGGGTTGCTTCCCATGTACGGCATGCCGACGCGCGTGCGGAATCTCTATCTCGGTGCCAGGCGCGAGGCCGGCGTCGTTCCGGAGGAGTACGATTGGAGCGTCATGGATCGCGACCTCGAAATGGCGATCTACGAGTTCGCGCCCGGTGCGGTCCTCGTAAAGGACAAGGCGCGGCATCGCGCCATCGGATTCACCGGGCCGCTCTCCGAGCCGGAGCGCCGCGGCAGGGACGTCGTCGTCGACCCGCCGAAGTCCGACTGGTTCGGCGAGGCGACCCACGTCGCGTGGTGCGGATCCTGCGGTGCGGCCAGCCATAGGGCCAACAGGCCGGGCGCGCCCGTGCAATGCGGGGACTGCGGCGCCGACATCTCGGAGGGCACCTTCAACTACTACGTCTCGCCCAGCGCGTTCAGGACCGACTTCCGGCCGACCGCCAAGGACGTCGAAACTCCCGGTCAGATGGCGATCAGGACTGTCGCGACGATCCAGCGTGACGGCGTGCCAAGCAGGATCGGCAGCCTGACGGTGCATGCCGGCGCCGGAACGACAATCATGAACCTCAACAGCGGCGTCGAGGACGAGAACGGCCAGGCCAAGTTCTTCGGTGCCGACGTCGTCACGGACAACGACGTGTTGGGCTGGCAGAAGAACGTCACGTTGCCCGAGCAGGCCGTGGATCCGGACATCGAGAGGCTCGCCGGCAATCCGAGGTGGACGGTGACGGCGCCAGTCGCGATGCGGTTCGGTCTGCTCGCGCGTAAGGAGACGGACGCGCTGTTTCTCGAGGCGACCGGCTTCAACAGACGTCTGAACCTGGATCTCGTCGCGCGCCGCGGTGTGCGATCTAGGATCGGCGCCCGGTCCGCCGCGGTCAGCGCCACGCACCTGCTGGTGCAAAAGGCAGCGCTCGTGCTCGACGTCGCGCCGGACGAATTCGAAGCGTTGGAGCCTCGGCTCCGAGGCGACAGCCCGATGCTTCAGATCGCCGACACGCTCATCAATGGTTCGGGTCTCTGCCGGCGCTTGGGAGAGGCCGGGCGCGACGGTCGACCGGAGATCGCGCGGCTGGTCGACGAGGTGGTGGGAGATCAAGGGCAGTGGCCTTTGAGGGACTTTCTGGACGAGCAGCACGTCACGCGCTGCTCGACCTCGTGCTACGCGTGCGTCCAGCAGTATCAGAACCGCAGATATCATCCGCTTCTCGACTGGAGGCTGGCGATTTCTTATCTGCGCGGAATGACCGATCCGCGGTACGCCTGCGGTCTCGACGGAAATTTCGACGCTTATCCGGAGCTCCGTGGTTGGTCTGAGAAGGCTCATTCGCTGGCTCAGGCGGTCGTGTCCATGCGGCCCAGGACGCTTCGGTACGGACGCGCCGGATCGGGCGGCCGTCTGCCGTGCATCGAGGAACGCACCGTCGATGGCCGGCTGGAAAGGCGCTATTCGGTCGTCTATCCGCTATGGCGGCTGGACCAAGCGTCGATCCGGGAGTTTGGGATCGAGCCTGACGGCAATCCGTTGTGCTTCGTCGACACGTTCGACCTGGAGCGGCGGCCTCTGAACGCATTGAAGTTCGCCGCGAACCGTCCCACAGACGAGCCCCTGACGCCCTGATGCTACCAAGCGACTATTTGCGCGCCTTGGCGATTACCTTGCGGCAGATAATGCCGACGAGCTTTCGGGAATCCTTAGTCTCGCATTCCCAAATCCGGACGCAGCGCCATCCGAGCTTTCGAAGTTCCGCGGCGTTCCGAGCGTCCCGCTGCATGTTCCTGTCGAACTTGGCTGACCAGTAATCCGCGTTGGTCGCCGGCGTCGTGGCCCGGACGCAGCGGTGGCGGTGCCAGAAGCATCCATGTACGAACACCGCCGTTTGCAGCGACGGAAAAACGAGGTCCGGGGTTCCGGGAAGGTCTCTTCGGTGCAGCCGAAAGCGGAGCCCCAGCGCATGCGCCGCCTTCCGGACGGTGATTTCGGGCTTGGTGTCCTTCGACCTTACCCGCGACATCGTCCACGAACGATGGGACGGATAGCTTTCCCTCGGCGTGGCCGGGCGCTGAGCATACTTCCTGTCGGTCTCTAGGCCGGGCCGTTTTGCACGTGTTCGGCGAGATGCTCTACGATGGAATGCCATTGGTCGTCCGGTGTACCACCAAACGCGCTTTCTAGCCCGTCGGCGATGTGCCTCAACTACCTTGATGGCGGACCTTGCTGGCCTGCCGGCGGCTTGGCCACCGGATGAGTTCCGCCATATCCCGCCGGGGCACCGGTCGAGGCCCAGGCCGAAATGGACGATGTGGCTCAGAGCAGGGGCAATAACCGCCGATCTCGCGGTAACATACCGGTCAGATACCGTGCGATCAGCGTTCTAGACAACTTAGTTTCCCACCCATCAAACCCATATTTGTCCGGCGACGAACGTCGCCGCTTCGAAGTCGGTGCCTGATCACGGCACTGGTTTGTGCCGAGTAGCGGACGTTTCGCCTGCGTTCGTCGGGCGTTTGGGCCCACAGCCAATCGCCGCGTCCCCGCGAGGACCGCTTATGGCCAGAATCAAATTGGCCGAGAAGATCGCGGAGGACCCTCGCTCAAGTCACTCATGCGACGCAACTTGCGTCGAGAAGCGTGATCTGACCGGCGTAAAAACGGGATACAGACTGAGATACAAGCTGTGATACAATGCGTAGGCGTCTCGCTGAAAATACTAATGATTACAATGGCGATTGGCTTGGTTGTGGGCGCTCCGAGCGCACCACACCTCAGCTGATCCTTGAAATCGCTGGACTTTTCGGAGCATGGCCGTGCCGGCCCCGCCCCGAGGCAGGTCCGGCGAACGCCGGCGGGTGACGTGAAGGCGCCGGTCGATGCGGTCCTGTAACACCGGTCAGGTAGATTCGCGGATGCACGGCCTTGCCGGTGTGGCGCTGCCGACCGGAGGCGGCCGCGTCTCCCGACCGCGGGGCCGCAAGCCTGCCCCACCCGGAGACCTCGATGATCTTTGCTAGCTACGCCTACCGTGTTCTCTCCAACTTCGTGTTCCTGGGACTGGTCTATTTCACGCTGAACCTGCTGGAGAAATACGAGCAGCGCGCGACGGTCGCAATCCTGGTCCTGGTCTATGCAACGATGCATGCCCTTTCCGGCCTGCGCTCGTTCTATTTCTTCCAGCGTATCGAGCGCCTTGAAGGCGAGACGCGGCGGCTCGCCGCTGCGGCCGGCGAGGGGCCCAATGCCGTGGCCTCGCGCAAGCAGATCGTCGCCGACGTCACCGCGCTCAGGCATGCCGGCGAGATCAAATCCTATGTCGACATCTTCTTCCTGGCGCTGGTGATTCTGCTCTGCGTCGCCAAGATCGTGGTCAGCTAGATCGCGCTCTAGTCGGCGAAATGGGCCAGGCGGGACAGCCGAACGAAAGCTGAGCGGAATTGACGAGGGGGATCGATATGCTGCCGCTCATAACGGTCTTGTTGCAGGTTCGAGTCCTGCAGGGCCCGCCGGTGATTTCAGAGGGCAGCAGACCAAGCCCAAGCGCAGCGAGAGCCGGTGGCGCCGAATCCGTGGGCCGACTTTGCCAACCATTATAGTTTTTGATGGAGGCATAGTTGTCGATAGCTCGATCAGCCGTCGTTAAGCTTTTGCTCATTCAAAGTTTACCCAATTTTGATTCTCTTGTTCACGACGACGGCCTCTCGTCCGGCACAATTGGCGATGAAAACGAATTCATTGGAAGACACTGAAGAAGGTTGCCGGCCGACCAGGAAAGCGGCCTGCCGGGTTTTCGATCCTTGTCGAAAGATTAGCATCCGCGACGACCGCGGACCTTTGCTGAAGCGAAGAATGGAGCAGGCTTCGCGACTGGGAGCGGTCGCGCTCTTCGTTGCCGTGGCATCCGGTTATCAAACGTCCGCCCAGGCCGGCACATCGACCGCGAACTTGACCGTTCAGATCACCATCACGGCGGCCTGCACAATCAACGCTGCAACGCTCAATTTCGGGAGCGTGTCCGGAACGACGCTCGCGACCACCTTGCAGTCGGGCAGCACAACCGTCTCGGTCACCTGCACCAATGGCAGCCCGTACTCCATCGCCATGGACAACGGAGCAAATGTGTCCGGCAGCCAGCGGCGGATGACGAATGCCGGGAACTTTATCAACTACGATCTTTATACTGATGCAGCCCATACAAACCCCTGGACCACGGCTACCAGCAGCACCACCTGCACGACCACGAACGGCTGCTTTCTCGGCACCGGTAACGGATCGGCGCAGACGATCAACATTTTCGGCACCGTTCCCGCTACCGGCATCGCACCGAACACCGGCACCTACACGGACACGGTGGTCATGACCATCACGTATTGAAGTAGAGACCGCGGCAGCGGCTCGCTGTTCTGTTGCTTCGCGTATCGACCAAATGCCTTCCGGCGCACGCTCCAAATCGACTGGGCATCGCGATGCACGAAAATTCGACTCTGCTGGCCGCATTTGTCGCGAGCCTGACATGCATGGACGTTGCACAGGCCACCGCGCTTCGCGTTGAGCCCGTTCTCCTGGAACTGAATGCCCCGGCGGCTGCGGCTTCCCTGACACTGCGCAATGACGAAGATGCCGAAGTCGAAGTCCAAACCCGCGTGCTTCATTGGTCGCAGTCCGACGGCGAGGAGAGGCTTGAACCGACGACCGATGTGGTGGCATCACCTCCGGCTGTCAGGATGGCGCCTCATTCAGACTACGTCGTACGAGTTGTGCGGGTGTCGAAACAGCCGGTCGATGGCGAAGAAAGCTATCGTGTCATCGTCGACCAATTGCCGCGAGCAGGCGGCAGGCAAGGTCGCAGCGTCAATCTTTTGATACGACAGTCGATCCCGGCGTTTTTTCGTGGTCGTGAGATCAGCCGGCCACAAGTTTCCTGGGCGCTCCGTACTGAAGCTGGCCAACTGACCGTCGTGACCAGCAATGCCGGCGACGAGCGGCTACGCATCGCAAACTTGCGGCTCAAGGATTCTTCGGGAGCTACCTTGTCCTTTGGCAACGGTCTCCTCGGCTATGTCCTCGGACATTCCTCCATGAGTTGGGCCACGCCGAAATATCCTCGCAGCTTTGGATCCGGCGGATCCATCGCCGTCACGGCGGACACCGACAAGGGCCAGACTCATGCGATTATTGAGTCTCCGGCTCGTCGGTAGAAGAGGCTCTTCACTTGTGTCAGTGATAGCGCTGCTTGGCATAGTCTTCTGTGCCGGGCGTTCGCGTGCGGTGGAACAGCAGACAAATCTGCAACTCGATGTCGTGATCAACACCATGCCCGCCCAAACGATCGGATCATTCGTGCGGTTCGATAATGGCCGTATCGGCGGAACGGTGGAGGAACTGGAAAGCCTCGGCCTGCGGCCGGGCGGGCCGCATCGACCGGGCGAGATCATCGCGCTGGATGATATCCCGACCCTAAAGTATCGATATGAGGAGAGAACACAGCGGATATTCATTGCCGTCGACGAAGCCGGACGCAAACCGCAGCTGTTTGACGCGGGCGGCTCCAGCGGGAACCTGCCAAGGGCGCGGGGCGATCCCGGCGCGGTGCTGAATTATGACCTGTTGAGTTCAACGAGCAACGCAGCTACCCCGGGATTGATCGGGCTCGGTAGCACATCGCTTTTACTCGATGCCCGGGCGTTTTCGCCTTACGGCACCGCCGAACAGTCGGCGATCGTCCGCACTGGTCCGCAGCAGCCTGCGCAAGCGATAAGGCTGAATTCGTCTTTCCAGTATTCCGATCAGGACCGGATGATCGGTTACGTTGCGGGGGATACGATCAACGGCGGACTGGCCTGGTCGCGCCCGGTCAGGATAGGCGGCGTTCAGGCGCAACGCGATTTTGCCCTGCGGCCCGATCTCATTACCACACCACTCGCAACGATCGGTGGCAGCGCGGCAGTGCCGTCAACTGTCGATGTCTATGTCAACAACATCAAGACATTTTCTCAGGATGTCAGCTCCGGCCCTTTCAGTGTGAACAACATACCGCTGATTTCCGGAGCCGGCACAACGCAACTCGTGGTGCGGGATTCGGCAGGTCACGAAACCCAGACGTCGGCGCCGTTTTATGCGGCCTCGAGCCTGCTTGCGTCCGGGCTGAGCAGCTGGTCGGTGGAGGGCGGATTGCCGCGGTTGTCCTACGGCTCGAGCAGTGACGTCTATGTCGGCTCGCCGGTCGGGTCTGCAACCCTGCGACGCGGTATCTACGACGGCTTGACGGCGGAGGCACACGTCGAAGGCGGAGCCGGTGTCATCAACGGTGGTATCGGTGGTGTCTTCAGGACCGGAACGGTCGGCGTCGCGGCCGTGGCCCTGGCCGGCAGCGCAAGCGGCACGAACCGCGGTCTGCAGAGCTACGCTTCCTATGAGACCCGGCTCTTCGGCGTGAGCATTTCGGCGAGTTCGCTACACACCTTCGGGACCTATGACGACCTTGCCTCGGCGACCGCAAGATTGCAAACTATCGCGGCGTTGAACGGCGGCCTGCAAAACCTGAACGGTCTGTTCAATTACCTGCCCGGCAGTATCGCTTCATTGTCGAACTCGTTTGCCTATGTGACCGGCATCTATGGCAGCGCCCGGGCGCCGGTCGCACTCGATCGCATCACTTTCAGCGCTCCGATGCCGTTCGACCCCCGGGCCAGCCTGAGTGCAAGCTTTGTCGATCTGCGCGATGACTCAGGCCATCGGTCCAGTATTGTGACGGCCTCCTACTCGCGCTCTTTGCCGTACAATGCTTCGATATTTTCTACTGTCTTCCACGATTTCCGTTCCAAGAAGAATACCGGCATGTTTGCTGGTTTGAGCATGCCTTTTGGCGACTCAGCTTCGATCACGACCGGAGTTTCGAGCGGACGGAGCGGTACGACCGGTAGCGTTGATGCCGTCAAGTCGCTTGGGCCGGAGCCTGGCAGCTACGGTTGGCGCGTCCACGATTCCGAAGGCGCATCGAAGTACCGGGAGGCAACAGCTTCCTACAGGTCGAGCTACGGCACCATCCAGGCAGGCGCAAGCCAGGCCGGAGCCGGCAGCGTGGGATCGCTCGAATTGCGCGGTTCGATCACCACCATGGGAGGTGGCGTTTTCCTTTCGAACTGGATCGACGACAGTTTCGCGGTGGTCGCGACTGGCGTGCCTGATGTCGAGGTCCTCAGCGAGAACCGCCGGGCTGGCGTCACCGATTCCAGCGGAATGCTGCTGATCCCGACGCTCCGGTCCTACCAGAAGAACAAGATTGCGATCGACCCGACGAACCTTCCGGTCGACGAAGAGGCAGCAACGACGCATGACATCGTCGCTCCGGCAGATCGCGCCGGCATGCTCGTCAGATTCGACGTCCGCAAGGAGACGACCGCCGCTCTGGTTACCTTTGTCGGGCCTGACAATCGCGTTCTGCCGGCCGGGGCTGTCGGCCATATGACCGGAGGAGTAGAGTTTGTCGTAGGCTACGACGGACAGGCCTATATCAAGGGGCTCTCGTCAATGAACGAAGCCGAAATCGAGTTTGCCGACGCACGCTGCCGCGCAATGTTTGCGTTCATTCCGCGGCCGGGCGAACAGGTCCGGATCCCCGGGGTCGCGTGCCGATGATGCAGTCATTCCGACGTAAAACAGTGCCTTCGTACGTCAATTTCCTCGATCATCCCTTCTGACCAACCCGCATTGCGAGAGCGAAATCGTGGTCATCGGCTCAAAGCGAACCCTGCTCTTCGCGTTGCTCCTGCAACTTGCGGCATCGTTTGCGGCCCACGCTCAAAGCTGCTCCGTTACCGCGGCGCCCGGCAACTACGGATCTGTCGACATTCTGGCTGGCACCGCCGTCGATACGACCTCGACATTTACCGTAACATGTAGCGGCTGTGCCCTCGGCTGCGCTGTCAATGCGTGTGTGCAATTCAACCAGGGGGCGCCCAACAGCAGCAGCTCGGTTCGATCACTGGGAAGTGGAGCGAATGCGGCAATACACGAGCTCTATACGGATTCCGGGCGCACGCAGGTCTGGGGATCCTGGGGATACGGGACCACCGGGTATGGCTCCGGTGGTGTCAGCATCAATCTCAGCCTTCCTCTCTTGGGCGGACCCGCGCAACAAAGTCTGACCGTCTATGGGCGCTTCCTCGCCAATCAGCAGGCAACGATACCTGGGACCTACGTCTGGAGTACGACCTCTCCGGTCGTCGCCTACGCGGCCTATCTTGTCGCAAGCCCAAATTGTTCGACGAACCCGGGGACGTCAACAAATGCAGGCTCCTCGCCCTGGACGGCGACAATCGGCGGAAATTGCGTTGTCTCGACCACGTCACTCAACTTCGGTAACGCTTCGCTGTTGACGTCGAATGTTGACGGCGTTGGGACGATTTCAGTGAAGTGCACCAATACGACCCCGTACTCGATCGGCCTCGACAATGGACTACACGTAAACGGCAGCCAGCGGCGCATGCAGGCAAGTTCCAGCTTCATCAATTACAATCTCTATACGGACGCAGCCCGGACCAGCGCCTGGACAGGTGCGACATCCGCTACAACCTGCACGTCCGGTGCCAACACCTGCGTGCTTGGCACAGGAACAGCGTTGAACCAGAACGTTTCAGTCTATGGGCGCGTTCCGCCGCAAACCTCACCCGCTCCAGGAGTCTACGCCGACACCATCATCGTCACCGTGACCTTCTAGCCTGATCTTCCCGGATTAGCGGTTTGAGAATCCGAAAATCAAAATCGACACGATGCCGATCGCCGCAAATGTCCAACTCCTTCAATTTCGACAGCCGATGACCGCACCGATTTCGGAGCAGAAACGAGCTCACCGAAACGCAACGAACGCAATCAAGCTCGACCGAAAGCGGCACCAAATCAATCCAGGCCGATCGTTATCCCGCCGCTCATAACGGTCTGGTTGCAGGTTCGAGTCCTGCCGAGCCCACCAATGAGGTCAGTCAATAGCTTGCTCCGTCCTCGTTGCCCGCAGCGCAACCACCTCACCAGAAACCGCATCAGATACGTGCACTTTCCGTTCGTGCGCGAGTTCGCGCCGCTCTCCGCTCGATCGCGCTAGACTGACTTAGATGATGGTGAATGAAATCGTCGCCCACTCATCGGGTCGAGATGCTCCAATAGAGCTGCTGATTAAGAGGCGCGGGATCTGATAAGGTGTGGATTCGTCCTAGTCAGGCACGCGCTTGCTGGCCGCCGAGGCCTCGGCGCGCGGGGTGCGCCTGGCGACGTGGACCGACGCATTGCTCGCGGCCGGCGGCGCGACACGCAGCGGCGCTGCGTGAAGTCGGCCGTGAGCCGCAGCGGGGATCTGATGCGCGGCCTGCTTCGGGTGCCCCGCCTGGCGCGCCGAGATCGCCTGCGCGCGCGGTGCGCCAAGGCCGGGGGCAGCTGTCGCGCGCTGTGCGAGACGGCGATCGGCCGCCGAGCGGGCCGCGAGCAGGGTCAGGTCCAGCGCTTCGGGAACGCGAAACACGTCAGCCGCCGGGATCGGCAATGTCGAGACTGACGCGAGCTGGGTGAGCGGTGGCTGCGGCCACAGCGTGCGGACGGATGCGCCGACGCGCGCGCGCTGCGCGTGATCGAGGATGTCGGCATCGCGCCAATCCATGTCGGCAAACGCCGGGGCCGGCAGCGTCCGCGTCGCGGTGAAGACGAAGTTCGGAATTTTGGGCCAGCGCGTGATCGCGACCGTCTCGGTCGGCGGACGCATGAACCATTGCTGCGGCTCGGTCGGCGTCGCCGGGCGGTCCGCTGTCGCGGGCACCACATGCACGATGCGGTAGCCGCGCTCCTTCAGCGTGTTCAGGATGCGCGGCAGCGCCGCGACGGTGCGCGGCTGGATGTCGTGCAGCAGCAGGATGCCCTTGTGCTTGGCCTCGATCCGCTGGATCGCGAGGTCGTAGACCCGCTGCGGCGAGACGTGGCGCCAGTCGTCAGCCGGGAAGTCGGCGCTCCAGACCTGGATGCCCTGTGAAGCCAGATAGGCTTCGGGGATCTCGGCGCGCATCAGGCCGGGGATCCGGAAGAACGGCGCGAGCTTGCTCTTGTCGCCGTTGAGCGCGGCGAGCGTCGAGGCGATGCCGTCGTCGACTTCCTGCCGCACGCGCTCGAGCGGCATCTTGTTCATCGTCAGCGGATGGTTCTGGCTGTGCGTGCCGACAGTATGCCCGGCGGCAACCAGCTTGCGCACGCCCTCCGGATTGAACCGGGCCTGGGAGCCGATGGTGAAGAAGGTCGCCTTGACGCACTGGCTGGCGAGGATCGCCAGCACCTGGTTGCTGTATTTCGGCAGCGGCCCGTCGTCGAAGGTCAGTACCACCTCGTGATCGGCGAGCGGCAGTGTCTCCGGATACTGCATGGTGCCGATCCGCGGATGTTCCCTGGGATCGACGACGATGGTCCGCGAGGTGCCGAGCGCGTTGGGGTTACCCGGACAATCCGCGGCGAGGCCGGCCTCCGGCGTCATGAAGCAGCAGCCCAGCAGCGCCGCGCCGACCACGGTCCGCGACCGCTTCCGGATCATCACTAGGACGTCTGCAATCATCAATCTCGGCCGTATTCCAAACGCACTGACGAATCCTTAGGTGCGGCCTCATGAATGCCGCCTTAACGGTCTGTAATCCACCTCGGGTCCCGGGTTCAATGTGTCCGGTCAGACACGGTTTTCAACGCCGCCGGAACGACGTGGACGACGTGATAATTATGCTCCTGCAGGTACCTTAGGAAGGCCGGCAGCATCTCGGCTGTTCGCATCTGCGGGTCATGCAGCAGGATAATTCCCTTGCGATGGCCCTCCAGCCGCCCGGTGAGCAGCTTGAGTTCCTCCTCGGGGGTCATCTTGTTCCAATCGCTGGCCCAGAAATCGGCGCCGAACACCGCGATACCGCGCTTTTCCAGGCGCTCGAGCAGGGCGGGCGTCGACTCGAAATAGGGGAACCGGAAGAACGGCGTGCTCGGGACCGTGCTCGCGGTGCCGCGCAAGGCCGTCTGGATCGCTTCAATCCCCCGATTGATGTTCGCTTCGGCCTGATCCGTCGAGAGTTTGTTGGAATGTGGATGGTCCCACGTATGGTAGCCGATGGTGTGCCCGAGGCGCGCGATCTTGCGGACCATATCGGGATGATCGGCCGCATTGCGGCCGACCATGAAGAAGGTGGCCTGCACGCATTCGGCTGCAAGTGCCGTCAGCACCTTGTCGGTGACGCCAGGTGTCGGCCCGTCGTCGAAGGTCAGCACGACCTCGCCATCCCGCAGCGGCAGGGTCTGCGGAAAGCTCTTCAGCCCGACGCGCGGATAGGTCGCAGGGTCGACCTCCAGCACACGCGAGGTGCCGAGCGCGTCCTTGCGCGGGCATTCGGCGGCCTTCGCCGAGCTAATCAGCGCAACAGGTGCGAGCGCGATCAGCGCCGCGACAATGTTCAGGATCGGTCGCGGTGCGCTCGACATCTTTCTCATTGCACTGGGCCCCACCGATTAGGTAATCCGTTCCGCACCCATCAGAGCAGTTTTTCCCCTCCTGTCAAACCGGCGAAACACGGCATGGCCGAGAATATCGACGTTGTCGAACCCGCCGAGGCCGACCCGCTCGCCCGGATGCCGATGCGGGACGAGGAGGGCCAGCTCCGTCCCGAATTCGTCGCGGAGATCACCCGGGCCATCCATGCCGCCGACCGGCCCCTGCTGTGCGAGGTGGTGGCGGAACTGCATGAGGCCGATCTCGGCGACCTGATCGAGGCGCTGGAGCCGGACGACCGCGTCACCCTGGTTGAGATCACCGGCACGGACTTCGACTTCTCGGCGCTCAACGAGGTCGACGAGACCGTCCGCGAGGAGATCCTCGAGGAACTCGAGCCGGAGACCGTTGCCGAGGGTGTCCGCGAGCTCGAATCCGACGACGCCGTCGAACTGCTGGAGAGCCTCGACGAGGAGGACCAGGAAGAGATCCTGGACAAGCTGCCGGCGGCCGAGCGCGAGGACATCGAGCGCAGCCTGCTGTATCCCGAAAATTCCGCCGGTCGGCGGATGCAGACCGAGTTCATCGCGGTGCCGCCGGATTGGAATGTCGGGCGGGCGATCGACTACATGCGCGACACGCCCGATCTGCCGGACCGCTTCTACGAGATCTATGTGGTCGACGCCGACAAGCATCTGCTGGGCGCGGTGCCGCTCGACGCGCTGCTGCGCACCCGCCGCCCGGTTCCGGTCAAGGACCTGATCGACGAGGACCGCCGCCGGGTCTCCGCGCTGGAAGACCAGGAAGAGGTCGCGCGGATGTTCGGCAAGTACAATCTCGTCGCGGCTCCCGTGGTCGACACCACCGAGCGGCTGGTCGGCGTGATCACCATCGACGACGTCGTCGACGTGATCGAGGAGGAGGCCGACGAGGACCTCAAGGCGCTGGGCGGCGTTACCCATCCTGAAGAGCTGTCCGACACGGTCTGGACCATCGCCCGCGGCCGCTTCAACTGGCTCCTGGTCAATCTCGCCACCGCGTTCCTGGCCTCCTCGGTGCTCGGCCTGTTCGAGGGCCAGCTCGAGAAGATGGTGGCGCTCGCGGTACTGGCGCCGATCGTGGCGAGCCAGGGCGGCAATGCCGCGACCCAGACCATGACGGTCGCGGTGCGCGCGCTCGCCACCCGCGAGCTCGGTTCGTTCAACGCGACGCGCGTGGTGTTGCGCGAGACCATGGTCGGGCTCGTCAACGGGCTCGCCTTTGCCGTCATCACCGGCATCGCCGCGGTGGCCTGGTTCAAGATCCCCGGCCTCGGCATCGTGATCGGGCTTGCGATCATCTGCAACCTGGTCGCCGGCGCGCTCGGCGGCATCCTGATTCCGATGGTGCTGGAACGGGTGCGCGCCGATCCCGCGGTCGCCTCCGGCACCTTCGTCACGACCGTCACCGACGTGGTCGGCTTCTTCTCGTTTCTCGGCATCGCCACGCTGTGGTTCGGCTTGAAGTAGTCCGGCGCCGGCGGGCGCGTTTATCGTTAATCGCGCCTTAACGGGGTTAGCGGATGATGCTCCTATCTCCAGAGGGGCCATCACGGGGGCCATCATGCAGCGCTTGCGGCTCAAGGCGGACGGACGGATCGTCGAATTGCGCGACGGGCAGGAAATCCCGCTCTCGCCCGCACATCCGGCCGAGGCGGCGATACAGCCTTCGGTCGCGCAACCGGCCGTGCGCGATCTGCGCCGCCGGGCCCAACTCACCCAGCTCGAATTCGCCGCCAAGCTCGGCGTGCCGGTGGAGACCATCCGCAACTGGGAGCAGGGCAAGCGCGCCCCGCGGGGACCCGCCCGCGCGCTGCTCGCCGTGATCGCCCATTCGCCGGAGACGGTGTTCGCCGCGCTGTCGAGCGAGCCGACGGCGGCTTGAGCTGATACGCAGCGCGCGGCGTTCATTGTCAGCCGATTGATCGCGCTTGCACGCCACAACACCGGTGTCGTCCCTGCGAAAGCAGGGACCCATACGCAGCGGCCCGTGTTGTGAACGGGATTCGTCGTTCCACCATCGCGCAACAATCGACATTCGTGGTTATGGGTCCCTGCATTCGCTGGGACGACAGCGAATATGTTGCACGATCTGTGAGTCAAACTTCCGCATTCTCGCGACATGATTTGTCCGAGCTTTGCTGTTCGTTTCGCCCTCTGTCTTGAAGAGGGCGCAGGGAAAGCCGGGTGCCGATCGCACCCATGGGCCCCGAGCAATGGGTAGAAAGCTCGGGGGTAGGACCACAGGTGTAACCGGGAACTCCGGCTTTCCCTGCGCGATGGGCTACGGCTTATACGTGCTCTCCCCGGCGAGACTGGGCTTTCTTGTCACCGCTCTTGCAAAGGCGCTTTCGCATCTTGCGAGAGGACACCTGCCGCTAGGGCGTCAGGCCTGCACGACTTCACCGTCCGTCTTGCGTGTGCTCGTCAGTCACAACGCTCGGCGTCCACCGCATCTCGACCCACGTTCGTGACGACCGCGAAGCGCCCCTCGATCGGGTGAGACGGGCAAACCATATAGTGAGTTGCGCTTCGGATAAAGCGAAATATTTTTGCTATAGGGGCTTGCGCCGTCGGGCAACTCAGTGATTGGCAATTTCGGGCTGAGCCCGCTCAGACAACAATCAGCCGCAGCACGGTTGCTTGGCTTTCGGCGCGCAGCACGACTGCTGCTCCTGCAGCCATCGGTCGCGCGGCTTGCAGCTCGACGGGCGCGCCGAGAGATAGACGCGGATCGCGGCGTCGCCCGTATCCATGCGTTCCGCGCGATAGATTTGCATCGGCCGCACACCGTCGCTGACCTCAAAGGTCAGCCTGGCTTGCGGATCGAAGCCGACGGCCTCGTCGACCTTGCGGATGATCGCGAGAAACTTTCCGGCCGGCATGTGGCCCCGGTTTTCCTCCTCGATGTCCCAGAGCTGAATGAAGGTCTCGCTCCAGCTCTCGGGGTTCGCCCCGCAATCGAGCCCTCTGAATGAGCCGGTCTTGACCTCGGTGACGTGGTAGCTGGGGCGGACATCCCGGCCGTCGTAACTGAAGATCAGCGGCTTCTCCTTGTGTGCCTCGAGGCTGGAAAGCAGCGCTGCGGACGAGAGCTCTTCGACCGGGAGCAGGGCGCCGACGGTCGATCGGGTATTGGCAAGCGTGGTCACGGCTGCTATCCTCATTTCAATGGTTATTGAATTGTAGGATTATCGAAAGATGGAGGAGCGTCAAGCCCGAACCGCCTTCGCCGCGCTGTCGCAGGAAACGCGGCTTCGGATCGTGCGATTGCTTGTACAGGCCGGTCCCGATGGCATAGCGGCAGGGGCGATCGCCGAGGCGGTCGCAGTATCGCCATCCAACGTATCGTTCCATCTGAAGGACCTCGAGCATGCCGGCATGATCGTCCCGCGTCGCGAGGCGCGTTCGATCATTTACTCGGCGGATTTCACCGGCTTGCGTGATCTCATTGCCTTCCTGATGAAGGATTGCTGCGCGGGCCACCCGGAAATCTGCGCGC
Organism: Bradyrhizobium sp. USDA3010; assembly: GCF_056429065.1. Lineage (NCBI taxonomy): Bacteria > Pseudomonadati > Pseudomonadota > Alphaproteobacteria > Hyphomicrobiales > Nitrobacteraceae > Bradyrhizobium > Bradyrhizobium sp. USDA3010. The sequence continues at coordinate 102,923 of NZ_JBWJZD010000002.1, forward strand.
CGGCGCTCGCCGATGCCGAGTGCAGGCCCCCCACGGTCAAGAAGAAGGCGCGTGCCTGATGCGCGATTTCGACCTGCCAAGGCGCCTAGTGGCCGAGGGATTCGGTACGTTGCTGCTGGTCGCGACCGTCGTTGGCTCCGGCATCATGGCCGAGACGCTGACCAAGGACGTTGCATTGGCGCTGCTCGGCAACACCCTTCCGACCGGCGCCATTCTGGTGGTGCTGATCACGATCCTCGGGCCAATATCCGGCGCGCATTTCAATCCGGCGGTCACGCTGGTCTTCATGCTCAAGGGCGAACTCCGTCCGCCGCATGCCGCGCAATACGCCGCGGCGCAGGTGCTCGGGGGAATCCTCGGCGCAATGATCGCGCACGCCATGTTCGGCCTGCCGCTATTGGAATTCTCGGCGAAGGCAAGGACGGGATTTCCGCAATGGTTTGCCGAATTCGTTGCCGCGTTCGGACTAATCGCAACGATCATCGGTGGCCTCCGATTTCGTGAGGCCGCGATTCCATGGCTGGTCGGGCTGTACATCACGGCCGCGTACTGGTTCACCGCATCCACGTCGTTCGCCAATCCGGCCGTCGCCATCGCGCGATCGTTTACCGACACGTTTTCCGGCATCCGCGCGCAGGATCTGCCGGGCTTCATCGTCGCCGAGGTTCTGGGAGCCATGGTCGCGCTTGCATTCATGACCTGGCTGCTGCGGGGCGCCGAAACCACCAAGGAAGCAGTCCGATGACGATCACGATCTACCACAATCCCGATTGCGGGACGTCGCGCAACACCCTGGCAATGATCCGCCAAAGCGGGGAGGAGCCCGAGATCGTCGAATATCTCAAGACGCCTCCCTCGCGCGACAAGCTGATCGCGCTGATCGCTGCCATGGGCATGACACCGCGCGCGCTGCTCCGCGAGAAAGGCACGCCCTATGCCGCGCTCGATCTCGCCAATCCGAAATGGAGCGACGACGAATTGATCGATTTCATGATGGCGCATCCGATCCTGATCAATCGGCCCATCGTGGTCTCGCCGAAGGGCGTGAAGCTATGCCGGCCGTCCGAGGCCGTCCTCGATCTCCTCGCCGTTGCCGACATCGGCCGGTTCGTCAAGGAAGACGGCGAGGTGGTTTCGCCCAAGATATCGCCCAAGACGCCGGGTGCGCGCGCTGAATGAGCCGCCGTGCAGATAACCTCCTGATCGTCGCGCTCGGCACTACGCAAACCCTGGCCTGGGCGTCGAGCTACTATCTGCCGGCCATTCTCGCGGACCCGATTGCGCGGGACCTCGGCATATCCACGAACTGGCTGTTCGCCGCGTTCTCGATGGCGCTCGTGATATCAGGACTGCTCGGCCCGCGCGTCGGCCGCCAGATCGATCGCATGGGCGGGCGCGAAGTGCTCTGTGCGTCCAATCTTATCCTGGCGTTCGGCCTGATCCTGCTCGGGCTTTCGCAAGGCCGCGTTCTGATGGCTGCAAGCTGGCTGCTGCTCGGCGTCGGCATGGGCCTTGGCCTGTATGATGCAGCCTTCGCGGCGCTCGGGCGCATCTATGGCAACGCCGCACGCCGCTCCATCACCGGCATTACCCTGATCGCCGGGTTTGCCAGCACGATCGGCTGGCCGCTCACCGCGTGGGGCCTTGCAACCATCGGCTGGCGCTGGACCTGCTTCGGCTGGGCGGCTGCGCACATTCTGATCTGCCTGCCGTTGAACGCCTTCCTGGTCCCCAGGTTGAAGAGCGAGCATCGGATCGCAGCCGACACGCCAAAGCCGCATATTCCGATCGACCGCGCGATGGTGCTGCTCGCCTTTGCCTTCGCGGCCGCCTGGAGCGTCACGTCGGCGATGGCGGTTCATTTGCCGCGAATTCTGGAGGCGTTGGGCGCAACGCAAACGCAGGCGATTGCGGCAGGTGCATTGATCGGCCCGGCGCAGGTGGCGGCACGGATTGTCGAAGCGAGCCTGCTGAAGCGCTTCCATCCACTCTGGTCGGCGCGATTGGCCTGCATCACGCACCCCTTGGGCGCCTGCGTCATCGGCCTGTTCGGCGGTGGCTTCGCCGGGATATTTGCGCTGCTGCACGGCGCCGGAAACGGCATCCTGACTATTGCGCGCGGCACGCTGCCGCTGGCGATCTTCGGTCCGAAGGATTACGGCTACCGCTTGGGGCTGCTCGGCGCGCCATCGCGACTGTCGCAAGCGATCGCGCCGCTGGTCTTCGGATTTCTGATTGCACCGCTCGGCGGCTATACGTTCGCGGTCACATCGGCCCTCAGTCTGGCTGCGCTCCTGGCATTGTTCGCACTCAAGACCGACCCGAAGATCCCCTCGCAGTAGCGTCGCGACCTTTCATCCGCCGAACCGTATCGATGAACGCCTTGATGATCGGGGAGTGGCCGCGCCCGCTGTGATGGGCGATGCTGTACTGGGTCTTGATGGTGCGGTCGCTGATCTCGAGTGCGCGCAGGTTGGGATGCGGCACGAATTCGAAGTCGGCGACGATGCTGATGCCGAGCCCGCGCTCGACCGCCTTCCACACACCTTCGCGGCTTTCGATCTCGAACACCGGCTCGATCCTGATGCCCTCGGCCTGCATCGTCGCCTCGAAGGCGCGCCGCGTGGTCGAGCCGCGTTCGCGCAGCACGATGGGCTGGTCGGCGAGCTCGCGCAGCCTGACCGATTTCCGCTTGAACCAGGGATGGTCGCGGTTGACGAACACGATCACGCGGTGCGTGCGATAGGGGATCATGGTGACGCGCGGATCCTCCGGGACCTCCGCCAGGATCGCGACGTCGGCCTCGAAGTCGACGATGTGGCGAAAAGTCCGCTCGGAATTGCCAAGCAGGGTCGAGATTTGCACCTCGGGGTGATGGCGCTTGAACGCCGCAATGATCTCGGTGGCATGAAACGGCCCGACGGTCGCGACCCGCAGATGGCCCTTGGTCGCCTTGCCGTGCGCGGCCAGCAGTTCGTGCGCCTCGTCGCAGAATGTCATGATGCCGCGGGTGATCTGGAACAGCGCGGCGCCGGCTTCGGTGAGCTCGGTGTGCCGCGGCTTCCGGATCAGAAGCTCGACGCCGTAGGTCTCTTCCAGCTCCTTGACCTGAATGGTCAGCGTCGGCTGCCCGACATTGAGCACGCGCGACGCCGCGGTGAAGCCACCATGGGTGGCGACTGCATGAAAGGCGCGAAGCTGGCTGAATACTATTGACATAATCAATAGAACGCATCCGTAGAATGAATTTGTCAATAGCAGCCGGCGCCGTACGTTCGCGTCAAATGGAGGACGCGCTGATGGCCTGGACATATTCCAACCCGGTACAGATCGAATTCGGAGCCGACAGCTTCGACAAGCTGCCGGAGTTGATCGGCAAGCGCGTCTATGCGCTCGTGACCTATGGCGAGCCGTTCTTCGCCGAACTCGAGCGGCGGCTGCGCGACGCGGCGGGTCCCTCGATCCTGACCATCCGCGACGTCGCGCCCAATCCGGACTATCGCCTGCTCACCGAGCAGACCGCCCGGTTTGCCGGGCTCGCCAGCCGGCCCGAGGTGATCATCGCGCTCGGCGGCGGCTCGGCGATCGATTCCGCAAAGGTGTTCGCGGCCGCGGGCAGCGATTTCGCGACGGTCAAAACCTATCTCGAGACGCAGCAGGGCGCCGAGCGCCTCCCGACCATTCCGATCATCGCGGTCCCGACCACCGCGGGCACCGGCAGCGAGGTGACGTGCTGGGGCACGGTGTGGGACGAGGCCAACGGCAAGAAATACTCGCTGGCGCTTCCGTCGCTCTATCCGACCCATGCGGTGATCGATCCGCGCCTGATGCTCGGCAAGCCGCAGCTTCTGACCATCAGCACCGGCCTCGACGCGCTGTCGCATGCGCTGGAGAGCATCTGGAACGTCAACAACAACCCGGTGTCGGCCAACCATGCGGTGGCGGCGGCGCGTGGCGTTCTCGACGTGCTGCCGAGGCTCGCCAATGATCTGGGCAATCTCGAGCTGCGCAGCCGGATGGCGCAAGCGGCACTGTTCGCTGGGCTGGCGTTCTCCAACACCAAGACCGCGATCGCGCATTCGCTGTCCTATCCGATCACGCTGCGGCACGGCGTGCAGCATGGCATCGCCTGCTCGTTCTCGCTGCCGATGGTGCTGCGCAGCGTGAAAGGGGCGGGCGGGCTTTGCGAGGACAGCCTCCGGCAGATCTTTGGCGCCGATCTGGCGCGCGCGGCCGACGATCTCGAGGACTTCATGGCGCGGCTCGGCATCTCCTGCAATCCGGCCGCCTACAGGATCGAGCGCAGCGAGTGGCACGCGCTGATCGCGGATTCGCTCGAGGGTGAGCGCGGCCGCAACTTCCTGGGGTCGAAGGAACGGTTGATCGAGGCATCGCAGACGTTGCGGATGCCGAGCGCGGCGAGCGCGTGACGACGGCATAGCGACACGGAGAGACATCATGCAAGACAATCGCAAAATCATCACCGTCAACGGGCGCGGTTACGACGCACCGACGCGGCCAACGGTCGTGATCTGCCTCGATGGCTCGGAGCCAGGCTACATCGAGCAGGCGATCGAGGCCGGCGTTGCACCGACCTTCGCGCGCTTCATGAAGGAGGGCGCGCATGTGCATGCCGCCAGCGTGATCCCGAGCTTCACCAATCCGAACAACCTATCGATCATCACCGGCCGGCCGCCTGCGGTGCACGGCATTGCCGGCAACTACTTCTATGACAGGGCGAACGATGCCGAAGTCATGATGAACGATCCGAAATTCCTGCGCGCGCCGACCATCCTGGCCGGTGTCCATGACGCCGGCTACAAGGTCGCCGCCGTCACCGCCAAGGACAAGCTGCGCACCTTGCTGGCCTACGGGCTCGACTATGCGAGCGGCCGCGCCATTGCCTTCTCGTCGGAGAAGGCCGACCAGGCCACCAGGGCCAACAACGGCATCGACAATGTGCTCGACTTCGTCGGCCTGCCGCTGCCCGAGGTCTATTCGGCCGACCTGTCGCGCTTCGTGTTCGCGGCCGGCGTCAAGCTGGTCGAGCGGCATCGGCCGGACCTGATGTACCTGTCGACCACCGACTACATCCAGCACAAGGTCGGACCTGGCACCAAGGTCGCCAACGACTTCTACGCGATGATCGACGGCTATCTTGCCCGGCTCGATGCGCTCGGCTGCACCATCGTGGCGACCGCCGACCACGGCATGAACGACAAGCACCTGCCCGACGGCAAACCCGACGTGATCTACCTCCAGGACGTCATGGACGACTGGACCGGGAAGGGCGCGGCGCGCGTGATCCTGCCGATCACGGATCCCTATGTCGCCCATCACGGCGCGCTCGGCTCGTTCGCGACGATCTACACGCCCGAGGGCGCCGACGTCGACACGCTGCTGATGCGGCTGCGCGACATCAAGGGTATCGAGGTGGCGCTGCCGCGCAACGACGCCTGCGCCCGGTTCGAGCTGCCGCCCGACCGGATCGGCGACATCGTCGTGATCTCGACCAGGCACAAGGTGCTCGGCACCAGCGAAGCCCGGCACGATCTGTCCGGCCTGACCGAGCCGCTGCGGTCGCATGGCGGGCTGACCGAGCAACGGGTGCCGCTGATCGCCAACCGCAAGATCGCGCTGCCGGCCGGTCATGCCTTGCGCAACTTCGACGCCTTCGACGTCGCGCTTAACCGCATCCAGTGACACCTGGACATGAGGACATCATCATGAACGTCCAGACCCCCGCCGTTCGCCACGAGCAGATGCGCATCGCAGGCAGCCTCGTCGACACCGACGAGCATGTCGAGGTTTTCAATCCCTATACCAACAAAGTGGTGGGCACCGTTCCGGCGGCGCGCCCCGAGCACGTGCGTAGCGCCTTTGCCAAGGCGGCGGCGTTCAAGCCGAAGCTGACGCGTTACGAGCGCCAGCGCATCCTGCTGCGCACCGCCGAGATCCTCGCCGGCCGCAAGGAGGAATTCGCGCGGCTGATCACCGCGGAGTCCGGCCTGTGCTGGAAGGATTCGCTCTACGAGGCCGGCCGCGCCTACGACGTCTATTCGTTCGCCGGGCAGCTCACGATCAGGGATGATGGCGAGACCTTCTCCTGCGACATCAGCCCGCAAGGCAAGGCGCGCAAGATCTTCACGACGCGGACGCCGCTGCTCGGCGCGATCTCGGCGATCACGCCGTTCAACCATCCGCTCAACATGGTGAGCCACAAGATCGCGCCGGCGATCGCGACCAACAACCGCGTGGTGCTGAAGCCGACCGAGCTGACGCCGCTGACCGCGCTCGCGCTCGCCGACGTGCTGTACGAAGCCGGGCTGCCGCCCGAGATGCTGTCGGTGGTGACGGGCAATCCGCATTCGATGGGCGATGCGATGATCACCGACCCGGATGCCGATCTCGTGACCTTCACCGGCTCGGTCAGGGTGGGCAAGCACATCGCCGACAAAGCCGGCTACAAGCGTCTGGTGCTCGAGCTCGGCGGCAACGATCCGCTAATCGTGATGGAGGACGCCGACCTCGACAAGGCGGCGGAGCTTGCGGTCGCCGGCGCGACCAAGAATTCCGGCCAGCGCTGCACCGCCGTCAAGCGGATCCTCTGCGTGGAAGCGGTCGCCGACGATTTCGCTGCTCTCGTTCTGAAGAAGGCACGCACCCTGAAGTGCGGCGATCCGATGGACCCGACGGTTGACGTCGGCACCGTGATCCATGAGGGCGCGGCCACGGAATTCGAGCGCCGCGTCAATGCCGCCGTCACCGACGGCGCCGAGCTCTTGCACGGCAACGACCGTAAGGGCGCGCTGTATCCGCCGACGGTGGTGGATCGAATTCCCTACACCAGCGAGCTGGTGATGCAGGAGACCTTCGGTCCGGTCATTCCGATCATCCGCGTACCCAACGACATCGACAGCGTGATCCGGATTTCGAATTCGACCGCGTTCGGCCTGTCGTCCGGTGTCTGCACCAATCGGCTCGACTACATCACGCGCTTTGTCAACGAGCTCGACGTCGGCACCGTCAATGTCTGGGAAGTGCCGGGCTACCGGATCGAAATGTCGCCGTTCGGCGGGATCAAGGACTCCGGCCTTGGCTACAAGGAAGGCGTGCAGGAGGCGATCAAGAGTTTCACCAACGTCAAGACCTATTCGCTGCCCTGGCCTGCATAGCCCGCAGCCGAGGAGAAGCGGAGACCGCGCGATGACAACAAGAAGACTGCGCGGCCGGAACGCGAAAATTAAGTTGGCAACAGGGGAGGTTTCAATGTCGGTCACATTCAGTCCGGCGAGCGTAGGCTCGGTCGGAATACAGAACCCGGAGCTTGCGACATCGTTCCGCCGCGCGCAGTGGCGGATGCTGTTCGCGGCGATGTTCTGCTATCTGTTCTTCTACACCGGACGGCAAACCTTCGGCTTCGCCATTCCCGGCATCCAGGCCGAGTTCGGCGTCACCAAGGAGGCGCTGGGCTGGGCCAGCGCGGCGCTGCTGTGGTGCTACGCGGTCGGGCAGGCCATCAACGGCAATCTCGGCGACAAGTTCGGCGGCCGCCGCGTGATGAGCGCGGGCGCGATCCTCTCCTTCATCATGAACTGGGCCACCAGCCTCTCGACCGGGATCGTCAGCCTCACGGCATTCTGGGGTATCAACGGCTATTTCCAGTCGATGGGGTGGGCGCCGGGCAGCCGCCTGCTGTCGAACTGGTGGGGCCGGCACGAGCGCGGCACGGTCTATGGGCTTTACACGTTCGCGGCCGGTCTCGCCTCGGTGCTGTCGTTCGTCACGTCGCTGGTGGTGGTCGGCTATTTCCAGCTCGACTGGCGCTGGATCTTCCGGATCCCGGTGGTGTTGCTGCTGCTCGGCGGCATCGCGTTCTATCTGATCGCGCGCGAGAAGCCCGAGGACATGGGCTTTGCCTCGCCGCATGACGAGGCCGACGACGTCACCGCAACCGAAGCCGCGGTCGACTCCAATGAGGGCTCGCTCGCGCGCTACAAGGCGGTGCTGTCGAACTGGCGCCTGCTGGTCGCCGGCGTCTCGATCGGCTTCCAGAACGCGGCGCGCTACGGGCTGCTCGTGTGGGTGCCTGTGCACTTCCTGGGCAGCAACTGGGCCAAGGCCGGCGCCACCTCGGTGATCGATCCGCGCTGGATCAGCATCGCGCTGCCGGTCGGCATGGCGGTCGGCGCCTTCAGCAACGGTTGGGTCTCGGACAAGGTGTTCGGCTCGCGCCGCTACCTCGCCATCGTGCTCTACATGGCGCTCGCCGCGGTCACCGCGCTGTGCATGTACGCGATCCCGACTTCCGAGGTCTATCTCGGGATGACGGTGCTGTTCCTGTGCGGCTTCTTCACCTATGGCCCGCAATCCTCGTTCTGGGCGCTGTGCCCGGATCTGGTCGGCCACAAGCGGGCAGGGACCGCGACCGGGGTGATGAACTCCTTCGCCTATCTGTTCGCAGGTCTCGGCGAGCCCATCATCGGCCACTTCATGGACAAGCATAACCAGACGTCGCTGGTGTTCCTAGTGGTCGCGGTCTGCGCGACCTCCAGCGCCGTGGTGGCAGCCTTCATCCGACGCTAGCTCACTCACATGCGTCCCGGGTGACTGCCCGGGACGCGGCCATCGGGGTATGTGTAGCCCGGATGAGCGAAGCGATATTCGGGGTTGCTGTGGTCCCGCATGTCGCTTCGCTCATGCGGGCTACGCCTTTTTGCAGCCAGCGGAACGCAGCCGCGCGCGAACGCTGGAGCCCAAACACCGCGCCAATTCGCTGAAACCGCCTGGCCGCGCCGGCGAACTGACGCCCAATTCCTCATCACGGGCTGACTAACAACAAAGCGTCTTAGGAATAATATTACGTAATATCAATATGATATATAAAATTGCATGCAGAATACAAAATGTGCTTGTCGCCTCGCGCGGCTTGAAGCAGACTTTGCGCGGGGCAGGAGAGGGCCGATGACCTTCGATGACGAAGGTCGCGCGGGGCAAAAACAATCTGCCGGCAGAGGAGCGAGCAATGAGCGATCAGGTGTCCACCATCGCAATGGCAGATACGGCGAAGCCATCCGGCGTGCGCTGGAAGATCTTCCTGCTGATGCTGTTCCTGATCTCGATCAACTATATCGATCGCGCCTCGCTGTCGGTCGCGATGCCTGTGATCGCCAAGGAGTTCGACATCGATCCGGCGATGCAGGGCCTGATCCTGAGCTCGTTCTTCTGGACCTACGCGCTGATGCAGGTACCGGGCGGCATGCTCGCCGATCGCTTCAAGCCGCGGATCGTGATCGCCCTCGCAACGCTGTTCTGGGGCTTCTTCCAGGCGCTGGCGGCGCTGTCCACCAGCTGGATGCTGCTGCTGCTGACCCGGCTCGGGCTCGGCGCGTCGGAAGCGCCGATCTATCCGGCTGGCGGCAAGCTCAACGCGATCTGGATGACGCAGACCGAACGCGGCCGCGGCGCCACCCTGCTGGACGGCGGCGCGCCGCTTGGTGCTGCGCTCGGCTCGATCGTGATCGCCTGGCTGATGGCGGCCTTCAGCTCCTGGCGCGTCGCCTTCGTCGTCGCCGGCGTCGGCACCATGCTGTGCGGACTGTGGGCCTGGTATTACATCCGCAACGCGCCGCGCGAACATCCCTCGGTCAATGACGCCGAGGCGCGCTATCTCGAGGAGGCGCATGCGATCGAGGACGCGGCGACGCCGCCGTCGTCCGGCGCGAGCGGGATGGCCTATTTCCGCTTCCGCTCGGTCTGGTGCATGTGCCTCGGCTGGATGTTCTTCAACACCACCTTTTACGGCCTGTTGACCTGGATGCCGACCTATCTGTTCAAGGTGCACGGCTTCGACATCAAGGCGCTCGGCGGCGCATCCTTCATCATCTTCTTCGCGGGCTTCGTCGGCGAACTGGTCGGCGGCTGGATCGGCGACGGCTGGCGCGCGCGGGGCGGGGCGCCCAACACGGTGTTCCGCACCCTGTTCGGGATCGCGGCGATCATGGCGACGGTGTCGATCTTCCTCGTCGCCTACGTCACCAACGCGGTCGTGGTCGTGGTGCTGCTGTCGACGACGCTGTTCTTCCTGCGCTGGTGCGGCATGTACTGGGCAATCCCGTCGGCGTTGGCTGGCCGCGGCAAGTCCGGCTTCCTCGGCGGCTGCATGAATCTCGGCGGCAATATCGCCGGCATCACGACGCCCTTGATCGTCGGCTTCATCGTGCAGGCCACCGGCTCCTACTTCCTGGCCCTGATGTATTTTGCCGCCGCGGGCATTGCGCTGTTGATCTGCTCGACCCTGATCGATTACAGCCGCAAGCTCCCGGTCTGAAACGAGGACGGCCGAATCCTGCCAAGGGTTTGGCCGGTTGATGAGGCAAGCGAATGACACGTCCTATCAGGCTCGGCATGCTGACGCCGTCGTCGAATACCGCACTCGAGCCGATCACCTGCGCGATGCTATCAGGCGTCGACGACGTTTCGGCGCATTTCTCGCGCTTCAAGGTGACGGAGATCGCGCTGTCGGAGCAGGCGCTGCGCCAGTTCGACGCCAGCGAGATTCTTCGCGCGGCAGAATTGCTGGCGCATGCCAAGGTCGACGTCATCGCCTGGAACGGCACCTCGGCAAGCTGGCTCGGCTTCGATCGCGACGAGAGCCTGTGCGAGCAGATCACGGCGGCAACCGGGATCAAGGCCTGCACCACGGTGCTGGCCTATCGCGGCCTGCTGCGGCGGATCGGCGCCAAACGCATCGGTCTGGTGACGCCGTATCGCAGGGATGTGCAGGACAGGATCATCGCCAACTGGAATTCGGCGGGGCTGCATTGTTTTGCCGAGCGGCATCTGTCGCTGCAGGACAATTTCTCTTTTGCCGAGGTCAGCGAGGCCAAGGTCGCGGACCTGATCGAGGAAGTGGTGCACGAAGGCTGCGATGTCGCCGTCGTGCTCTGCACCAACATGCGCGGCGCCGGCGCCGCCGAACGGCTGGAGCGCGGTTTTGGCGTGCCGGTGCTGGATTCGATCGCGGTGACGCTATGGGCGTGCCTCACAGCTGTGGGCTGCGATCCGTCGCGCGTGCGCGGCTGGGGCAGCCTGTTCACCAACCCCGATCTGCGCGCAGCGACCGCGATCTCCGATCATGACGATAAGGGCGTGCGGTGACTGAAGCCAAGATTGAAGCCAAGCCGACCAGACGGAGCAAGGAACCGAAGCGGGTGATCACGGCGCAGCAACGGCGCCGCCTGCGCGTGCCGCGGGTCGGACTGCACGAGCAGGCGGCTGCGCGGCTGCGCACCATGATCGTGCGCGGCGAGCTGGCGCCGGGACAGTCGCTGGGGGAGGCGGACCTGTCCGACGCGCTCGGCGTTTCGCGGACCCCGCTGCGCGAGGCGCTGAAGCAATTGGCGAACGAAGGTCTGGTCGAGCTGCGGCTTAACCACAGCGCGGTGGTGACGCCGTTCCGCCGCGCCGAGCTGACCGAATTGTTTGAGGCCGTCTCCGGCATCGAGCGCTGCGCCGCGGAGCTCGCCGCGCTGCGCATGGAGGACGCCGACTTCGAACGGCTCGATGCGCTGCAGGACAAGATCGAATGGCATCACGGCCGTGGCGAGCTGCGCGACTACTTCCAGGCCAACCAGCAGATCCATTCGGCGATCGTCGGCTTCGCGCGCAACGCGGTGCTGAAGGCGACGCACGAGGCGCTGCTGGCGCGGGCCGAGCGGGCGCGCTTCTTCGCGCTCTCGGTGCTCGGGCGCTGGGATGAGTCGGTGCGCGAGCACCAGGAGATCCTGGCCGCGCTCAGGCGCCGCGATGCGGCGCGGGCCGGGCAGATCCTGGCTCACCATGTGCGCCGCACCGGCGAGATCGTCGCCGAGACGCTGGATGGCAAGGCACTGAACAACGAGGCGGATGACGCCGCGGTGCCGGATACTCCCACAAAGCCGCGCGGTCGCAAGACGAGGAACGTTGCGCCATGAAGATCCTGCTGCTCAATCCCAACACGACGGCGGCAGTGACCGATCTGCTCCATGCTGCCGGCAGCAAGGTGGCTTCAGCCGGCACCGAGCTTGTGCCCACGACCGCCGCGCGCGGCGTGCCGTATATCGCGACTCGTGCCGAGGCGCAGATCGGCGGTGCGATCGCGCTGGAGATGCTGGCCGAGGCCGGCGGCGGCATCGATGCCGCCATCATCGCCGCGTTCGGCGATCCCGGACTGTTCGGCGCGCGCGAGCTGTTCGCGTTTCCGGTGGTGGGATTGGCCGAGGCTGCGATGCTCACCGCCTGTATGCTCGGCCGGCGGTTTTCCATTGTGACCTTCGCCGGCGCGCTGGCGCCCTGGTACGAGGAATGCGTCGCCATGCACGGGCTCACTGCGCGCTGCGCCGGCATCCGCACGCTCGATGGTAGCTTCCAGTCGATCTCCGACGTGCAGGCCGAGAAGGAAGAGCTGCTGGTCGCGCTCGCCAACCGGGCGGTCGAACAGGACGGCGCCGACGTCGTCATTCTGTCAGGCGCGCCGCTCGCGGGCCTTGCCGCAAAGGTCCGCGACCGCATTCCGGTGCCCGTGGTCGATCCGGTCGCGGCCGCCGTGCGCCAGGCGGAGACGCTTGCCGTGCTCAAGCCGCGCAAGGCGGTCGCCGGCACCTTCCGGCGGCCTGATCCGAAACCAACGCTCGGGCTGGCCGAGCCGCTTGCTGTCATCATCGAACATCGCTCACCAAAAGAGGGGACAGACTGATGTCCTTCGACACCATCATCCGCGGCGGCACCGTCGTCACCGCTGCCGACACCTTTGCCTGCGATGTCGGAATCCGTGACGGCAAGATCACGGCGCTCGGCCGCGATCTCGGCGATGCGGCCACGATCATCGACGCCACCGACCGGCTGGTGCTGCCCGGCGGCATCGACAGCCATGTCCATTTCGCCCAGCCATCGGGCGACGGCATCGTGATGGCCGACGGCTTTGCCAGCGGCACCCGCTCGGCGGCGTTCGGCGGCAACACCACCGTGCTGCCGTTCTGCCTGCAGGAGAAGGGCCAGACGCTGCGCGAGGCGCTCAAGCATTACCATTCGCTGGCCGAAGGCGAATGTCATGTCGACGTCGCCTTCCATCTGATCGTCACCGATCCGACCGAGCACGTGCTGGGCCAGGAGCTGCCGGCGCTGGTCGAGGACGGCTATACCTCGCTCAAGGTCTTCATGACCTATGAGGGGCTGGCGCTGTCGGATCGCGAGCTGCTCGAGACCATGTCGGTCGCGCGCGAGACCGGCGCGATGCTGATGGTGCATGCGGAAAACTTCGACGCCATCCGCTTCCTGACCGACCGGCTCGAACGCGCCGGCAACACCGCGCCGCGCTTCCACGCCACCTCGCGGCCGATCCCGGTCGAGCGCGAGGCCACCCATCGCGCGATCTCGCTGTCCGAGCTGGTCGACGTGCCGATCATGATCGTGCATGTCTCGAACCGCGAGGCGATGGACGAGATCCGGCGCGCGCAGCAGCGGGGCTTGCGGGTGATGGGCGAAACCTGTCCGCAATACCTTGTCCTGACCGAGAAGGATCTCGACCAGCTCAACATGGAAGGCGCAAAGTACGTCTGCTCGCCGCCACCGCGCGATGTCGCCAGCCAGCAGGCGTGCTGGGAAGGCTTGCAGCAGAAAGTGTTCTCGGTGTTCTCGTCGGACCATTGTCCGTTCCGCTACGACGACCCGCAAGGAAAGCTCGCGCCCAAGGGGCGTACCAGCTTCCGCTGGGTGCCGAACGGCATCCCGGGGGTGGCGACGCGGCTGCCGATCCTGTTCTCCGAGGGCGTGGTGAAGGGGCGCATCGACCTCAACAGCTTCGTCGCCTTCAGCGCCACCAATCACGCCAAGATCTACGGCCTCTATCCGCGCAAGGGCACGATCGCGGTCGGCTCCGATGCCGACATCGCGCTGTGGGACCCCAAGCGCAAGGTGACGATCCGCCACGAGCTGATCCATGACGGCTCCGACTACACGCCCTATGAAGGGCTCGAGGTCACCGGCTGGCCGGTGCTGACCATGGTCCGCGGCAAGGTGGTCGTCGACGACGGCACCCTCGTCGGCAGCAAGCAGCACGGCACATACTTGCCGCGCGCCAAACCTCCGGCGGGAGCGACCATCCCGTAACACGCGAAGGAAGTAATCCGCGAAACAAGAAGGCAGGAGACCACCATGCCCTACGCGACAACAGATGACGGCGTGCGGCTCTATTTCGAGGAGACCGGATCCGGCCATCCGGTGATCCTGGTCCACGAGTTCGCCGGCGACCTGCGCAGCTACGAGCCGCAGATGCGGCATTTCGGCAAGCGCTTCCGCACCATCGCCTATAATGCGCGCGGCTTTCCGCCGTCTGACGTGCCCGAGCAGGTCTCGTCCTACTCACAGGCGCGCGCCGCCGACGATATTCTTGCTGTGCTCGATCACGTCGGCGCGCCGAAGGCGCATATCATCGGCCTCTCGATGGGCGGCTTCGCGACCTTGCACTTCGGACTGCGTCACCCGTCGCGGGCGCTGTCGCTGTGCATCGGCGGCTGCGGTTATGGTGCGGAGCTCGACAAGCGCGAGACGTTTCGCGCCGAAGCCGACGTGATCGCGGCCATGATCCGCAAGGACGGCATGCCGGCCTTCGCCGAGCGCTACGCCTACGGCCCGACACGCGTGCAGTACGAGAACAAGGATCCGCGCGGCCACGCCGAATTCAAGGCCATGCTGGCCGAGCATTCGGCGGTGGGATCGGCCAACACCCAGCAGGGCGTGCAGAAGGAGCGTCCCTCGCTCTACACGCTGGTCGACGAGATGAAGCAAATCACGGTGCCGACGCTGATCATCACCGGCGACGAGGATTGGCCGTGCCTGCTGCCGGGCATCCTGATGAAGCAGAGCATTCCATCCGCCGCGCTCGCCGTCATGCCGAACTGCGGCCACGCCATCAACATCGAGGAGCCCGACGAATACAACCGGATCGTCGGCGATTTCCTGTCGCAGGTCGAACGCGGCCGCTGGCCGCAGCGCGATCCCAGAGCGGTGAGCGCCTCGATCACCGGGATGAAGGACTAGCTGGCTCGGCCCAATACGTCGCGTTGAATTGTACGACTACAGGAATCGTCCCGGATCGTGCGTACATGAACACGTCGTACGCGCGGAAGTAGGTCTCAACATGACGCGCGTGCCGGCGTCACTGAGTTCGCGACCGATTCGATGACATCGATGCGATATTCGTTCGCGCGTGCCGCAACCGCCGCGTGACATCGAACGCATGACGATCACATCGCGATGACGCGTCAATCGCAAAACCGACACAGAGCTGTTACGCGCGCTGGCTAATGTGTCGCATGTCGACGTCATAAATCCTTAAAAATGGGGCAAGAAGTGAAGGCGAAATTCCTTTCGACGGTCGGAGTCTGTCTGGTCGCTGCTGCTGCAGTGGTGTGCAGCGCCGCCGCTCACGACGATGATAGAGATCACGATCATCGTCCTCCGCACGACATTCACACGGCAACGCCGATCAAGCATCTCGTCGTGATCTTCAACGAGAACCGCTCGTTCGATCACTATTTCGCAACCTACCCGAATGCGGCCAACCCGACCGGCTCGATTCCGTTCACGGCGAAGCCGCATACGCCGAAGGTCAACAACCTCGCCAACGCCAATCTGCTGACCAACAACCCGAACACCAATCCGGCCAACGGCACCGGCGCGACGAATCCGTTCCGGCTCGATCGCACGCAGGCCAACACGCGCTCGCAGAACCACGCCTACACGCCCGAGCAGCAGGCGGTCGACAACGGCAAGGAAGACCTGTTTCCGAAATTCACCGGTCGCGGCACCGCCGGCGGCGTCGGCGCCTTCGGCACCAACGGGCAGGTGATGGGGTATTTCGATGGCAACACCGTCACCGCGTTCTGGAATTACGCGCAGAACTTCGCGATGAGCGACAACAGCTGGACCGACACCTTCGGTCCGTCGACGCCCGGCGCGCTCGAGGTGGTTGCCGGCCAGACCAACGGTGCGCAGAACATCGTCGGCACGTCATCGTCGATCTCCGACGGCCAGGGCGGCCTGACGCTGATCGGTGATACCGACCCTGCCTACGACGCCTGCTCGAGCACGACCAGCCAGGTCCTGATGACCAGCAAGAACATCGGCGACCTGCTCAACGCCGAGCACATCAGCTGGGGCAGCTTCATGGGCGGCTTCGACCTGACGCTCAAGAACAGCAACGGTACCACCAACTGCGCCCGCAGCACCTTCTCGAGCAACGTCAACGGCACCATCGTGGATTACATCCCGCACCATGCCTGGTTCCAGTACTACAAGTCGACCGCCAACCCGACCCATGCGCGGCCGAGCTCGGTGAACGCCGTGGGCCACACCTACGTTCCCGGCAGCAAGACGCTCGATCCCGCCAATCACGCCTACGATCTCGAGGACTTCTACGCCTCGGTGAAGGCCGGCAACTTCCCGGCCGTCTCCTACATCAAGATGCCGGCCTATCAGGACGGTCATCCCGGCAACTCCGATCCGCTCGACGAGCAGGTGGGCAATGTCGAGCTGATCAACTTCCTGCAGAGGCAGAAGGAGTGGCGCGAGACCGCGGTCATCATCACCTATGACGACTCCGACGGCTGGTATGACCACCAGTACATTGCGCCGATCAGCGCCTCGTATGATCCGACCGCCGACCAGGTCAACGGTCCTGGCCAGTGCGGCCGCGGTATCGGCAAGCAGACGCAGCCGAAGGGCCTGAACGGTCAGCCGGTGAACGGCCGCTGCGGTCCCGGCACGCGGATCCCGTTCCTGCTGATCTCGCCTTACGCCAAGAAGAACTTCGTCAGCCACACGCGCATCTCGCAGGCGTCCGTCGTGCGCTTCATCGAAGACAACTGGCTGCACGGCCAGCGTCTCGGCGGCGGTTCGTTCGACGACAGCGTCGAATCGATCACGGACATGTTCGATTTCGATCATGGCCACGATCACGACCACGACGGCGACGATCGGCAGAACAAGCTGTTCCTCGATCCGACGGCCGGTACGGTCATCGTCAGCCCGCCTGACGATCATCACCATCACTAACGCTCTGGGATCACTGGACGTCATATGAACGGCCGCATGTTGTGGCTTCTCGGCGCCGGCCTGCTCTGCATGGCCGGCGCCGTTGCGGCAGCCGAGACGCAAGGACTTCCGGGGACGAATCCGAATCCGGTGCAGCTCAGGCGTCCGCCGATCGCCCCGTTGTCCGGCATGGCGCAGCTCGGCCAGAAGGTCTTCTTCGACACGTCGCTGTCATCGTCGGGCGCAATGTCCTGCGCCTCCTGCCACAGTCCGGACCACGCCTACGGTCCGCCCAACGATGCGGCGGTCATGTTCGGCGGGCCGGCGCAATCGCGGCAGGGGACGCGCGCCGTTCCCGGCCTGACCTATCTGGAACGCCAGCCGAATTTCAGCATCGGACCCGAGAAGGACGAGGACGACAATCTTGTCGACTTCGCGCAACTGGCCGCGGCAGGCCAGCAGGCTGCGCGTGCGAAAAAGGTCGCGACCGGGACCGCGGCGTCGGCGGTCAACATCGTGCCGCAGGGCGGACTGTTCTGGGATGGCCGCGCCGATACGCTGCAGGACCAGGCGATCTTCCCGCTGCTCGATCCCAATGAGATGGACGGCGGCAGCATCGAGGTGGTGGCGCAGAAGCTGCGCCAGGCGAGCTATGCGCCGCGCTTTGCCGAACTGTTCGGCGCTCAGGTCTTCGACAATACGCGGCTGCTGGTCGCGGAGGCGATGTTCGCGGTCGCGCGCTATCAGGTGGAAGAACCGAGCTTCCATCCCTACAGCAGCAAGTTCGACTACTGGCTGGAAGGCAAGGCGCGGCTGAGCGAGAGCGAGTTGCGCGGCTTGCAACTGTTCAACGATCCGGACAAGGCCAATTGCGCCGGCTGCCATACGTCGTCGCCGACCCGCGACGGCCTGCCGCCGCTGTTCACTGACCATCAGTATGAGGCGCTTGGCGCGCCACGCAACTCCGCACTCGCCAGCAATCGCGATCCCAACTATTTCGATCTCGGGGTCTGCGGCCCGTATCGCACCGATATTGCCGAGCAGACACAATATTGCGGGATGTTTCTGACGCCGACCCTGCGCAACACCGCAACCCGCCGCGTGTTCTTCCACAACGGCGTCTTCGCGAGCCTCGAGCAGGTGCTCGATTTCTATAACTTCCGCGATACCAATCCGGAGAAGGTCTACCCGCGTGCGGCCGACGGTACCGTGCGGAAATACGACGATCTGCCGGAAAAGCATCACGGCAATGTCGACGTCGCCGATCCGCCGTTCGAGCGCCATCTCGGCGACACACCTGCGATGACCGCGCAGGACGAAGCCGACATCATCGCCTTCCTGAAGACGCTGACCGACGGTTACCGGACGGAGCAGTGAGCGGTCGCGACGGCTTATCGCGGAACCCATGCGTGAGTTGGCAGGTCCGCGTCATGCGCGCATAATGGGCGCATGAATGTCGTCGAAGGCAACGGCGCCAAAATTCCCGCGATCGGGCTCGGCACCTGGGAGCTGCGCGGGCGGACCTGCGCCCGTATCGTCGAGCAGGCGCTGCGGCTCGGCTACCGGCACATCGACACCGCCCAGATCTATGACAATGAGCGCGAGGTCGGCGAGGGGCTGCGCGCCTCCGGTATCAAGCGCGACGATGTGTTCCTGACCACCAAGGTCTGGACCACGCATTTCATGGCGAAGGATCTCGAACGTTCGGCCAAAGAGAGCCTGGCGCGGTTGCGTCTGACCGAGGTCGATCTGTTGCTCTTGCACTGGCCGAATCCGCACGTGCCGCTTGCCGAGACTCTTGGCGCGCTGGCGCGGGTCAAGCAGGCAGGACTGGCGCGGCATATCGGGGTCTCGAACTTCAACGTGGCGCTGATCGAGGAGGCGGTGGCGGCGTGCCCCGAGCCGCTCGCCTGCGATCAGGTCGAGTACCATCCTTATCTGAACCAGGCCGATGTGATCGAAGCCTGTGCGCGCCATGGCATGGCGTTCGTCGCCTACAGCCCGATCGCGAAGGGACGCGTCAAGGGCGACCGCGCGCTGGCGCGGATCGGCGACCGTTATCGCAAGACGGCTGCCCAGGTCTGCCTGCGCTGGCTGGTGCAGCAGAATGTCTCGGCGATTCCGCGCACCTCGAAGCTCGAGCGGCTCCAGGAAAATTTGAACATATTCGATTTCGAGCTGTCGGACGAGGACATGCGCACGATTTCGGCGATGGGGAGCGCCGTCGCGCGATGATTGGCCGAATGCGCATGGCTGCTTGCCTGCATCGCCTGGCTGGTTATGACCCCAGTTGCATTCCCCCGGTTCCAAAATAGCTTGACTTCGAAACCCGTTTCCGTTCGCCTTGCAGCGGCCGATCTCTCTCTTTCCATTTTCCCGGCCGACATTTTCAAGGGAGGTTTCGATGAAAATTATTGTCGTTCTCTTGAGTATTCTCTTCGTGGGTGCTGTAGCGACGCCGCTTTTCATTGCCGAAGCGGTGGCGCAGCAGAATCCACCGGGCGCCAAAGCCAAAAAGGGCGCGGCTACCCAGGGTAACCAAAATCGTCCTTGCAGGTCACGCAACCGCGCGTGCTACTGAGACATTGCGATGACGATCACCACCGTCACTTCCCGCCGGCTGTCCGGTAAATTTCAAAGCGAGGTGGAGACCGCCGGATGATGGCACGAATCGTGGCGGAGCGCCGACGGTCGGCGGTGGCTCCCGACCGGGATCCGCCGTTCAGATCAGAATGGGATTGAGGCCGGTCCTGATTGCCCGCTATGGTGCCGAGCGGGGAGACATCACGACGTGATCGAGTGGGATGAAGTTTCGGCCAAACGCGGATCTGATGGCATCGGTGTTCGTGCACCTGATGCTGCTCGCGCTGATTTTCCTGTATTCGGAGGTGCATCAGTTCGATCCGGTCGCCGCTGACACGGTGCCGGTCGAGATCGTGACGCCGCAGGAGGTCGCCAGGAGGGAGATCAAGAGCGAGGTCAAGCCCGATCCGGTGCCGAGCCCGTCGCCGACGCCCGAGCTGCAATTGCCATCGCTCGACAAGCCGGTCGACACCGCCAAGTCCGAACCACCGGCGCAAGCGCCCGCAGCACAGCCGCAGCAGGCCCAACAGCAACCGCCGCAGAAGCAGGCGACGCCGCCGGCGCCCAAACCCAGCCCGGCTCCGCAGCATGCCGCGGTCGAGCCGCAGCCGGCGCCGCAGATGCCGGCACCCCAGACGCCGCCGATGCCTCAGCCAATGGCGCAGCAATCAGCGACGCCGTCGCCACCCGCCTACGTGCAGCCCGAGCCGGACCTGTCCGTCAAATACAATGTCATGCTCGGTTTGCCGCCCGACATCTCCATCAAGCCGCCGGCCGACGCGCCGCACGGCCCCGGTCCCGGCAAGGACAATTTCGACGCCGCGGCCACCGAGCAGGCCGACGTCGGCTCCAGCGTGGTCGCCGAGTTCCGCCGTCATCTGAAGAGCTGCATGAAGCTCCCGGCGACGCTGAGCACCGGCGATGACGTCAGGATCAAGCTCAGGGTGTTCATGAAGCCGGACGGCAAGCTCGGCGCGGCGCCGTTGCTGATCGAAGCCACCGCATCGGAAAAGGGGCCGCTGCTGCTCAAGAGCGCGACCGAGGCGCTGCAGGCCTGCCAGCCCTATGCGATGCTGCCGCGGGATCGCTACGGCGAATGGAAGGTGCTCGACCTCGATTTCACCCCGCGCGATTTTGCGTCGTAGGGCAGGGACGAGCGGCGAACTACGCCTCGCCACGCGTGCGGGGAGAAGCCGGATTGCATCGCCAGATGCAATCCGGGTGAGGGGGAGTCTCCGCGAGTCCGTCTCGGTCGATGCGGAAACAGCCCCTCACCCCAACTCTCTCCCCGTAAGAACGGGGAGAGGGAGCGAGAGTGTCGCGCATGTTGCTCGATCAAACTTTCAGCTTCCCATCGCCTGCCAGGCATTCGAGGCGAACTGCCGGCGCCAGATCACGATGACGACCGCGGCGGTGGTGGCGAACAGCACCCAGGGGCTGACGAACCAGCCGAGATAGGCGAGCGCGAAGAAGAACGCGCGCTGGCCGCGGTTGAAGTGCCGGCCCGCGGTCTCGAACAGCCGCGTGGTGCGGATCACATGGGCCTCGGCCTCCGGCGTATCGCGCTGGCCGGCCGGCGGCATCGCGCCGAACAGGATCGCAACATAGTTGAACAGGCGATAGGCCCAGGCGAATTTGAAGAAGGTGTAGATGAAGATCAGGATCAGTCCGATGCACTTGATCTCCCACAGCGCGGGCGAGGGCGTCAGGTCGACCGGCAGCGCGCCGAGCACCGCGAGCGCGTCACTGGTCGCGCGCAGCAGCGCCAGCGCGCCGCCGATCGCGATCAGGCTGGTGGAGGCAAAGAACGCAGTGCCGTTCTGCAGGCTGGCCATGATCTGCATGTCGACCATCCGCGCATCGCGGTTGAGCAGATTCCGCACCCAGATCTCGCGATAGACATGCATCCGCGCCGACAGGCTGTCGCGTCCGTAGGCGGTGTGCTCCAGCGTGATGGCGTAGACCAGCCATTCCAGCGCGAAGAAGCCGACGGCCAGGATATCGACCCAGTAGCCGGTCATTGGTGCCTTCCTTCGTCAATGCTCGGCGGCAGGTCCGTGCCGCGCTGCATCCTGCGTCATGTACAGGTTGAACGCGTGCAATGCACTATGGCAAACTGACGTGGCAACAGGATTCACAGACATGCTCAAGCTCGTCATCGGCAACAAGAACTATTCGTCATGGTCGATGCGGCCCTGGCTGGCGCTGCGCGCCAACGACATCCCGTTCGAGGAAATCTTCGTTCCGCTCTACACCGACCAGGCCGACAAGGACCGCATCCTCTCTTTCAGCAAGGCGGGCAAGGTGCCGACGCTGATCGACGGCGACGTCACGGTGTGGGATTCGCTGGCGATCATCGAATATCTCGCCGAGAAGTTTCCCGAGGCGAAGCTGTGGCCGTCGGATCGCGCCGCGCGCGCGCATGCCCGCGCGATCTCGGCGGAGATGCACTCCGGCTTCGTGCCGCTGCGCAGCGAATGCGGCATGAACCTGCACCGGCCGATCCGCGCCGTCGCGCTGTCGGACGATGCGCGGGCCAATGTGACGCGGATCGAGGAGATCTGGGCCGATTGCCACGCGCGCTACGGCAAGCAGGGTCCGTTCCTGTTCGGGGCATTCTCCGGGGCGGACGCGATGTACGCGCCCGTGGTGCATCGCTTCCGCACCTACGCGATCCCGGTGAAGGCCGAGGCGCAGCATTATGTCGATGCCATGATGCAGCTTCCGGCGTTCCAGCAATGGACCCGCGACGGCCTGGCCGAGACACTGCGGATCGAGCGATTCGAGGACGCCTGACCGGCTCTGCGCTGCCGAATTGTGACAGCGGCAGCAAAGATCGCGGCTTGACGCCGCGGGGCCTAAGGCGTCGAATCCAAAAGACCGGTTTTGCAAGTCGTGAAAGGACTTAGACCATGGGCATTCTCGATTCCCTGGAGAATTCACCGGAGCTGAAGGGCATGCTTGGCCAGCTCGGGGCGGCCGTCATCCCCGTCGTGCTGGGCCAGGTGATGGGCAATGGCGGGCAGGGCGGCTTGTCGGCGATCGTGGCCAAACTCGAGCAGGCCGGCCTCGGCGAACAGGTCAAATCCTGGATCGGCACCGGACAGAACCTGCCGATCACCGCCGAGCAGCTCCAGGAGGTGCTGGGCAGCGACACCGTCAAGCAACTCGCCGCCAAGTTCAACATTCCGGTCGACCAGCTGTCCAAGGTGCTGGCCCAGCAACTTCCGGCTGCGGTCGACGGCGCGAGCCCGAACGGAAAGTTGCCCCATACCGCCTGAGGCTGTGGAACCGGGTTCCAGCCGAGGTCGGCGGGCAATTTTCGCCTGGCACGCAAATTGCTGCCTATCGCCCTGAAAAACCTGCAAAATCGCACCTTCGCCATGCCCCAATCTTGCTGGATTTGGGGCGGTGCGATGTGCTAGGTTGCCGCAGGGTTCTCAAAATGCCGGCTTGAGCTATCGGGACTGTCAGCTCAGCCAGCAATCTCTAAGAAAATGGAGAGGGCGTTGAAGCATAAGTACTCGATTGGCGAGATCGTCTATTTCACGGCCAGCAACGTGGCGCGCCCCGCTGCGAGCGGCACCTATGAGGTGATCCGCCTGCTGCCGACCGATGGTGACGATTGCCAGTATCGCATCAAGAGCTCGACTGAAGCTTTCGAACGGGTGGCCAAGGAGAGTCAGCTCGCGCTGTCCTGAACGCGTTGTGCGCAAGCCGGTGGCTGGAGCGGGTTCCGCGCCGTCGCCGTCAAAAGGCCCTGTTCGCAGACCCATTGTGCTGAAGGTTGGACGTCGGGATGGCGGCGTTCGCCGTCGCCGGCTGTGCTTACGCTGTGTTGAGGGACATCGCGCATGAATTGGGCTTCCTCGCTGGATCAGATCTGGCGCTCACCGACCTTCCCGATGTGGCTGACGCTGGCCGCGGCGGGCTTCTTTGGGATTGTCGTTCTGGTCACGCTGCTGCGCGCGGAAAAGTCCGTCGCCAACGGCGCGCTGACCGTCATCACGCTGCTGTCGATCGCGGTTGCGGTCGCCGCCACGATCCGCGGCTTCGGGCCGGGCGGGCAGGCGGCGCCCGCCGACACACGGACGGCGCAATTCACCAGCCAAACCACGCCGGCGCTGGCCTGCATCGACGACCTCGCCGGAGATGCCGTGCTCAATGCCTGCGAGAAGGTGCTGTTCGGTTCGTCTGATACGGCTGCGGCGGCGGTCAGCTATGCGGCGGCGCAGATTTCGCGCCTGACCGCGCTCGGCGACCTCGCCACCGCGGAGCGCAATTCCACCACCGAGTTGCAGGCGCTGCGCCGCGCCATCGAGCACGACCGCTACGGTCTGGTGGCCTACGCGCTGATGGCGCGAGACCACTGCACGCCGACCGCGTGCCCCGCGTTCCGCTCGCTGGGCGACAACCATCAGATCATCAACAACATGAACGAGCGGACCTACGAGAACCTGGTCACGCGCTACGCGGCGTCCTGGAACGCGCCGGGCGGCGCGCAGGCGTCGGCCGCCTCCGGCCTGGTCGCGGCGCTGCCGCAGTCGTTGCCCACCGGCAAGCCGACCAATGCGGAGTTTCCGAGCGCGTCCTCGACACCGCCGGTCAGCATCATGACGCCCGAACCGGCGAAGCCGGCTGCTGCGGCACCGCCGCCGGCCGCGCGCGCCGCCGCCGCACCGCCCGCAGCCCCGAAGCGGCCGCCCGCAGCGAAGCGTCCGGTCCAGATCGCGCCGGCTGCGGCGCCAGCGCCAGCGCCGCCACCTGCCGCGGCGAGTGCCCCGGCGGCCGCGAACCAAGAATGAGTGTGACGACGGCGGCTTGAGCCGCCGTCCGTGCACCGTTCCGCACAGTAAATCCCGATATCCACTGCCGCTGACATCGCTCCCTTTCCAAAGCGCGCGCCGGCCGCTACATCCGGCGCATGCCGCTTCATCTCATCAAGCTTGCCGTCGGTTGCGACTCGGTCAAGGAACTCAAGGGCTGGGTCGCCGAACGGATGGCGACCGCGAAGAAAAAGGGCCTGCCGCTCCGTCACGTCCACATCACGCGGATGACGCCGAAGCGCGAGGAGGAGATCCTCGCCGGCGGTTCGCTGTATTGGGTGATCCGTGGCGAGATCGCCGCGCGCGAGAAGATCATCGCGATCGAGCCGTTCCGCGATAAGGACGGCATCGGACGCTGCCGGCTGGTGATGCAGCCCAAGGTGATCGCCGTCTCGCCGCGGCCGATGCGGCCGTTCCAGGGCTGGCGCTACCTGACCGCGGACTCCGCGCCCGCAGATCTCACCAAGTCGAGCGCAGCCAGCGTGGCGTCGATGCCGGAACCCATGCGCCGCGAGTTGCGCGACCTCGGATTGCTGTGAGCGATCCGATTGCTGTGAGCAATCGGAAGGCGGCTGGCGCAAATTACTGAGTCACGAGATGCAGCCGGCCCCATTCGGACGCCGGGATCTCGACATAGCGGCCGCCGCCCGCGTTGCTGACGGCAACGTCGAGCAGTTCGTGATCGATCCCCATCTCGCCGAGATAGCGCCGGAACTGGTCGGTGAAGATCGAGGTCAGGCTTTCGCGATGCTCGGCCGAGACGTTCGGCGCGAGCCGGTTGTGGATCGCCATGCCGCTCAGCACCACGCGGCTGCCCGCCGGCAGGCTGCGATGCACGCCGCCCGACAGCACCAGCACGCAGGCAAGATCGCAGGCAATGCTGGACAGCTTTTCCTTGGCGTCCAGCGGGCCGCCAGGCCGCTTGAGCGCAAAGCATTCCTCGTCGGGCTTCCCGTTGCAGGCCTCGACCTCGGTCGCCGCGACCGCGGTATCCACCCCGCGGTCGCGCAGGATCCGGCCGAGGCTGGAGGCGACGTTGAGGTTGGAATCGCCCTTGATGTTGATCACCACCGGGAGCTTGCGTCCGCCCTGCCGGTCGAGGATCGCCAGCAGGCGCTTGTAGGTGTCCCATTGCACCGAGCCCTCGGCGGCAATCCATTCCGAGCAGCCCGGGCCGCAGGCATCGGGCGCTCCATGCGCGACGTAGAAGATCATCGCGCCGGGTGCGGAAATGACCCCGCCGACCGGCGGCCGGGTCTGCGCATGCGCCGCGCTGGCGGCCAGCAGCGCGATGCCGAGAACAATGCCTTGCCTGAAATGACTGATCATTCCGATCGCCTCTGAAGGGGGCGATCATCCATGCGTCATGGGCGCGGCGCAAGCACGACCCGGCCGCACAAATGAGGCCGGGCCCTCATTACAGGCTCGCATCCGGTTTGCGCGTGAACCGCTTCACACTTGTGCGGACCCCGCCTTAGACCGCGATGTTATCGATCAGGCGCGTGCTGCCGATCCTTGCCGCCACCAGCATCCGCATCGGACCGTCCTTCAGCGAGCCGATCGGCGCCAGCGAGGCGGCGTGGCGGACCTCGAGATAATCCAGCACGAAGCCGGCCTTGGTGATCTCAGCGGCGCCGTCGGCCATTGCAGTCGCGGCGTCCTCGCCGGCGCGCAGGCGGCCTGCCGCTTGCTTCATCACACGGTTGAGCTCGGGAGCCGCGCGCCGTTCCTCCGTCGAGAGGTAGACGTTGCGCGAGGACATCGCGAGGCCGTCGCGTTCGCGCACCGTCTTCGACCCGATCACCTTGACGCCGAGGTCGAGGTCCGCGGCCATCTGGGTCACGACCCGAAGCTGCTGAAAGTCCTTCTCGCCGAAGATCGCAACATCGGGCCGGACTTGGGTGAACAGCTTGCCGACCACGGTGGCGACGCCGCCGAAGAAGTGCGGCCGGAAGCGATCCTCGAGTCCAGCGGTGGCCGGTCCCTCGGGCACGATCCTTGTGGCGAAGCCGTCCGGGTACATCGCCTTCACCTCGGGGTGCCAGATCAGGTCGACGCCTTCGGCGGCGAGCTTGGCGACGTCTTCCTTCCAGGTGCGCGGATACGAACCGAAATCTTCGGTCGGCGCGAACTGGGTCGGATTGACGAAGATCGAGACGACGACCCGCTTGGCGCGGCGCTTGGCGAGCCGCACCAGCGACACATGGCCGTCATGGAGCGCACCCATGGTCGGGACCAACGCGATGGTCGCCTTCTTGGCGCGCAGGGTGTCGACGGCGCGACGAAGGGCGGGGACGGTACGGACAACGGTGGGATTTCTCGGCATCTGATCTCGACTCGTGGGGCAAGCTGGGCGGGGGAATCCAGGTGGAACGTTTGGCGTTCGGCAGGTGGCGGAGCTTACCAAGTCCGAACCGTTATCGGCAAACCGCCGCGCAAGCATTACCCGATCTCGCACGCGCATGGATCGCAGGCCTCGTGCCGCCGATCGACGCAGCCGGCTTGCGCGTTCGATTCATCATTAAGGATGGCTGCAATTGATTTCCTGTCGCAGTGATGCATTTCACTTGACCGCAGCCGTGCGCGATTTGAAGATCATTGCGGGGATTGAATCATGTTGGTGCAGGCTAGTCAGGGTCAATCCGGCTCCGCACATGTCGTGGTGCTGGGCAACGAGAAGGGCGGTTCGGGCAAGTCGACCACCGCGCTGCATATCGCCGTTGCGCTCCTGAAGGCCGGACAGCGCGTTGCCAGCATCGATCTCGACTGCCGCCAGCAGAGTTTCACCCGCTACATCAGCAATCGCCAGGCCTGGGCGCGGCGTTCCGGGCTCGATCTCGAACTCCCCGCGCATTATTGCATCAAGTACGGCGAGACGATGCAGATCGAGGAGAACGAGAACGCCGAATTCCAGCAGTTCATGGCCGCGGTGAGCGCGGTGGAACGTGCCTATGATTTCATCGTCATCGATACCCCGGGCTCGGACAGCTACCTGATGCGGCTCGCGCATTCGATGGCCGACACGCTGGTGACGCCGATCAACGACAGCTTTCTCGATTTCGACGTGCTGGGCACCGTCGATCCCGCGACCTATGCGGTGATCGGCGAGAGCCATTACGCGGAGATGGTGCGCGACACCAGACGCAAGCGCCGCCAGCTCGACGGCGCCTCGACCGACTGGATCGTGGTGCGCAACCGGCTGTCGATGCTCGGCTCGCGCAACAAGCAGCTGGTCGCCGACGGCTTGAAGCAGCTGTCGCTGCGGCTCGGGTTCCGTTCGGTCGACGGCTTTGCCGAGCGGGTGGTCTACCGCGAATTCTTCCCGCGCGGGCTGACGGCGCTCGACGACATCGACGAGGCGACGCTTGGCACCCGCCCGAGCCTCGGGCACGTCACCGCCCGCGAGGAGGTGATGGGCCTGCTGCGCCAGCTCAAGCTGCCGCTCGACGAGCGCGGCCGCCGCCGCGCCGCCAACCGGGCCGAATGGTTCAGCCAGGTCGACAAGCCGCTGGAAGTCGACGACATCATCGGCAGCTAGGCCGGCAAATCCCGGTGGCGGCCCGGCATCAGGCAGGATCTCCAAACGATTGGTGCGGCGGTCGAAGGCGATGAACGGAGGATCGAATGGAACGGCGCCTGTTCATGTCCCTTCTCGGAGGAGCTGCGTTGGCACCGCTCGCCACCTTGCCGGCCTATGCGGACCCGTCGGACGCCTGTGGTGTTCCGGTCGCGCGGGACGATGGCTGGTCCGTCGCCTCCATCACTGAGGACAAGTTCGCCGACCGCGCTGCGCTGTGCAGGATGGCTGACCGGCTCGCAACGGGCGCCAATGTGCACGCGGTGCTGGTCGTCCGAAGCGGCAAGCTGGTGTTCGAGCGGTACTTCAGCGGTTCCGACGAGGTCCCCGGCCGCTTCTACGGCAGCCGGGTCGAAGACGTCGCGTTTAATGCCGATACGCTGCACAACATCAAGTCGGTCTCGAAGAGTGTCGCCTCACTCGCCGTCGGGATCGCGATCGACCGCGGGCTGATCCGCAGCATCAACGAACCGATCTTCAGCTTCTTCCCCGAATTGTCAGACCTGCGGTCCCCCGAAAAGGACCGCATCCAGCTCGTGCACGCCCTCACCATGTCGATGGGATTGGCGTGGGTGGAGGCGACGCCGGCGACGGGAGACGACAACGACGAGGTGCGCATGCATCGGGCGTCGGATCCGTGCCGTTACGTCCTCGGTCTTTCGGCAACGGCCCCGCCGGGACAGGCGTTCTTCTACAATACCGGCGCGCTTACGCTGGTGTCGGCCATCGTCCGCAAGGCGACCGGACATCCGCTCGACGAATTTGCGCGCACCGCGTTGTTCGAGCCCCTGGGCATTACCAGCTTCGAATGGAGCCGGGTCAAAGGGGATAGCGATGCCGGTGGCGGGTTGCGCCTGCGACCGCGCGACATGGCAAAGATCGGCCAGCTTGTCCTCGCAGGCGGCCGCTGGAACGGTCGCCAGATCGTCCCAAAGGCATGGATCGAGACCTCGACGGAATCGAAACTCAAGGCCACGGAGCATCAATCGTATGGATACCTGTGGTGGCTCGGCCAGTCTCGGCTCAACGGGCGTATGGTCGACTGGGTTGGCGCGCTCGGGCGAGGCGGGCAGTCGATCCGCATCGTCCCCGAGCTCGATCTCGTTGTCGTGGTGACCGCGGGATATTATCAGGACTACAGCCCGCAAGCGTTTCAATTGCAGTACGGCGTCTTCAGGGACGTCCTGCAAGGGATCTCGCCTCGGGTCTAGTTCGGCCCGCCATTGGCGGCGGCATGCGCAACGGCATCGTTGACATGATCGAGATCGAAGGTCGTGACCTCGAATTGATCGAGCCGCAACAGCCCGGCGCGGGCGAGATTGACAAGGCCGAACGTCGCCTCCGGCGGATACGTCCAGACACCGCCAATGCTGATGCATTCGCGCATGATCCAGGGGTAGGGCAGGTCGAGCCCCGGGTCCCCTGCATCCCGACGCCGCCATCAGCGCGATCCTGCCTTCGTCGACCTGCTGGCAAGGCTCCGCCAAGGCTGTCCCGAGTTCGATGCCTGGTGGGGAACCCATGATGTCAGCAGCAGCATCGCCGGGCGGAAGGTGCTCAGCCACCCTAGGCGCGGCAGGCTCAATTTTGAGTACGCCAGCTTCCAGGCCAACGACGATCCTAGCCTGAAGCTGATCATCTCCACCGAAATCGGTTGAAATCCGTGGTTTTCCGGTGATTTCGGCCACACCGGGGCCAAAAAAGCCGGAACAAAGCAGCCGAAATCCAGTTTCTCCTCAACGTGGATCCAAGGGCGATCCAGGGCTTGAACGCCACCTTGGGAACTCACGTTGACGAACAGAGGAGAGAACGAGCCGTCGCGGTAAGGCGTGTGCATCTGCACAAACTATAGGTGCGGCGCACAACGTTATGCCACCGAAGCCACAATATTTGGACTTCCTGTCACGGCGCTGTGACATATATTCTCAAAAGGAGGCCGAAGAGCCTCCGGCCAAAATCGCCCTGTAAAGGCGGGCACCTCGAGGACGTCATGAAGCGTGGAATTCTCGTTCTGCTTTCGCTCTCCGTAGTGATCACGGGTGCGTATTTCACCGCGAGCAAGTGGGCGATCCGTCACGAAACTCTCATGTTCAAGGATCCGACCCGCGATGAGCGGCCGGTCGCGGTCGACGTCGCCGTGCGCTTCGACAAGGAGATGCAGGCCGACGCCGGCATGATCAAGCTCCCGGTTGCGATCCTCAATCATGGCAATACCGTCAAATTTACCGAATATTCCTTCCTCGCGAACGTGTTCGCGGCGCGCGGCTATCTGACCATCAGCATTCAGAACGACCTGCCGTCGGATGGACCGATGGTGACCAAGGTCGGCGAGCTCTATGTCGGGCGCCTGCCACAGTATCAGCGCGGCATCACCAACATCAAATTCGCGATCGAGGAGATGAAGAAGCGTCAGCCGAACGCGGACTACAGCAAGCTGACGATGGTCGGCCATTCCAATGGCGGCGACATCGCGATGTATTTCGCCAAGCAGTATCCGGACGAGATCAAGAAGGTCGTCACGCTGGACAATCTGCGCGTGCCGTTCATGACCGACGGCAAGTTCAAGATCCTGTCGTTCCGCTCGCATGACTCGCAGTTCAAGCCCGATCCCGGCGTGGTGCCGGACGAGGAGCAGTGCGAAAAGGCCGGTATCACCGTCGTGAACACCAACTTCCAGCACAACGACATGCGCGACACCGGACCCGAGAAGGCCAAGGACTCGATCCAGGCAATGCTCGATAAATTCCTGGCCGACACCGACAGCGATGTCGCACCGGTCGACACCAGGAATGCGCCGCCAAAGATTCTGGAGCCGGGTCCCGTCTCGCTCTACGTGCCGGTCGAAAAGCCTCAGACCTTCGGCGAGAAGATCAAGAAATCGCTCTCGCTGACCAAGACCGAGACCAAGAAGGTTCCGTCGGTCACGAACTGACAGGGCCGCCCGGGATCCGATCCGGGCCGGCGGGCGCGTCACGTTGACCAATCCGATGCCGCGGCCCACATAGTGTTTGCTGTACGAGGCAAGCGCTGATGGCTGGCAAGACGATCAAACCGACATCCGGAAGCGACGTGCGCCCGGTCGATTCGCCTGGCGTGCCGGCGTCGAGCGCCAATGACATCGCCGCGTTCGTGGCGAAGGCTCGCGCGATGTCGCCGCATCGCGCCGGCGCACGCGGCAGGCTGGTGTTCGCGCTCGACGCCACGATGAGCCGGCAGCCGACATGGGACATGGCGTGCACGCTGCAGGCGGACATGTTCCGCGAGGCCGGCTCGCTCGGCAGCCTCGATATCCGCCTCGTCTACTATCGCGGCTTCAACGAGTGTCGCGCGTCGGGCTGGATCTCCGACAGCGCGCAGCTCGCGCGGCTGATGAGCAAGATCGACTGCCAGGGCGGCAATACCCAGATCGGCAAGGTGTTGTCGGAGACCCGCCGCGAGGCGGTTGCGGCAGGCGTGCGCGCGCTCGTGTTCGTGGGAGACGCGATGGAGGAGAACGCCGACGCGCTGTGCGCAAGCGCCGGTGAGCTCGGCCTGCTCAAGGTGCCGGTCTTCATGTTCCAGGAGGGCGCGGATGCGACTGCCGAGCAGACGTTTCGCGAGATCGCGCGGCTGACCGGCGGCGCATGGTGCAGGTTCGATCCCGGCGCGGCGGCACAACTCCGCGAGCTGCTGCGCGCCGCTGCAGCCTATGCTGCCGGCGGCCGCGAGGCGCTGCTGCAACTGGCGAAGACGACGAGCGGCGCGGCCAGGCTGATCGGCCAGATGAAATAGGCCGCCTAGCGGGTCAGGCTCCGCCCGACGTCACGGCTTTAGCAATCGCGGCGAGCAGCGCCGACATGTTGGCCGTGACCTGTCCGGTCGCTTCCGCGACGCAATGCCGTTCGGCGAGCCAGGCCGGATCATTGTAGGAGAGCCAGCAGTCGCCGGCTTCGTCCTGCCAGACCAGAGCCTTGAGCGGCAGATCGATCCCGATCGTCTGCGCAGCCTGCATCAACGGCGTGCCGCCCTTCGCGTTGCCAAATACGAACAGCTCGGTCGGACGGAGCGCAAGGCCGGCGCCGGCGGCGCCCGCGGCATGATCGATCTGGGCGAGCAAGGTCAGCCCCCGCGCCTGCAATTCGGCCTTGAGCCGGTCGGCGGTTTGCTTCGGCCCCACATGGCTGCGAAGGCTGATCAGTCCGTCAATCGCCATCAAGCTTCCTCCAGCGCGATTGCCGCAAGCTGCTCAATCGCAGGGGGCGGCGCCACGCGAGGGCGCTTCACGCTCCAGTGAGACGAAGCTTCGCATGCTTTTTGCCGCCGGGCCGCCTATATTCCGCGCATGCCAACCCTGATCGCCGGCGTCGTCGCAATTGTCATCCTTTATTCCGCACTGCAGATGTTTCGTGCGGCCAATCCGGCCGTGCTTGCGCGTGCGATCAAGATCGTGGGCGGCGTGGTCGCGCTTGCCGTTGCGGCCTTTACCGGCGTGCGGGGCGAACTGGCAGTCGCAATCCCGCTCGGCATCTTCGGCGCCGGACTGCTCGGCTGGTCGCCGTTCGGGAGCACCGGCTTTCCCAATTTCGGCGGCATGTTCGGCGGTTCGCGCAATCAGGGACAAAGCTCGCGGGTGCGCTCGCAATATCTCGACATGAGCCTCGATCACGACAGCGGCGTGCTCAAGGGCCAGATCGTGGCGGGACCGCAGGCCGGCCGCATGCTCGACGAGTTCGACCTGTCGCAGCTTCTGGCGATGGTCCCGAGCTTCGACGCCGAAAGCGTCGCGCTACTTGAAAGCTATCTGGACCGCCGCTTTCCCGCCTGGCGTCAGGACGCACAGGGCGACCGGGCAGGGGGGCAGGGCCGCGCGGCGACGAGTGGCAAAATGACGAACGAGGAGGCCTATCAGATCCTTGGCCTGCAGCCGGGAGCGTCGCGTGACGACATCAGCCGGGCTCACCGCACCCTGATGAAGAAACTCCATCCCGACCAGGGGGGCTCGACGTATCTCGCTGCCCGTGTGAACGAGGCCAAGGATACTCTGCTTCGCACGCATCTCTAACTCCGGCTACGCTACTGACGCCACAGCCGAGAGCTGCCTTCCGTTTCTGATTGATGCCCCGTGTGGCCCGCCGCTGTCCGGCGTGGCCGATCGTTCTTTCGGGAAAACTTAACCGTAAAAGCTTGACGAGAAGTTTCATGGTCGCGCCGCGCGCGGAAATGCCGGTCGTTGACGCGGCGGCCTGCAAAGCAAAAGGGCCGGCGCTTGCGGCGCCGGCCCTTTGAAATCAGCCGTTGCTGTCGATCAGTTGCGAACGGTGATGCAGGAGATCTCGGCGCGCTTCAGCGTCTTGCACGCCGCTTCGGCCTGATCGCGCTCGAGGCCGGCAAAGCGGGCGCGGTAGAGCTTGCGATTGTCCTTGGCCACGACCTCGGTGAACGGGTCCGCCTTGCTGAGGAGGCCGCGGGCCGAGCTGCGCGCGAGGTCGATGCGCTTGTTGGCCTCGCCTTCGGACTCGAGCGCGCCAACCTGGATGATCCAGCCGGAATGCGCGGCGCCCGGCTTGACGACGCTGGTCTGCGGCGCGGCCTGCAGGCTGCGGGTCGGTTCGATCGAGGCCACGGTCTGCGGTGCCGGGGCGGCGGCCGGTGCATGGACGGACGAGGCCGGCAGCACGCCGAGGATGCCGTTGCCGGTGCCGAAATTGGCCGGCTGCGGCGGCATCTCGGGCCTCGAGGTCTCGGCGGCCCGCGCCATCATCGCATTGGAGGTCTCGGGAACTTCGCCGCGCGACGGGATGGTGCTGGTGATCGGGGGCGCGGACTGTGCCGGGCCGGCGGCGGCAAGCTTGATCGGGCCGGCCTTGACCTGCACGGTCTTCACCTTGACCGGCTTCATCGGTTCGGCCGAGCCGGGGATCGCGGCGATCGGCTGGGTCTGGATCACGCCCGAGGTCAGCGGGGCCGGCTCGGGCTTGGCCTGCGGCTCAGGCTTCGCCGGGGGTGGCGGCAGCGCGGCGGCGACGGCCGCCATCAGCGAGGGCTTGCTGGCCGGGCGCGGCGCCTGCACCGCGACGGCTGCCGCGGCGGGCTCCGACGCCGCGACCGGCGCGGTGTCCGCGCTGCGGGCGTTGTCGGCATCGGCAACCTCGACATTGGCGTCGGCCGGGTTGCGCTCGGTGATCGCGGCGGCCGTGCGGGTGGTCGCGCCCTTGCCGATGTTCTCGGCCAGGAGGTTGCGCATGATGGCGTCGCGGGAGCCGCCGCTGCGGCCGCCGAGCACCACGCCGACCAGGAAGCGATTGCCGCGGTGGATCGAGGTCACGAGGTTGAAGCCGGAGGCGCGGGTGTAACCGGTCTTGATGCCGTCGACGCCTTCGACGCTGCCGAGCAGGCGATTGTGACCGGTGATCGTGTGGCCGCGGAAATTGAACGCCGTGGTCGAGAAGTAGCGATAGTAGCGCGGGAAACGATCCTGGATAGCGCGACCGAGCGTCGACTGATCGCGCGCGGTGGTGATCTGCTCGTCGTTGGGCAGACCCGAGGCGTTGCGATAGGTGGTCCGGCTCATGCCGAGCGCGCGGGCCTTACGGGTCATCATCCGGGCGAAGTCGTCTTCGCTGCCGCCGATCGCCTCGGCGATCACGACTGCGGCGTCATTGGCGGAGCGGGTGACGAGACCCTTGATGGCGTCTTCGACCCTGATGGTCTGGCCGGGTCGCAGGCCGAGCTTGGTCGGGTCCTGCTCGGAGGCATGCTCGGAAACCGGCAACTCGGTGTCGAGCTTCATCTTTCCGGAATCGAGGCGCTCGAACAGCAGATAGAGCGTCATGATCTTGGTGAGCGAGGCGGGGTGCCGCAGGCCGTCGGGACTGTTCGACGTCAGCACCGAGCCGGTGTTGCCGTCGACGATGATCGACGCGAATTGCGGGCTGTAGCTTTCGCGCGCGGCCTCGCTGTGGTGGTGGCGGGCGGCGTGGCGCCGGTGACGGCGCGCCTCCGCGCTATCACTGGTGATCAGGATCGCCGTCGTGACGGTAACGAGCCCAAGAACGCCAACTCGCAGCGCCCGCGAGGAGGCCAAGGTTGTTCGAAGCATCTACTTCCCCGTCCCAATTTCTATCTAGATCACTGGCTCGTGAGGCGAAATTGTGCCCGGCGGCCGTCGATCCTTGCCTGCGCAACAGACCACTTCGGGCAGAACCATCTGCCCTCGTGGCGGCTCAGGTCGCTCTTCTAGCTAAGGTGTTGTTCACAAACAGCTTTCAAGGCTGCCCGTCGGAAGGCGAACAAAGTCCAGGAATCAGGTTAGGCGGACCGAGTTTCCAAAAGATTAAGCAACCGTTGCGTAGCCCCCCGGGGTTTATCGCAAATGCTCAGGATTCGGGCAAATATCGTTGTGCGTCGCACAATATTTATTGACTCTATTGTGCAATGCGATATTCCAATCGTTGTCAGGGGGCCGGGAGCTTCCCGGCAATGGGAATTTGCGCCTTCAAGTCTGGGAAAAGGAATTCCAATCCATGGTCAAGATCGAAGACATTCAGAACTACGGCAAAGAGCATTTCGAGTCCGTCACTGCGTCTGCGAACAACCTGCAGAGCGGCGTCCAGGCGATCGCCACCGCCTATGGCGACTACGCCAAGAAGTCGTTTGAGGACACCAAGTCGTTCGTCGAGAAGCTGTCGGGCGTGAAGTCGCTGGACAAGGCGCTCGAGGCGCAAACCGAGTACCTGCGCTCGTCCTACGAGACCTTCGTCGCGGAATCGCAGAAGATCGCCGGCCTGTACAGCGACTGCGCCAAGCAGACCTTCAAGCCCTACGAGGGCCTGGTCTCCAAGTTCGCTCCCGCTCAGTAAGCGCTACTGACCAAGACAAACGAAAAGCCCGGCCGTTTCGGCCGGGCTTTTTTGTTGCGCCTGAAGCGGGCGGTTATTTCGCCAGCCGCAGCTTGCTGAGAGCAGTTCCGATCGTGTTGAACGTCGTCAGGATCTGGGTCGAGCTGGTCAGCATGTAGAACTTGTCGGGGCTGCTGGCGCAGTTCTTCAGGACGGTCGAGGTCGGATCGGCGGGCGTGCTCGTGTTCACCTGGATGGCGTAGATCGTGTACAGCGGCGCACCGTTGGCATCCCTCGCGTTCTGCAGATTCTGGCACTGCAAGG
This sequence comes from Bradyrhizobium sp. USDA3010, assembly GCF_056429065.1. NCBI lineage: Bacteria > Pseudomonadati > Pseudomonadota > Alphaproteobacteria > Hyphomicrobiales > Nitrobacteraceae > Bradyrhizobium > Bradyrhizobium sp. USDA3010. The sequence goes on from NZ_JBWJZD010000002.1 coordinate 139,123, forward strand.
TCTGCCGTGCATCGATCGGATTGCCGGACGCCTGGCTGCTGCCGTCGCCATAGTCGGGCCAGCGGTCCTCGGTGTTCAGGCCGTCGGAAAGAATGATGATGACGCGGTTGTAGGTGGTGTTGGAGTCCTCCGCCGGCGCGTTCAGCGGACCGCCCACCAGAAGCGATTGCCACGCCCAGGCGAGGCCAACCGATTGGTCGGTGCCGCCGGTCGGCTGCATGGCGTTGACCGCAGTCTTGAGCGCGCTCCAGTTGTAGCTCAGCGGGATGATCGGCTCGAGCGGCGTCGAGACGCTGCTGTTGCAATAGGCCGTGCTGTTTTCATAGTACTCGTTGGCTGGAAACAGCGTGGTGACGTCGGATGTATTCGGTAGTACGCCGGTCGCATCGTTCGGCTGGGTGCGGTCGGTGATGCAGCCTGTCCATGTGCTGATCGGGTTGGTGGAGGGTTGCTGCCAGTTGTTCACCACGGTTGGCGTCTGGTTGGTCGACGTCCATTGGTTGTTGGTCCATCCGACGACGGCGGTAACCCGCGGCTGGTTCTTGTTGTCGACCGTGTCGTTGGGGCCCGGCTGCGTCCAGTCATGGGTATACAGATTGCCGGTGCACGAATAGACCCCGTTCTTGGTGCCGCAACTGCAGCCACTCACAGGATTGCCCGTGGAGTCGGTGGGGCATGCACACGAGTTCGAGCCGGTGCAAAATACGCCAGTGCCGGCTGGCGTGCTGACCCAGCAGCCATTGTACTTCGTGTGCGAATTGTAATCGACGCTCGGGCAAATGTAGCCCGAATAGGTCCCGCTCGAGGGGATGTAGGTCGTGTTGGACGAACTGGTCGGGCCCTTCGTGCAGGTGAAGCCGCCGTTGCTGTTGGTCCAGGGGCATCGTGCACCCGGTCCCACCGCGTGCCAGTTCATGGGCAGCGTTGCCCGGGTACTGCCGTTGTTGGGTTGCGCAGTCGGAGGATTGAGCCAGTCGGTCCAGTCGATGTAGTTCTGCGTATAGTTGCTGGCGCCGAGGTTGACGACCTTGGCGAACGGAATGACGGAGATGTAGACGTCGCCGTTGTTCTTGCTGAGCGCGCTGAGCTGGTCGATCAGGCCGCCGGTTCCGGCCACCGCGTTTCGCAGCGCGGTAATCTTGCCGTTCTGGCTCATCGATCCCGTGTTGTCGAGGGCCAGCGCGACGCGCATCTTGACGTTGCCCCAGGTGGTGGTGGTCGAGGTACCGAAGTTCATTTTCTGGAAATTGCCGCCGGACAGATCGGCAAACTTCATGAAATAGGTGTTGATGTAGCCGGACCCGCTCAGGAGAATGGTCGCGGCTGCGCTCGAGGTCGGGGTCGTATAGGTGGCCGAGATTGCAATGCCCTGGCCGTCCTTGTTGGTGAAGAGGCTGTTGAAATAGGTCTGCGCCTTGCTCGGGATCTGCGCGGCCGTGATGGTGCCCATGGTCAGATCCTTGGACAGCATCAGCGCGGTGGAATCGAGCGCCGACTGCATCGCGGTGCGGGCGTTGTTGGCGCGGGTATAGTCGACCGCTGCGCCCACGAAGGCGAGGATCGGCAGGATTGCGAAGGTGAAGATCACCGCGACATTGCCGTCGGTTGCCCTGGAAAACCGGCGGACGGCCGCGCGGACGCGATTGGAAATGGCTGAACCAAGCATGGCGCTCTCGTCAAAATGGATTGCGCGGCCATCTCGACGTGCGCGGCTAAACAGATGGTGAATCGGGAAACTGAAACCCGGCGGGTCGGCCCCCCAGACGGCCAAAAGCAGGGCAGAAGCACGCGCTATCCTCAATGCCCGCTAAATTGGATGCCCTAGTCCTTTGTCAAATCAGGCAGAAATGATTAACCTTCCGAGGGTTGCCGCGCCGGGAATCGGACCGGTGGGCTGCGGCGGGTCTGCGCTTGCGGCAGGGCGTCGTGAGGCCCATATTCGGGAGGTCGATCCGGCCGCCGGATCGGACCGGGAGCGGCAATCTGGAAAGCATTGCTGGGGGTTCCGCGATCAGTCTTGCGGCAATCGCGACCACCTTCCAATCGCCAACCGGTTTCCCCTGGGGAATTCGAACGCCTGAGCCATGCTGCGATACACGTTGACAGTCCCGATCTCCGAGCCGGTTTCGGCCATGCCCGCGGTGTCCGCCGCGCCGGTGCCGAAAATGAGCAATGACGACAACCGCAATGGAGCGGGCAGCGGCCCATCGACCTCGGTCATCACCAAGGTCAAGCCGAAGACCAAGCGCCCGAACCTGTATCGCGTCCTGATCCTGAACGACGACTACACGCCGATGGAGTTCGTGGTTCACGTGCTGGAACGATTCTTCAACAAGGACGCCGAGGCGGCGACCAAGATCATGCTGCACGTTCATCATCACGGGATCGGTGAGTGCGGCGTGTTTACCTATGAGATCGCCGAGACCAAGGTGACGCAAGTCATGGACTTTGCGCGCAAGCATCAGCATCCACTGCAATGTGTGATGGAAAAGAAGTAGTTCGCGGGAACGATTGACCTGCCGCGGGAAGCGGAACGGGTCTTGCATCGCGTTTTTGAAGGCAGCGAACGGCGTTCCCGTATGATCACGGGGCGCCGCCGGACAACGTTCCGGTGCCCCGAATTTAGAAGAAAACCATCATCGCGGGACCGGTCTTTCGCCACGATCCGTCGTAACTATATCAATGGCGATCACGAAGGTTGTTATTGCCTGACCCGGTAATGGCGATCATGATGGCCGGGGGCCATAGAGGACGCGAATGCCTACTTTTTCCCAAAGCCTAGAACAATCCTTGCATCGTGCATTGGCGATCGCGAACGAGCGTCACCATCAATACGCGACGCTCGAACACCTTCTGCTGTCGCTGATCGATGACTCGGATGCGGCGGCGGTGATGCGGGCCTGCAGCGTCGATCTCGACAAGCTGAGGACCAGCCTCGTCAATTATCTCGAGACCGAATTCGAAAACCTGGTGACGGACGGCGCCGACGACGCGAAGCCGACCGCCGGGTTCCAGCGCGTGATCCAGCGCGCGGTGATTCACGTCCAGTCGTCCGGTCGCGAGGAAGTGACCGGCGCCAACGTCCTGATCGCGATCTTCGCCGAGCGCGAGAGCCATGCCGCGTATTTCCTGCAGGAGCAGGACATGACGCGCTACGACGCCGTCAACTACATCAGCCACGGCATCGCCAAGCGGCCCGGCGTCTCCGAGGCGCGGCCGGTGCGCGGCGTCGACGAGGAAACCGAGACCAAGGGCAACGAGGACGCCAAGAAGAAGGGCGAGGCGCTCGACACCTATTGCGTCAACCTCAACAAGAAGGCGCGCGACGGCAAGATCGATCCGGTGATCGGCCGCAATGCCGAGATCAACCGTGCGATCCAGGTCTTGTGCCGCCGTCAGAAGAACAACCCGCTGTTCGTCGGCGAAGCCGGCGTCGGCAAGACCGCGATCGCCGAAGGCCTCGCCAAGCGCATCGTCGACAGCGATGTGCCGGAAGTGCTGGCGGCCGCGACCGTGTTCTCGCTCGACATGGGCACGCTGCTCGCCGGTACCCGCTACCGCGGCGATTTCGAGGAGCGGCTGAAGCAGGTCCTGAAGGAGCTCGAGGCGCATCCGAACGCCATCCTGTTCATCGACGAGATCCACACCGTGATCGGCGCCGGCGCCACTTCCGGCGGCGCGATGGATGCGTCCAATTTGCTGAAGCCGGCGCTGGCTTCGGGCACGATCCGCTGCATGGGCTCGACCACCTACAAGGAATATCGTCAGCACTTCGAGAAGGACCGCGCGCTGGTGCGGCGGTTCCAGAAGATCGACGTCAACGAGCCGACGGTGGACGACGCGATCGCGATCCTCAAGGGCCTGAAGCCCTATTTCGAGGATTACCATCGGCTGAAATACACCAATGAGGCGATCGAGGCGGCGGTGCAGCTGTCGTCGCGCTACATCCACGACCGCAAGCTGCCCGACAAGGCGATCGACGTGATCGACGAGTCCGGCGCGGCGCAGATGCTGGTCGCCGAGAGCAAGCGCAAGAAGACGATCGGCATCAAGGAGATCGAGACCACGATCGCGACCATGGCGCGGATTCCGCCCAAGAGCGTGTCGAAGGACGATGCCGAGGTGCTGAAGCATCTCGAGCAGACCCTGAAGCGCACGGTGTTCGGCCAGGACAAGGCGATCGAGGCGCTGGCTGCGTCGATCAAGCTGTCGCGAGCCGGCTTGCGCGAGCCGGAAAAGCCGATCGGCTCGTATCTGTTCTCGGGTCCCACCGGCGTCGGCAAGACCGAGGTCGCAAAGCAGCTGGCGGCTTCGCTCGGCGTCGAACTGATCCGCTTTGACATGTCCGAATACATGGAGCGGCACACTGTGTCGCGCCTGATCGGCGCGCCTCCCGGCTATGTCGGCTTCGACCAGGGCGGCCTGCTCACCGATGGCGTGGACCAGCATCCGCATTGCGTGGTGCTGCTCGACGAGATCGAGAAGGCGCATCCGGATCTGTACAATGTGCTGCTGCAGATCATGGATCATGGCCGGCTCACCGACCACAACGGCAAACAGGTCAACTTCCGCAACGTGATCCTGATCATGACCACGAACGCGGGCGCGGCCGACCTCGCGCGGCAGGCCTTCGGCTTCACCCGCTCGAAGCGGGAAGGTGACGACCACGAGGCGATCAACCGCCAGTTCGCGCCCGAGTTCCGCAACCGGCTGGATGCGATCGTCTCCTTCGCGCACCTCAATGCCGACGTGATCGGCATGGTGGTCGAGAAGTTCGTGCTGCAGCTTGAGGCGCAACTCGCCGACCGCGACGTCACGATCGAGCTGTCCGAGCCCGCCAAAGCCTGGCTGATCGAGCACGGCTATGACGAGCAGATGGGCGCGCGTCCGATGGCGCGGATCATCCAGGAGCACATCAAGAAGCCGCTCGCGGATGAGGTGCTGTTCGGCCAGCTCAAGGGCGGCGGACACGTCCGCGTCGTCCTGATCAAGGACGAGGCGACCGCCAAGGACAAGATCGGCTTCGAATATGTCGAGGGCCCGGTCACGCCGAAGCCCGAGAACCTGCCGCCGCGCAAGCGCAAGCCGCCGAAGGGCGGGAGCGGCGGAGGCGGCACCAAGGGGCCGGCCTCAAAGGGGCCGATGGTCAAGGCCTGAGGCGCGAGCGAACAACCAAATGAAAGGGCCGGCTGAAAACAGCCGGCCTTTTTGTTGGGCGACTGAGGTGCTCTGCCGCGCAGCGTCACTCGCCCTTCAGGCGCTGGCCCTCATGGACCCGCACCTGGTCGGCGCCGCGGCTGCCGGCCGAAGACAGCCGCAGCGTGCTCAGCACAGCGCCCACGACGGCAAAGCCGACGCCGACCATCAGCGAGATCCTGGTGCCGTCGGCTGGATAGCGCGCCAGCAGCATCGCCACCAAGGCGGCACCGATGGTCTGTCCGAGCAGGCGCGCGGTCCCGAGCATGCCGCTGGCGCCGCCGGAGCGCTCGCGCGGCGCGGCGGCGATCATGGTGCGGTTGTTCGGGGTCTGGAACAGGCCGAAGCCTGCGCCGGCGAGCGCCATCCGCCAGATCACGCCGATCGGCGTCGAATTGGCCGGCATGAACGCCAGCGTGCCCAGACCCAGTGCGAACAGCAGCAGGCCGATGCCGCCGAGCAGGCCGGCCGGGTAACGCTCGACCAGCCAGCCCGCGATCGGCGCGGCGAATGCGACTGCGATCGGCCACGGCGTGATCAGCAGGCCGATCTGCACCGCCGAATATCCGAAGTGGTTCTCGAGATAGAACGGCATCGCGACGAAGGCCAGCATCTGCCCGCAGAACGAGGCGATCGACGTGCCGATCGACAGGGCGAAGATCGGGATCCGCAAGAGGTCGACGGGCAGCAGCGGCGAGGGCAGATTCTGTTGCCGCCGGTACAGCAGATGGGAAGCGACCGCGGCAATCGCGAATTCCAGCGCGCAGAGATACAGCGCCTCGCCGTGGCCGGCGCTGTCGATCGCGCTGATGCCAAATCCGAATGCGATGGCGCTCATCGCGGCGCTCTGCCAGTCGAACGCGTGGACCGCGGGTCTGGTATGCGGCAGGAAGCGCCAGCCCAGTGCCAGCGTGACGATGCCGAGCGGGACATTGATGGCGAACAGATACGGCCAGGTCCCGACCGCCAGGATGAACGAGGCGATGGTCGGGCCGACCGCAGCCGAGACGGCGACGACCAGCGCGTTGACGCCGATGCCGCGGCCGAGCTGCGAATGCGGATAGATGAAGCGGACCAGCGCAGTATTGACGCTGAGGATTCCGGCCGCGCCGAACCCCTGCAGGATGCGGGCGACGGTCAGCAGCGGCAGCGTATGCGCCAGCGCGCAGAACAGCGACGCCAGCGTGAACAGCAGCAGCCCCGCCAGATAGACCCGGCGATAGCCGACGATCTCGCCGAGCGAGGCGAGCGGCAGCAGCGAGATCGTGATCGCCAGCTGATAGCCGTTGACGATCCAGATCGAGAACGCGGGGCTGGCGTCAAGATCCCGCGCGATGGTCGGCAGTGCAACATTGGCGATCGAGCCGTCGACGACCGCCATCACGAGGCCGAGCGCGATCGTGAGAATGGCCCAATTGCGCTGCGGTTGCGGCAGCCCGTCGGGATGCTCGATGATCGCGGACGACATGTCGTGAAATGGCCTTTGGTTCCAGCATTGGCGGGGTTACCGGATGCTGGATTAACCTGGCCTTTGCAACCCCCGAAATGACAGATGCCGGCCGCGATCCAAACGCGGCCGGGGAGCTGCGGGAGGACGCTCAGCCCTGGCCGAGCAGTTCCTTGATCCGCCGCTGCAACTGCCGTTTCTTGATCTCGCTGCGGCGGACCCGCTCGTCAAGATCGCTCACAGGGGTATCCGACGTCATGACCCGGAACGCGAGGCCGACCTTGTTGGCCTGGCGCCAGATCATGCGCGCCAGGAACGAGCGGCCCTTGCGCGCGACGCTGAGATTCATCTCTTCGGGCAGCCGCGTGGCATCGCCAAATTCGACGCAGGCACCGCCTTCGCTGATGTTGCGGACGACGCAATCCATCGTCGAGCCACGCTCATTGATCTCCGCAACCGCACCGTAAAACACCTTGTCACGTGGGCTCTGGCGCCGGTCCTGCATGGGAAATCCTCCTAAATGAATGGCAGGACTGTACCGGTCCGGACCCGCGAAAAGAAGGGTACGAACGGAACCCGTTGTAGTTAGTGTAAATTGTTTGCATCTGTGAAGGTCAGGATTCCCGGCTATTTTGCGCCGCAAACGATCCGAAAAGTCAGTTCGGCACCCGACTTTGCCGCCAATCACGCGGCGACAGGCCGTAATGGTCGCGGAATACGCGGCCGAAATGCGAGAGATCGTTAAAGCCCCAGGCGAACGCGACCTCGCCGATATGGCGATGCGCGTGTGCCGGTGAGGCGAGGTCGCGCTTGCAGCGCTCCAGCCGCTGCGCCAGCACGAAGCGCTGGAACGAGGTGTCCTCGTCGGCCAGCAGGCTGTTGACGTAGCGCGGCGAGATGCCGAGCGCCGCGGCGGTTTCGCTGAGGCTGAGCTCGGGGTTCGGCAGATGCGCGAGCACATGCGCCTTCAGCCGGTAGAGCAGGGCGGAGCGGTGCGTCGAAGCCGGTAGCGCCGCGCCGCCGAGCCGCTCGCTGATCGCCATAGCGAGCAGGTCGGCGGCCTGATCGGCGAGGCGGATCGCATTATCAGGATCGAGCTTGTCGGCGATCTCGGAGAGCCCGCTGATGAACTGCCAAGCGAGCCGCTGCACCGGGCGATCCGATGTGAACGTGGTCGCCGTCAGGCCTTGGGTGCCGGCAAAGCGCCGGTGCAGCATCGCGCGCGGCACCTGGAAGATGGTCTGCGTGAAGTCGTCGTCGAAGCGCAGTTCGTACGGCCGGGTGGTGTCGTAGAACGCAAACTCGCCCGGCCGGATCACGGTCTCGCGGCCGTCCTGCACCACGCCGCCCGCGCCACTTTGGCCAAGCGCGAACAGAACAAAATCCTCGCTGGTGCGTGCGATCCGTGACGGTGTGCGCAGCACCCGTTGCCGGCCCGACGAGACGACGGAGCATTTCACCGCGCCGAGTTGCGCGCTGGTGATGGCGCCGTGGAAGGCGGTGCCGAGATCGGACTTGCAGTCGAGTTGCACGAACACGTCGCAGACGATGTCCCGCCAGAGCGCGAGGCGCCGATGCGTGGGCGCGCCTTCCGTGGTGAACAGGGCCGGCATGATTTCCTCCCTTCACGAGTGCAAACGCTGGCCACGCAAACAAAGCAAGCTTCGTACCGGGGACGGCTGGGGAATCTCCTCCGCAGTCGAATTTTCCTTCCGTCCTGGTCGAACGGCGCTCCCGGTCCCGGGGCAGCATGATGTCAGAGGCGGCTGGGCCCGATCAAGTACGAACCGGCCCGCGTCGCCGGCCACGAGGAGGACATCATGGGCATCGAACATCCGAAATATCGCGTTGCGGTGGTGCAGGCGGCCCCTGCCTGGCTCGACCTCGACGCCTCCGTGGCCAAGAGCATTGCGCTGATCGAGGAGGCCGCCGCGAAGGGTGCAAAACTGATCGCGTTCCCCGAGGCCTTTATCCCCGGTTATCCCTGGTACATCTGGCTGGACTCGCCGGCCTGGGCGATCGGGCGCGGCTTCGTGCAGCGCTATTTCGATAACTCGCTGAGCTATGACAGCCCGCAGGCCGAGAAGCTGCGGCTGGCGGTGAAGAAGGCCGGTATGACCGCGGTGCTGGGCCTGTCAGAGCGCGACGGCGGCAGCCTCTATCTGGCGCAATGGCTGATCGGGCCCGACGGCGAGACCATCGCCAAGCGGCGCAAGCTGCGGCCGACCCATGCCGAGCGCACCGTCTACGGCGAGGGCGACGGCAGCGACCTTGCGGTGCACGACCGCCCCGGCATCGGCCGCCTCGGCGCGCTGTGCTGCTGGGAGCATCTGCAGCCGCTGTCGAAATACGCGATGTACGCCCAGAACGAGCAGGTGCATGTCGCGGCCTGGCCGAGCTTCTCGCTGTACGATCCGTTCGCGCCGGCGCTCGGCTGGGAGGTCAACAACGCGGCCTCGCGGGTCTACGCCGTTGAAGGCTCGTGCTTCGTGCTGGCGCCCTGCGCCACGGTCTCGCAGGCGATGATCGATGAGATGTGCGACCGCGACGACAAGCACGCGCTGCTGCATGTCGGCGGCGGACACGCTGCGATCTACGGGCCAGACGGCAGCTCGCTCGCCGAGAAGCTGCCGCCCGATCAGGAAGGGCTGCTGCTCGCCGATATCGATCTCGGCGCGATCGGCGTCGCCAAGAACGCCGCCGATCCGGCCGGGCATTATTCGCGGCCCGACGTCACGCGTCTGCTGCTGAACAAGAAGCCGTCGAAGCGCGTCGAGCACTTCGCGCTGCCGCTCGACAGTCTTGAGGAGGTCGACGCGGCCGCGAGCTAACGTATCAGGGCAACATCCAACCGGAGGCGACTGCCATGGAATCCGCGATTCCTTCCCATCTGCAAACGGCGCGCTCCCGTCATCGTCGCGTGCCCGACGATTACGCGCCGCCTTATCCCTCGTTCGTCGCGCGCCACAAGCCCGCGGTCGCACGCGTCATCATGGCCTATTTCGGCGTGCAGGTTCGCGGCGAGCCGACCGCAGCAGTGGCCGAGGCGCTGGCATCGATCGCAACGCGCTTTGCCGGCGAGAACGGCCCGACGCATTGGGATCGTGCGCAATATGTCGACCAGGCCGGCTTCACCAACGTCGTCTCGGTCGCCTATTGGGACGATGCCGGGCGTTTCGACGCCTGGTTCGCCGGCGCGCGCGCGGCCTGGACCGGCGGTGGCGCCACCGATGGCGTCGGCCGCTTCATCGAAGTGCTGCGGCCGCATGTTGCGCGCTACGAGACGTTGTTCTCGTCGCTCGGCCGGCCCGAGGGCGTCGCGGTCCTTGCCGACGGCATGAGCGGGGAGGTGCAGGAGCATGCCTACTGGGGCGGCATGCGCGACCGCATTCCGCTGTCGCAGACCGACGCGATGACGCCCGGCGGCGAGCCGCGCGTGATCCGCGACGGCGCGCGCATCCGCGTGGTCGCGCAGGACAATCTCTGCCTGATCCGCTCCGGGCAGGACTGGAGCGACACCGAGGCGTCGGAGCGCAAGATGTATCTCGACGATGTCGAGCCGGTGCTGCGTGAGGGCATGGATTTCCTGCGCGACGATGGCATGCCGATCGGCTGCTACGCCAACCGCTACATGCGCGTCGTCGACGCGGATGGACGACTGACGGAAAAGTCCTACGGCCAGAGCTGGTGGAAGAGTCTCGCGGCGCTGGAGCGCTGGGCGGAGTCGCATCCGACCCATGTCAGGATCTTCGGCGCGGCGATGAAGTATCTGTCGACGTTGGGACCGGCTGCAAAACTCAGGCTGTATCACGAGGTCACGGTTGCCGCCGCCGACGAGCAGTTCTTCGAGTACCTCGGCTGCCACGAACGGACCGGCATGCTCAACGCGGTGCAACTCGCGGCGGCGCCATCCGCCTGACGCGGGGCGCCGGGTCCGAGCAGGGGCCGCATCGAAGCTGCATTCAAAATATCGAAAACAACCCCATGCAAAGGGGCCAGCGGCCGCGGGCGTTCGACACGGCAACTTGACTCGTCGGGCAAATCAGCGGCATTATTCTATTATTCCGAAATCGTACCGGCGCCCACAGCTTGCTCAGCGTCATCACCCGCATGCGCATGCGGGTGATGAGTATTCCAGAGACCGCAGCACTTGAGCCGAAGGGCCGCGGCGTCAGACCGTTCTAGCCAAACTTCTAAGGCCGCAGCCGGCCGCCGCGTTCCGTGATGGCCTGCGCCAGTTCGACCGCCGGGCCGCGTCTGGTCCGGCGGGCGGTGCGGACCACGAACTCGACGCTGCCGAGCGGCGGCAGGCCTGACGCCGGCATCGCTTCGAGTCCATCCGGGATCAGGCCCTGCGCCTGCGGGGTGATGCCGAGCCCGGCGAGTGCTGCGGCGCGCAGGCCGCTCAAACTGCCGCTGGAGCAGACGATGCGCCAGGGCCGTCCGAACCGCTCCATCGCCTCCAGCACCACGCTGCGGCTGACGCTCGGCGGCGCGTAGAGGATCAGGGGCAGCGGCTCGCCGGGATCGAGCCGCATGCCCGGCGCGGCGGTCCACACCAGGTGGTCCTGCCAAACCAGTTGCCCCAGCGCGTCGCCGGGCCGGCGCTTGCCGAGTACGAGATCGAGCTCGCCGGCGTCGAGCTGCTGGTACAGCACGGCGCTGAGGCCGATCGTCAGCTCGAGATCGACCTGCGGATGGCGCCGGACGAAATCGCGCAGCAAATCGGGCAGGCGCGAACTGGCAAAATCCTCCGCGGCGCCGAACCGGACCTTGCCGCGCACCTGCGACCCCGCGAAGTAATCGTGGGCGCGCGCATTGGCCTCCAGGATCGGGCGCGCAAAACCCGTCATCGCCTCGCCGTCGGCGGTGAGCACCACCGAATGGGTGTCGCGCACGAACAGGCGGCGCCCGGCGGCAGCCTCGAGCTTGCGGATGTGCTGGCTCACGGTCGATTGCTTCAGGCCGAGGCGGCGGCCGGCCTCGGTGAAATTCTGCGTCTGCACCACCGTGAGGAAGGTTTCGAGCTGGGTCGGGTCGAGCATGGCGGCGATCCGTCATTACGTAACGCAATGATAATAACACCGGTAAGCGCGGTTCACAATCGGCACGGGGATGCGCACCTTCCAGTCGAGGAAAGGAAGCCACCATGACCATCAGCCGCCTGCGCTCATTTGTGCCTGTCGACCCCTACATCGCCGCCATCGTCGGTATGGTTGGCCTCGCCACCTTGCTGCCGTTGCACGGGCAGGGCACCGTGATCGGCGGCTATGCCACCGAGGTGGCGATCGCGCTGCTGTTCTTCCTGCACGGCGCCCGGCTGTCGACGACCGAGGCGCTGGTCGGCGCCCGGCACTGGCGGCTGCACCTGGTGATCTTCCTGTCGACCTTCGCGCTGTTCCCGCTGCTCGGGCTCGCAGCCCATGCGCTGGCGCCGCATCTGCTGACGCCGGCACTGTGGGCGGGCGTGATCCTGATTTGCATCCTGCCGTCGACGGTACAGTCGTCGGTCGCCTTCACCTCGATCGCGCACGGCAATGTGTCGGCGGCGCTGTGCTCGGCGACCGCCTCCAATCTGCTCGGCATCGTTGCGACGCCGCTCCTGGCGGGCGTGCTGCTCTCCAGCCATGGCGGGTTCTCGGGTAATGCCGCGCTCGACATCGTCGTGCAGCTGCTGCTGCCGTTCGTGGCGGGACAATTGTCGAGGCCGCTGATCGGCCGCTGGGTCGAGCGGCACCATGCGATGCTTGGCCTGGTCGACCGCGGCTCGATCCTCTTGATCGTCTACACCGCGTTCAGCGATGGCGTCAGCCACGGCATCTGGCACCAGGTGAATGCGAGCCAGATGGCCATCGTGCTCGGCCTCGATGCGCTGCTGCTGGCGATCGTGCTGCTGATCACCAATTTCGGCAGCCGGCTGCTCGGCTTCTCCCGCGCCGACCGCATCGCCATCATGTTCTGCGGCTCGAAGAAGAGTCTGGCGAGCGGATTGCCGATGGCGAGCGTGCTGCTCGCCGGGCAATCGGTCGGCCTGATCGTGCTGCCGCTGATGCTGTTTCACCAGATCCAGCTGATGACCTGTGCCGCGCTGGCGCGTCGTTATGCGGGGGCTGAGGAAGGGGCATCACGTGATGCCGCCCCGGTGCACGCGTAGGCATTTCGCCCTCGCTGTCGTCCCCCGGCTTGACCGGGGGACCCAGTACGCCGCGGCTTCTCCGTGAACGACTGGTGTCTCTGGAATACTGGATCGCCCGGTCGAGCCGGGCGATGACGCTGTTAGTGAGGTGAGCGAAGGGTCTTCACGCCAAGCCTCACGCCACGCGCAGGCCCTTCGCGATTTCCTTCTGCGCGTCGAACTCGCGGCGCAGGCGGGCGAGTTCCTCGGCGCTCAGCGCATCGGCATTGCTGTAATCGCGCTTCCACGACGCGTCCTCGCTCCAGCGCAGCGGCGATTGCACGGTGGTCTGCGGACCGGGAGCTTGCTCAAGTACACGCAGCGCCAGTTCCAGCGTAAACGCCTGCGAGGCCTCGTCATGCGGCTTGCCGGCGGAATTGCCGAGGGGGAAATCCGAGAACAGGAAGCGGGGCACCGCGGCGTGCTCGACGATGTCCTTGGCGCAGCCCATCACGACGGTCGGGATGCCGTTGGCTTCGAGATGCCGCGCGACCAGGCTGACCGTCTGGTGGCAGACCGGGCAGTTCGGCACCAGCACTGCGGCGTCGACCTCGTCGCCGCGGCAGCGCCTGAGGATTTCGGGCGCATCGGTCTCGATGGTGGCGCGGTGGCTGCGGTTGGTCGGTGCGCCGAAGAAGCGCGGCGCGACCTCGCCGATCTTGCCTTCCGCGGCGAGGCGCTTGAGTTGCGCCAGCGGGAACCAGGTGCCGCTGTCGGTCGCCGTGGTGTGGGTGCGGTCGTAGGCGATGTGCGAAATCCGCAAATCGTGCGGCTGCGACGTGTCGCCGTCATAGACCGAATAGAATTTTGCCCCGCCATTGTATTTTGCGCCCGGGCCCTGGTCGCCCTGGGCGGGATCGAATGGCGCCGCGGTCGTGATGATGGCGACGCGGGACTGGCTCAGCGGTTTCTTCAGTGGCTGGAACGGGGCGGAGGTGTAGTGCGCCCAGCGGTAGGGGGTGGTGTAGCCGATCGCCGCGTAATAATCGCGGGTCCGCTTCATGTAGCCGATCGGGGCGTCGTCGTCGGGGGCAAAGCCTGTTTGATCGTCGGAGGCTGCGGCCATTTTGCGCTCCCTTTTGCGCGCCATGATTTCAGTCCATAGCTAGACCACGAGCCTGCGGTGTCAAGCCGCGCCGCACGGGAACAGATTTGCGATGCGACCAGGTCTTTGCGCCGCATGGGTCATTCTTGTGTTGCTGGTGTCGCCGGCCGGCGCGGACGACGCGCCTGCCGCACCTCCGCCGCCGTCGCCAGGCGCCGAGCAGCCCGGAACGCCGCCCGCGGACAAGCCCGCCGAGAAACCCGCGGCCGCTCCGGCGGAGCAGCCAGCGCCGCTGCCGGGTGAACAGGCCACGCCATCAGCCGGGAAACCTGCCGCACCTCCGGCAGACGCGCCCGCGCCACCTGCCGAGACGCCCGCAGCCGCGACCGACAAGCCCGCAGACGATGCGCGCGAGAGCGACACCCGCGAGGCGATGTGCCTGATGATCGAGTCGGCGGCGCGGGCGAACGATTTGCCGCTCGAATTCTTCGCGCGTGTGATCTGGCAGGAAAGCCGTTTCCAGGCCGACGCGGTCGGGCCCGTGACCCGGAGTGGCCAGCGCGCGCAGGGCATCGCGCAGTTCATGCCGGGCACGGCCAGCGAGCGCGGGCTGCTTGATCCGCTCGATCCGGTGCAGGCGCTGCCGAAGTCGGCCGAATTCCTCAGCGAGCTGCGCAACCAGTTCGGCAATCTCGGCCTCGCGGCCGCCGCCTACAATGCCGGCCCGCGCCGGATCCAGGACTGGCTCGCCGGCTCCGGCTACATGCCGCAGGAGACGCGCAACTACGTCTCCGCGATCACCGGCTCGAGCGTCGACGACTGGGCTGCCGCCGGCCGCAACGGCAAGATGCCACAGCGTGCGCCGACCACGAGCTGCCGTGAGCTGATGGCATTGTTGAAGCGCGCGCCCAATCCGTTCGTGGCCGGGCTCGAGCAGCACATCACGCTGTCGGCGGCCAAGGTATGGGGCGTGCAGCTCGCCGCCGGCTTCAGCCGCGACAAGGCGCTTGCGATGTATGCCCGTGCCATTAAGCGGCTGTCGAACGTGATCGGCGATCAGGATCCGAGCCTGCTCGGCTCGCGGCTGCGCAGCCGCGGCAGCGCGATGTTCTACCAGGTGCGCATCGGCGCCGACACGCGCCCCGAGGCCGACGGCCTGTGCAACCGCATCCGCAAGGCGGGCGGGGCGTGCTTCGTGCTGAAGAACAGGGCGTGATGCTGTAGCCCGGATGGAGCGAAGCGAAATCCGGGGCCGCTCTTGCAATAGGTGAGAGCTTGTCCCGGATTGCGCTGCGCTTCATCCGGGCTACCGTGGCGCATACCCGCCGTGCGCCGTCCATTGCTTGACCCTGCGTTGTCTGCGCCCTAAGCCGCCGACATTGCAAAACCATCCGGCTTCCCGTGGCGCTTCCTCCGCTCGATTCTCCGCAATGGCAGACCTCGTTCCGCGCCTTCCTGTGGGGCGCGCGGTCGATCGGCGCCACCGTGCTGACGCTGGTGCTGTTCGCGACCTATCTCGGCATCGGCGCGCTGGCGCATGATTCAGGCTTCTCGCTGGGCTGGACCCTGGCGAGCACGGCGTTCGTCTGGGCTGGCCCCGCGCAGATCATCGTCATCACGACGCTCGGCTCCGGCGCCACGGTGCTGCAATCGGCCATCGCGGTCACCGTCAGCGCGATCAGGCTGTTTCCGATGGTGGTGTCGGTGTTGCCGATGATGCGCACCGAGGACACCAAGCGGCGGCATCTGATCCTGGTGGCGCACCTCACGGCCGTGACACTGTGGGTCGAATGCTTCCGCTTCCTGCCGCAGGTGCCGCGCAACAGGCGGATCGCCTTCATCCACGGGCTCGGCTGCGGGCTGGTGTCGGTCTGCCTGATCGCGAACACGATCGGCTACACGCTCGCGGCCAACCTGACGCCGCTATTGGCCGCCGGCATGCTGATGCTGACTCCGCTCGCCTTCCTGTTCTCCACCGCGCGCAACTGCCGCGAGCTCGCCGACGTCATCGCGCTGGTGCTTGGACTATTGCTGTTCCCGCTGGCGGCGATGCTGAACAGCGGCGTCGACATCCTGGTCAGCGGCGTCGTCGCGGGAACCATCGCCTATGGCGTGCACCGGGCGAGGGCGGGCATCGTGAGGGCGGGCGCATGAGCAGCTTCATCGGCGACTGGCACGCGCTCGCGATCCTGTTCGTGGCCGGCGTCATCCCCAACCAGATCTGGCGCATGCTCGGCCTGTGGTTCGGCGGCGGCATCGACGAGAACTCCGAGCTGCTGGTCTGGGTGAGGGCGGTCGCCACCGCGATCCTCGCCGGTATCATTGCGCAGATCGTGGTGCAGCCGCCGGGCGCGCTCGCCAGCGTGCCGGACTGGCTGCGCTACAGCGCCGTCGCCGCAGGCTTCGTGGCGTTCATGCTGGCGAGGAAATCGATCTTCGCCGGCGTGATCGTGGGCGAAATCGTCATGCTGTCAGGCAAATACTGGCTCGGCTGATTGCGGCGACCGCATTATCCGTTACTCTCGTTCTCCAAGAAAACAATAATGGGGAACGTCATGCAGCGGCGCGCATCATCGGCCTTCATCGTGGCTCTGACTGCCATGCTGACCGCAGCGCTGCCTGCGCGTGCCGCGGATTATCCGACGCGTCCGATCAAGCTCGTGGTGCCCTACGCCGCGGGCGGCCCGACCGACGTGCTCGGCCGCATCGTCGGCGAATATCTCGGGCGCGATCTCAAACAGGTGGTCGTGGTCGAGAACAAGGCGGGCGCGCAGGGCGCGATCGGGGCCGAGGCGGTGGCGCGCTCCGATCCCGACGGCTACACGCTGTTCGTGACGGCGGCTTCGATCTTCGTGCTCAATCCGCTGCTCTACAAGAAGCTGCCCTACGATCCCGCCAGGGATTTCCGCCTGCTGTCCGTGATCACGGATGCGCCGATGATCATGGAGGTGCATCCGTCCGTCCCGGCAAAGACGATCGCGGAGTTCGTCGCCTACGCCAGGAAGAATCCCGGCAAACTCAATTTCGGATCGGCCGGCACCGGCGGCACCGTTCACCTCGCCGGCGAGATGTTCAAGCAGATGGCCGGCGTCGAGATGACCCACGTGCCCTACAAGGGCGCCGGACCCGCGCTGACCGATCTCCTGTCGGGCAACATCCAGCTGATGTTCGACACGCTCGGCACCGCGCTGCCGCCGGTCAAGTCCGGCATGCTGCGCGCACTCGCCGTCACCTCGACCGAGCGCATCCCCGACTTGCCCGATCTGCCGACGATTGCCGAGAGCGGCTACCCCGATTATGCGGTCAGCGTCTGGTATGGTATTGCAGCGCCGTCGAAAGTACCTGACGACATCGTGGGCAAGATCAAGGCGAGCCTCGACCGGGCCTTGAACGATGAGGCGTTTCGCGCTTCGCTGGTCAGGATCGGTTTTCCGCCGCTGCGCGTAAAGAGCCAGGCCGAGATCGACAAATTCGTAGGTGCCGATCGCGCGCGGTGGGCGGGCGTGGTCAAGGCGCTGAACATATCGTTGGACTGACACATGGTACGTGAAATGGAATTGCGCCAGGGCGAGGTCGCCGTCGATATGCCGACGGCACGCGACGCCGGGCTCGTCTTCATCGGCCGTATCCGCACGCCCTGGACCTCGCGGCTGGCGACGCCGCGGCAGGGGCGGCATGACGGTCCGGTGTGCCGGCTCGAGATCTTCGAGCCCTGGGTCGCCGCGATCAAGGGCGTCGATTTCTATTCGAACCTCGAAGTGCTGTACTGGCTGCACCAGTCGCGCCGCGACATCGTGTTGCAGAGCCCGAAAAACAACGGCAGCACCCGCGGCACCTTCTCGCTGCGCTCGCCGGTGCGCCCCAACCCGATCGGGACCTCGATCGTCAAGTTGGTCGGTGTCGAGGGCAACGTCATCCTGGTGCGCGGCCTCGACTGCCTCGACGAGACGCCGCTGATCGACGTCAAGCCCGACCGCTGCGAATTCACCCCGCTGGCCCCGCCACAGGCCGGGGATTTCGAGACGGAGTAAGATTTGTAGTCCGGATGAGCGCAGCGATATCCGGGAAGAACGGCGAGACGGGCCCCGGATGTCGCTTCGCTCATCCGGGCTACGTGGCGGGATGCGCGGCGCGGTTACTTCAACGCCGCGATCAGCTTCGCCGCATTCGCCTCCAGCACCTTGCCGTCTTCCTTGTGGCTCGCAGGCGGCAGCAGCGCAACGCCGTCCTTGCGCGGCATCACGTGCATGTGCAGGTGGAACACGACCTGGCCGCCGGCGGGCTCATTGAATTGCTGCACGGTGATGCCGTCGGCCTCGAACGCCTTCATCGCCGCAGCCGCGATCTTGTGGGCGGCGCGTGCGACATGGGCGTAGTCGTCCGCCTTGATGTCGAGGATGTTGCGGGCAGGGGCCTTTGGAATGACAAGCGTATGCCCGGGCGAGCGCGGCATGATGTCGAGGAAGGCGAGTACGTGCTCGTTCTCGTAGACCTTGTAGGAGGGAAACTCGCCGCGCAGGATTTTTGCGAAGGGGTTGTTGATGTCATAGGCGGCGGGCATGGCGGCGGCTCCTCGGATTTAGCTCTTTGTTGAGGCATGATCGTTTCGGAAAACCGCGTCACACTTTTCCGGATCATGCCTTAATGTCTCGGTCGCGGCTGAAACGTCAAGCGTCGTCGTCGACGGTCTTGCGGAACGGACCGGCCTCGGCCAGCTCGCGGCCGACCTCGGCGACATAGTCGCGCTCGCGCTTAAGGTAATCGGCGATCGCCCGGCGCAATCCGGGATCGGCGATGAAATGCGCCGAATAGGTGGTCTGCGGCAGGTAGCCGCGCGCCAGCTTGTGCTCGCCCTGCGCGCCGGCTTCGACCACCTTGAGCCCGCGCTGAACCGCGAAATCGATCGCCTGATAGTAGCAGACTTCGAAATGCAGGAACGGGTGGTGCTCGATCGCGCCCCAGTTGCGGCCGAACAGCGTATCCGAGCCGATGAAGTTGATCGCACCTGCGATCCAGCGGCCGTTGCGCTTGGCCATGACCAGCAGCACGTCCCGGCTCATGCTCTCGCCGATCAGCGAGAAGAATTCTCGGGTGAGATACGGCCGGCCCCATTTGCGCGAGCCGGTCTCCATGTAGAACTCGAAGAACGCGTCCCAGGCGTCCTCGGTAATATCCGAGCCGGTCAGCCAGTGGATGGTGATCCCGGCGGTAACCGCCTCACGGCGTTCGCGCTTGATGCCCTTGCGGTGACGCGAGTTCAGCGATCCCAGGAAATCGTCGAAGCTCTTGTAGCCTTGATTGTGCCAGTGGAACTGCTGGTCGGTTCGCTGCAGGAAGCCGTGTGCGCCGAGGAATTTTGCCTCGTCCTCGCGGGCAAAGGTGACGTGCACGGAGGAGGCTTCAGTGGCGCTGCAGAGCGCCCGCAGGCCCCGCGCCAGCGCCGAGCCAATCGCCTCGCGGTCGACACCATCGCGGATCAGGAGCCGCGGCCCGGTCGCGGGCGTGAAGGGGACGGAGACCTGCAGCTTCGGATAGTAGCTGCCGCCGGCGCGGTGATAGGCCTCGGCCCAGCCGCGGTCGAACACGTATTCGCCCTGCGAGTGCGATTTCAGATAACACGGCACGACGCCGACGATCCGGCCATCGAGTCTTGCGATCAGATGCCGCGGCCCCCAGCCGGTCCGCGGGCAGGCCGAGTTGGAGGCCTCTGCGGCGGCGAAAAAGGCGTGGGAGACGAAGGGGTTATAGCTCGAACTTGCGACCGTCTGGCAACCGCTTGCGGAGCCGGGCGAGGCCAGCGTGTCGAGGTTGTGGATGCTGTCCGCATCCGCCATCGGATTGGCGCAGGCGTCCCATTCGGCGGCCGGAATGCCGCCGATGTCAGCCACAGCCTCTAGGGTGATTTCAGACGACGCCATCGAGAGTGAAGACCGGTGCCTCTTTTGAGCATGATCTTTCCGGAACAGCTGGCTCCACTTCCGGATCATGCTCCGCATTCCGCCATCGCCGATGACGACCAACTCCCGACAAGATCGTGCGTCGCAGCGACGAGTTCAAGACTGCCGACGACATGTCAGGTTCCCGGCACAAATCCCTCAAAGATCATCTGGTCGGCGTAGCGGGTCGCGCGCTCGCGCTGTTCCGCCGTCCGCACGGTCCAGGCCAGCAGCGGGCAGCCGAACACGTTGCGGGCGATCCAGGGCGCCGGCGCCGGGAGCTGGTTGACCCAGAAGGCAACGAAATGCGGCTCGGTCTTGAAGCCGTGGCGCAGATACAGCATGCCGTCGCGCTGGGCCGGCGTCAGCTTGGTCCAGGAACTGTCGTCATAGGTGCGCTGGGCGGTGATGCCGCGCGGCAGGTTCGGCATGGTCTCGCGCAGTGCCAGCACCTGGTCGGGATCGAACGACATGCCGACGACAGGGCCGGAATAGGACGACAGCACCTCGGCCATCCGCCGAACCAGCTTGCGGTCGCCGTCGAAATGGCTCTTCACCTCGACCACCAGCGGGACGCGGCCAGCGACCAGCGCGCAGAGATCGCCGAGTGTCATCATCTGCTCGGAGGTGCCCTTGAACGTCACCGCCTTCAGCTCGGCTGCGGTCTTGGTCGACAGCAGGCCGGAACCCTCGGTGAGGCGGCCGAGCGCATCGTCGTGATGCACCATCGCCTCTCCGTCGGCGGCGAGCTGGATATCGCACTCGATCGCGAAATTGCCGGCGACCGCGGCACTGGCCGCGGCCGGCATGTTCTCGATGACGCCGCGTGCGGCATCGTGCAGGCCGCGATGGGCGACCGGCCGTTTGGTCAGCCAATCAGGGGCGCGCATCGATCAGGCGACTTCGAACACGCCTTCGACCTCGACCGCGGCGTCGGCGGGCAGCGAGGCGACGCCGACGGTGGTGCGGGCATGGCGGCCCTTGTCGCCGAACGCCGCGACCATCAGGTCGGAAGCGCCGTTCAGCACCTTCGGTCCGTCGAAGAAGTCCGGCGCCGAGTTGATGAAGCCGCCGAGCCGCACCACGCGCACGACCTTGTCGAGATCGCCGAGCGCGGCCTTGACCTGCGCCAAGAGGTTGATCGCGCAGCCCTGCGCCGCGGCGACGCCTTGCTCGAGCGTGACGCCGGCGCCGAGCTTGCCCTTGGCGATCAGCTTGCCTTCGGCGTTGAAACAGACCTGGCCCGAGACGAACAACAGGTTTCCGCTGCGGACGAAGGGGACATAGTTCGCGACCGGGGAGGTCGGCTCCGGAAGTGTGATGCCCTGTGACGCCAGTTTCTGTTCGACGGTACCCGCCATTTTTGTCCCTCAATTGGATTTGCACGAAGCCTGAAACGCGGTCAGGGCCAAGTTTGTTTCGATTGTTTCGCGCATCGTGCCGCCGGTTGCAAGCGACGGTAAGGTGGGGCGGCGCGGCCGTGACGTGCGGAATCGCACGGAGAACTGCCGGAAAAGACGGCAAATTCGCTGTTACATTGCTATTTTGTCAGACTTGCCCCAGTTGCGGCGCAATACCACCGTCACTATTGTGGCGAATCCCTGCCTCCTCGAGGAAAAACCATGACCTTGCCGTTTCGGAATCCGTCGCGTGCCCTGGTGCTCACGATCGCCGTTGCCGCAGGAACCGGTCTGGTTCATGGGGCGGCTGCTGCGGCCGGCGGGCCGTTTCTGGCGCATCAGGCGCTGTACGATCTGAGCCTCGTGAAATCGCGCGGCTCCAATTCGGTCAGCGATGCGCGCGGGCGCATCCTGTACAATTTCTCCGGCAGCTCCTGCGAAGGCTACACCTCCGAATTCCGCCAGGTGTCCGAACTCGACAGCGGCGAGGGCAAAGTGACGCTGTCCGATCTGCGCTCCACGTCCTGGGAGGACGCGTTGGGCAAGAGCTACCGCTTCAAGATCGATACGCGGATGAACGACAGTGACTCGTCGCCGGTCGACGGCATCGCCGAGCGCGTGGGCGATCATATCACCGTGAAGCTGACCCAGCCGGTGAAGAAGACGTTCAATCTCGACGGCAAGATCGTGTTCCCGACCGAGCAGATCCAGCACATCATCGCGGCCGCCCGCGACGGTAAGTCGGTGCTCGAACAGACCGTCTATGACGGCTCAGACAATGGCGAGAAGGTCTACAATACGCTGACCGTGATCGGCCGGCCGATCGCCGGCGACCGCGCGCCGTCATCGCCCGATCCGTCGACCGCGAGCGATGCGATGAAGACCATGACGCGCTGGCCGGTGACGGTGAGCTACTACGACAGCGACGCGCGCGCCAAGGATGGCGAGCAGACGCCGGTCTACGCGATGTCGTTCGAGCTCTACGAGAACGGCGTCTCCCGCGCGCTGGTCCTGGATTACAACGACTTCGTGATCTCGGGTGCGCTGGACAAGTTCGACGTCAGGGATTCCAAGCCCTGCAAGTGAGCTACCCATTCGGCGTCGTCCCGGCTTTCGCCGAGACGACAGCGGAGCAAGCCTGAGACCGCTCTGGCCGGAACCGTCCGACACGAGTACGCTTCCCAAAACACGCGTGTCAGGGAGGCACTTCATGAGCAAATCAGACCATCTGCGCCCCAGCGGCCTGCATCACAATCCGGCTTACTCTCACGTCGTGGTCGCGTCGGGCGCGCGCACGATCTACATTTCGGGGCAGGTGTCGGTCGACGAGGAGGGCCGGGTGGTCGGTGCCGGCGATCTCGCCGCGCAGACGACGCAGGTGATGCAGAATCTCGGCATGGCGTTGAAAGCCGCCGGCGCGAGTTATTCCAACATCGTCAAGATCACGACCTTCGTCGTCGGTTACAGGCCGGAGCTTCGCCCGATCATCGGCAAGGCGCGCTCGGCGTTCTTCGAGGGCATGGAGCCGCCGGCCTCTACGCTCGTCGGCGTCACCGCGCTCGCGGCGCCGGAATGGCTGATCGAGATCGAGGCGGTGGCCGTCGCGGATTGATGAGCTCATCGTGACGCTGAAGGTACCGTCACCCTGAGGAGCGCGCATCGCGCGCGTCTCGAAGGGCGACGGCCCGAGTCTTTCCGCGCATCCTTCGAGGCTCCGCCCAGCGGCGCAATTGCGCCGCAAGGCTCGCACCTCCAGCGACAAAGGCGAAGCCTTTGCGCGGGGATGACGTCAACTGAGAGCTAATCCTCCGCGTTCTTTCCCGGTCCCTCATAGGCAATGCCCCGGATCACGGCGGCGTTGCCGAACTTCTTGCGGAGATTGTCGATCGCGCGTTCGGCGTGCGCCGAGCGGCGGTCGAGCATGTCGGAATCGTTGGCCTGCGCGCCCGGGCGGAGCGCGCTGACGCCGGCGCCCATCAGGCGGAACGCGGTGCCGTCGATCTCCTTGGCCAGCATCTCGCGCGTCACCGCAAAGATCTTGGCGGCCAACTGGGTCGGCGTCTGGATCGATTGCGAGCGCGTGCGCTGGCGGAAGTCGGCGGTCTTCAGCTTCAGCGTGATGGTGCAGCCCGAGAGGTCGCTGCTCTTCAGCCGCGCCGAGGTCTTCTCCGACAGCTTCCAGAGCAGCTTTTCCAGGATTGCAAAATCGCGGATGTCGGTCTCGAAGGTGGTCTCGCTCGAGATCGTCTTGGCGCCGCGATCGGGGACCACGCTGCGGTCGTCGATGCCGCGCGCCAGCCGCCACAGCCTGCGGCCTTCGCTGGCGAACTGCTTCATCAGCTCATTCTCGTCGGCGCGCTGCAGGTCGGCGATGACGCGGAAGCCGCGCTGCACCAGCTTCTCCTGCGTCGCAGGGCCGACGCCGTAGATGAAGCCGACCGGTTTGCTGGCCAGCATCTCGCGCGCTTCGTCCTGGTCGAGCGCGGCGAAGCCCCTGGGCTTGTCGAGGTCGGAGGCGATCTTGGCGAGGAACTTGTTGCAGGACAGCCCGACCGACACCGTGATGCCGATATCGCGCTCGACGTCGCGGGCGAATCTGGCGAGCACCTTGGCCGGGATCATGCCGTGGACGCGCTGGGTGCCGGAGAGATCGAGGAAGGCCTCGTCGATCGACAGCGGTTCGACCAGCGGCGTCAGCGCCTGCATCGCCTGGCGCACCTCGCGCCCGACCCGGACATATTTCGCCATGTCGGGCGGGATCACGGTGGCGTCGGGGCAGAGTTCCAGCGCCTTGAACATCGGCATCGCCGAGCGGACGCCGTAGGTGCGGGCGATGTAGCAGGCAGCCGATACCACGCCGCGCTTGCCGCCGCCGATGATGACGGGACGGTCGGCGATCTCAGGATTGTCGCGCTTCTCGACGGTGGCATAGAACGCGTCGCAATCGATATGCGCCAGCGCCAGCGCAGGCAGGGTGCGATGACGCACCAGCCGCGGCGAACCGCAATGGCTGCATCGCTTCACCTTGATTTCGAGATCGCCGAGGCAGTCTCGGCAGAAACTGAGGGGGCCGTCGGGAGCTGGCGCTGCCGTCGTCACGGCACGTCGCGCTCCCATTTCGGGTCGCCCAGCACCTGGTGGGCGGCAGCGATGTTAGTCGGGTGCAGTTCGGAGGCTGCGGCGAACGCCTTCACGGTGGCATCGTCGCGCATCACGAAATCGAGCACGCTCGCAAGAAATTGAGGATTGGACGCAGCGTTCCGCAGCGTCTCCGGACCGATTCCGGTTTCGGCCAGGAACAGACCCAGCCGCTCGGGATCGCCGGCAATGAAGCCGAGCGCCTGAATCGCAACGATTTCAGCGACTTCCCGGGGGTTGTGAACAGGCTTTTTCAACGCGCCGGTTTGCCTTTCCGTTAACTTATGGTCTCTATTGAGAGGCCCATCATGCCCGAGTCTTCCGCATGTGTTCAAGCAACGGAAACCACGCTGCGGAAGTTGGACTACGGGTTAACGGGTTAGAGCGATTCTGGCGCTAGTTTGAATTCACATTTTCGACGCGCTCCGCGCGCGGTGCGTGAGGTGCCGCAGCCGGGCCTGTTTCCTAAGTCTGGGAGGGACGGGATGGCCAAAACCGTCCTGATCGTGGAGGACAACGAGCTCAATATGAAGCTCTTTCGCGATCTGTTGGAAGCGCATGGCTATCAGACTTCGGGCACCAGCAATGGCTTCGAAGCGCTCGATCTCGTCCGCAAGCTGCGCCCCGACCTCATCCTGATGGATATTCAGCTGCCCCAGGTTTCCGGCCTCGAGGTCACGCGCTGGATCAAGGACGATCCCGAACTGCGCACGATTCCGGTGGTCGCGGTCACCGCCTTCGCCATGAAGGGCGACGAAGAACGCATCCGCGAGGGCGGCTGCGAAGCCTATCTGTCCAAGCCGATCTCGGTCGGCAAATTTATTGAGACTGTCCGACGCTTTATCGGATAGGGGAGTTGTGGTGCCATGTCCGCGCGTATCCTCGTCGTCGATGACGTTCCGGCGAACGTCAGGCTGTTGGAAGCCCGTTTGTCAGCCGAATATTTCGATGTGCTGACCGCGTCCAACGGAACCGAAGCGCTGGAGATCTGCACGCGCGCGGAATGCGACATCATCCTGCTCGACGTCATGATGCCGGACATGGATGGATTCGAGGTCTGCCGCCGGCTGAAGTCGAATCCGGCGACCCATTTCATTCCCGTCGTCATCGTCACTGCGCTCGACAGTCCCGCCGATCGCGTGCGCGGCCTTGAAGCCGGCGCCGATGATTTCCTCACCAAGCCGGTGTCCGACGTCGTGCTGATCGCGCGCGTGCGCTCGCTGACGCGGCTGAAGATGATGACCGATGAGCTGCGCATGCGCGCCATCACCTCGCTCGAGATCGGCATGCAGGCGCCCGAGCGCAGCGCGATCGCCGACCGGGGTACCGGCGGCCGTATCCTGCTGGTCGACGATAGGCCGTCGTCCTACGAGAAGCTGGCGCCGATCCTGTCCGTCGAGCACACCGTCGACGTCGAAACCAATCCGGCGGAAGCCTTGTTCCACGCTGCCGAGGGCAATTACGATCTCCTGATCGTGTCGCTCAGCCTCGACAATTTCGATGGCCTGCGGCTGTGCAGCCAGGCCCGCTCGCTGGAGCGTACGCGCCAGGTGCCGATCCTCGCGGTTTCGGATGCCGATAACAACACGCGGCTGATGCGCGGGCTCGAGATCGGCGTCAACGACTACCTGCTGCGTCCTGTCGACAAGAACGAACTGCTGGCGCGGGCGCGCACCCAGATCCGCCGCCGCCGCTACACCGATCATCTGCGCGACAACGTGCAGAATTCGATCGAGATGGCGATCACCGATGCGCTGACCGGCCTCAACAACCGGCGCTACATGGAGAGCCATCTCGCGACCCTCGCGGAGCAGGCATCGATCCGCGGCAAGCCGCTGGCGCTGATGATCCTCGACATCGACTACTTCAAGGCGATCAACGACACCTACGGCCATGACGCCGGCGACGACGTGCTGCGCGAATTCGCCGTTCGCATCCGCAAGTCGATCCGCGGCATCGATCTGGCCTGCCGCTATGGCGGCGAGGAGTTCGTGATCGTGATGCCGGAGACGGACCTGCATGTCGCCGGCATGGTCGCCGAGCGGCTGCGCCGCTCGATCGCGGGCGAGCCGTTTGCCGTCGAGAAGGGCGGCAAGCGGATCACGGTCACGATCTCGATCGGGCTCACCACGCTGGAGCGCAAGGGCGAGCAGGTCACCGACGTGTTGAAGCGCGCCGACACCGCGCTCTACCGCGCCAAGCACGACGGCCGCAACCGCGTGGTTTCCGCCGCGGCATAACACGCTCTCCGCACCATCCGTCGTCATACCCCGCGAAAGCGGGGCATCCAGTACGCCGCAGCCTCTCGTTCAGACAACACCGCCTCTGGAATACTGGGTCACCCGCATGCGCGGGTGACGACAGGGTGGGTCACCTATCTCCCGCGCTTCACCGCGTCGTAGGCCATCCGCTTGAACTCGAACGAGAACGGATGGACGAACGCCATCTGGCGCTGCGCCATCATGACGCCGGCCATGCCGGTTTTGGGCGAAATCCACCACTGCGTGCCAGCAACGCCGCCCCAGTAGAATTCGCCGGCCGCATCGGGATGATCGATCGGCGAGGGGGTGAGGATCAGGCCGCCGGCAAGCCCGTGCGCCTTGCCGGGTTGCTCGCCCATCATCGCGAAGCGGATCCATTGTCCTTCGGGCAACTGGTTGGACATCATCATTGCGATCGTATCCGGCTTCAGCAGCGTCGGTCCGCCGGGCAGCAGGCTGCGGATCAGCGCGACCATGTCCGGCAACGTGGACACCAGCCCGCCGCCGCCATTGAGCCTTGCGACCGGGCGCAGATAGGCGCCGGGGAAGGGCGCATTGTCGGTGCGGGTGAGGCCCGGCTTCATCGGCTCAATCAGATCAGCACCCGCATAATACGCGACAAGGCGCCCGTGATCCATTTCCGGAACGACGAAGCCGGTATCGACCATGCCGAGCGGATCGAGGATGCGCGCCTTGATGAACCTGTCGAAGGTCTGGCCGCTGACGACTTCCACCAGACGCGCGATCACGTCGATCGCGAGCGAGTATTCCCATGACGTGCCCGGTTGATAGATCAGCGGCAAATCGGCCAGTACGTCGACCATTTCAGCCAGGGTCGTATTGGGATTGTGCACGCCGCGCTCGTTGAGCGCCTTGAAAATGACGGTGCCGGGATCGAAGAAACCGTAGCTCAAGCCGGCGCTGTGGCTGAGCAATTGGCGGATGGTGATCGAACTCTTCGCGGGCTCGGTTTGATCGATCGACGTCGCGCCTTTCAGCAGGACCTTGCGGTTGCGGAGCTGCGGGATGAATTTCTCGATCGGATCGTCGAACTGGAAGCGGCCATCCTCGAGTAGCAATAGCGCCGCGCAGGAGGTGATCAGCTTGGTGTTGGAGAACACCCGGAAGATGTGGTCGGTGCGCAGCGGAATCTGCGCTTCCTTGTCGGCCCATCCGACGCAGCCCGTGTCGGCGATGTCGCGCCCGACCAGAACCGACCAGGAGATTCCGGACAGCAGATTGTTGTCGATGTAACGCTGCATGGCGGCGCGCGCCGGCGCGAAGTCGTAGCCGGTGGCCGTCACCTTCAGATCTTCCATGGTCGTTCCCCAGTTGTGCCGCAGGTTGTCGCACGGTCGCTGTCAATCTCGCCGGACGGAATATCCAATCGGGAATGCCGTCGCGTGCCGTCAACGCTACCAACCAAACCGGAGTTGTGTACGCAACCGGATTTATCCAGTGCGTTTCTTGTCCGCGGGCGCGGGGCCGCCGACCTTGACGCCCGCATTCGCCAGCAGCACGCGGGCGGCTTCCTTCGCCGCACGCGCCATGGCCGGATCGTCGCGCACCAGGTCCTGCGCGATCGAGCCGTCGACCAGGAGCGTCAGCTGGGTCGCAAGTGCCTCGGCATCCGTGACGCCAAGCTGCCGCAGCAGATCGCGAAACCAGACCCGGCGGCTTTCCTTGAAGGCGACAGCGATATTGCGGACGGTGCGGTCCTCGTCGTCCGGCCCGAGTTCGGCGACCGCGTTCACGAACGGACAGCCGCGAAAATCCTTCGCCGAGAATCGCCGCTCCAGGGAATCGAAGGTTGCGAGAATCTGCTCGGCCGGTGGCTTGTCGGAGCGGCGGGGCTGCACGAAGCGGCGCTGCAAATAGGCCTCGATCAGCGCGTCCTTCGACGGGAAGTGATTGTAGAGCGTGCGCTTGCTGATGCCGATCTCGGCCGCGATGGTGTCGACGCCGATGGCGCGAATGCCCTGCAGGTAGAACAGCTTATCGGCGGTCTCGAGGATCCGCTCTTTCATGGTCTGTTTGGGAGGCGGGGAAGCCATGCGCCGGCCGTGATCCTCTTCGCTTGACAGGTCGCCCCCTGTATAGCCTAAGTACACAGGTCTGTGTAACCAAAACATGCGTGAATCGCAGGCTGTGGCACTCGTGCCGGGCCGTCATGGGAGAACAAGAACAATGCCCCTGTTGCAGGTCCTGCGTCCCACGCTTCCCATTCTGATCGGTGCCTCCATCATGCTCACGCTGAGCATGGGGCTGCGGCAGAGCCTTGGCATCTTCATGCAGCCGCTGACGCACGACATCGGCATCTCGGTGTCTCATTTCACGTTGGCGCTGGCGGTGCAGAACCTCGCCTGGGGTTTCCTGCAGCCGCTCGCGGGCGCGATGACGGTGCGTTACGGCTTCCGCCCGATCATGGTGGTCGGTGCGCTGGCCTACATCGCGGGCCTCGTGCTGATGACGACGGCGCATGGGCTCGTCAGCATCATGATCGGCGCCGGTGTGCTGATCGGCATTTCGCTCGCCTGCACGGCGAACGCGATCGCAATGTCGGTCGCGGCGCGCGCGGTGTCGGAGACGGTGCGCTCGACGGTGCTCGGCATGGTCTCCGCCGCGGGCTCGCTCGGCGCATTGCTGTCGGCGCCGATCGGCCAGATGCTCAATGAAGGGTTCGGTTGGCGGGTCGGGCTTGCCGGATTCGTCATCCTGTCGATCGGGATGATTCCGGCCGCGCTGTACGCCGGCCGCGTGGACAGGATCCCGCTGCCGAAGCCCGCAGCCGACGATATCGGCAACGCCACCGCGGCGATCGCGGCCAAGACCGCGTTCGGCAACGCGTCCTTCGTGGTGATGACCTGCGCCTACATGGTCTGCGGCATGCAGCTCGTCTTTCTCACCACGCATCTGCCGTCGTATCTGGCGATCTGCGGGCTGGATCCGATGCTGAGCGCGCAGACGCTCGGCATGATCGGCGGCTTCAACGTGCTGGGCTCGCTGTTCTTCGGCTGGGCCGGCCAGCGCTGGAACAAGCTCGCGCTGCTCGGCGGCATCTACATCCTGCGCTCGCTGGCGCTCGCCTGGTACTTCATGCTGCCGGCAACGCCGGGCTCGACATTGCTATTCGGCGCCATCATGGGCTTCCTCTGGATGGGCGTCGGTCCGCTGGTCGCGGGCGCGGTGGCCGAGATGTTCGGGCTGCGCTGGCAGGCGATGATCCAGGGCCTTGCCTTCATGAGCCACCAGGTCGGCAGCTTCCTCGGCGCCTATGGCGGCGGGCTGATCTACGATTCGCTCGGCTCCTACACCATGGCCTGGCGCATCGGCGTCGCGCTCGGCCTTGCCGGTGGCATCATCCAGGTCGCCTTCGCGCTGATCCGGCCGGCGCAACCGCCGCTGCTCAAGGCCGCCTAGCTTCCGATCCCGGCCAGACGGCGACTGCCCCGTGCGAAGGCAGTCGCCGGTTACTGCCTATTTTTCCATCGATCGCTTGCTACGAGAACGTGCAGCGGAGCGCGAAGCCGTTCCGTATCTGGATCGAAGTCGCAGCGTCTTCAATGTGTTACGCCGCGCGCGTCGGTGGCACGAATCTTGATAGAATTTGGCTAGAAATCGTGCCGGAAGCCGTCGCTGCGGTTCCGGCCTGGGGACCCATGGGAAGGGCTGGCCGCGATGAGGCTAGTCGCCGTCATTCTCCAGCCATCCGCGCACCACGGCCTTCGCCGCGCCGCCGAGCAGGAAGCGCTTGTGCCTCGCATCCGGCCTGATGCCGCGACGACTTCGCTGCATCGCACCGTCAGCAACGCGGCACTTCGAGATATCCCGACAACTGAGCGCGCAGGTGGCCGCTTCGCCGCTTACGCGCGGAGCGCGCTGCGCCCATTCCGAACACCAGCATTTCTTGTGAAGGGAGGACGATGATGGAGTCTGGGACACGTACGCACCAGAAGCTCGTGAGAATCGTGGTTGCCTTGCTGGGAGTGGCCGTTCTTTGCCTGCTGTTCAGCGACCTCGCGCTGGCTGAGGATGCGGCGGCGCCGCCGGCCTGCGGCGGCAAAATTCTCGAGAAGTGCACACCGAATTCCGGCGACACCGCCTGGATGCTCACGTCCGTCGCGCTCGTCCTGATGATGACGATCCCGGGGCTCGGCCTGTTCTATGGCGGCATGGTGCGCAAGAAGAATGTCGGCGACACCGTAATGACCAGCTTCGCCGTCACCTGCCTGGTCACGATCCTGTTTGCCGT
Source organism: Bradyrhizobium sp. USDA3010 (assembly GCF_056429065.1). Taxonomy (NCBI): domain Bacteria; kingdom Pseudomonadati; phylum Pseudomonadota; class Alphaproteobacteria; order Hyphomicrobiales; family Nitrobacteraceae; genus Bradyrhizobium; species Bradyrhizobium sp. USDA3010. Next base: position 169,973 of record NZ_JBWJZD010000002.1, read on the forward strand.
CCTGACCTACAGCCTGGCGTTTCGTGCCGGTACGCCGTTTATCGGCGGTCTGGATCGCATGTTCCTCAAGGACATCCTGAGCGACATCGGCAAGGGTGGCATCGGCAATCCCAATCCGCTTGCCGCGACCATCCCTGAGTCGGTTTACATCTGCTTCCAGATGACGTTCGCCATCATCACGCCGGCGTTGATTGCCGGCGCGTTTGCCGAGCGGATGAAGTTCTCGGCGATGCTCTGGTTCATCGGGCTGTGGGCGATCTTCGTCTATGCGCCGATCGCGCATTGGGTCTGGGGTCCTGACGGGATCTTCTCGGCGGGCAACGACGCCGCCTATGTCAAGGTTCTCGATTTCGCTGGCGGCACCGTGGTGCACATCAATGCCGGCGTGGCCGGCCTGATGTGCGCCATCATGCTCGGCAAGCGCGTCGAGACGGGGCCGGCGCACAATATGGTGCTGACCTTCATCGGCGCCTCGCTGCTGTGGGTCGGCTGGTTCGGCTTCAACGCCGGCTCCGCCGTCACGGCCGGAATGCAGGCGGGCATGGCCATGCTGGTGACCCAGATCGCCACGGCAGTGGCGGCCTTCACCTGGATGCTGGTGGAATGGGCGTTGAAGGGCAAGCCGACCGTCGTCGGCATCTGCTCGGGTGCCGTCGCCGGCCTCGTTGCGATCACGCCGGCCTCCGGTTTCGTCGGGCCGGTCGGCGCTTTCGCCATCGGCATCGCCGCCGGCGTCTGCTGCTACTGGGGATGCACCGGCCTGAAGCGCTTGTTCAGCTACGATGACGCGCTGGACTGCTTCGGCGTCCATGCCCTCGGCGGCATCGTCGGGGCGCTGCTGACCGGGGTATTCGCGGTCGAGCAGTATGGTGGTACGGCCGGCGTTCTGGAGGGAAATCCCGGGCAGTTTCTCAATCAATGCATCGGCGTCGCGACGGTTTTCGTGTATGATGCCGTTGTGAGCCTGATCATCCTGTTCGTGATCAATCTCTTCGTCGGGCTTCGCGTGACGCGCGACATCGAGCGCGAAGGGTTGGATCTGGCACTGCACGGCGAGGTCGTGCAGTAGACTTGGCGGCGTTCCGCTCAGCCGGCGATGTCAGCCGGCTGGCGCGGATCAAAGCTGTTCGAGGTGATCCGATGAACTGGTTCTATTGGAACACAGCGTGGTCGCTGTTCTTCAGCCTCATTTGGTTCATGACTATCACACACAATCCGGATGCAGAGATCGCGGACGCGCATCTGCGCGATGAGGCGTTCAAAGGCTAGCTCCGGTAGTAGCGCCACATCCTGAGGAACGTCCGGTGGATCTCGTCGGGCGTCCGGTCGAATGGCTCTAGACTGACGCGGACCACGCCACGATGGTCCATGCGCCACGGCAGGCGCATCAGCAGCCGATAGGCCGGCCGCTTGCGCCAATCGGCCACCAGCGCGCTGCCGAGCGGCCCGCTGAGCGCGATCTGCAACTCGTGAACGGTCATCGCGCGCTCGGCGATTTCGACGAGATCGATGCGCGTGATGGCGCGCCAGCGAATCAGCCCGAAGGCCTGGATGAAGATGCCGTACTGGTTGGCTCCGATGGTCGGACGACCGGCCTCCAGCAGGGGGATGTTGTAGTAGGTGAAGGCGCCCGCCGCAGCCGCCGGCGCCAGCCAATAGATCTCGCCGGTGATCCAGCTCGCGGTCAGGAAGATCGCGGCCAAAGCGGCCGTGACATAGACCGGAAAGTAGATGTCCTCGCGGCCGTAGGCGACCGAGTAGCCGCCTGCGTTTCCCTCGTCCAAGCTTGCGATCATCTGTGCCCTGCGCCCGGGACTTGTCCGGGAATCATGCGGGATGACGCAGGCCTACAAAGCAAAAACGGGGCCGCGAGGGCCCCGTTCGAAACGTCGGAAGTAGACGATCTTACTTGATCTTGGCTTCCTTGAACTCGACGTGCTTGCGCGCGACCGGGTCGTACTTCTTCTTGACCAGCTTGTCGGTCATGGTGCGCGAATTCTTCTTGGCGACGTAATAGAAGCCGGTATCGGCCGTCGACACGAGCTTGACCTTGATGGTGACCGCTTTGGCCATGTGCAAAACCTCGAAACTGCAGGGATATCGGGAGCCGGCCAAATCGGCCCGCGTTTGGCCGGGAAACTAGCCAGAAACCGCCCAAAGTCAAGGATTTCCGAGCCAAAACCATCCCGAATCCGGGCCGATTACCCCCCGAAGAACTGATTTTTGGGCCGCGGCAGGCCCAAATTCTCGCGCAGGGTCCGCCCTTCGTACTCGGTGCGGAAAATCCCGCGCTTTTGCAGTTCCGGCACCACCTTGTCGACGAACTCGAACAGCCCTTGCGGCAGATAGGGGAACATGATGTTGAAACCGTCGCTGCCGCGGCCGGTCAGCCATTCCTCCATCTGGTCGGCGATGGTCTGCGGCGTGCCGACGAAGGCGAGCCCGCCATAGCCGCCGACGCGCTGTGCGAGCTGGCGCACCGTGAGCTTGTCGCGCGCCGCGACATCGACGAGGCGCTGGCGGCCGCTCTTGCTGGCATTGGTTTCCGGGATCGGCGGCAATTGCCCGTCGGGATCGAAGGCGGACGCATCGGTGCCGAGGATCACCGAGAGCGAGGCGATCGCGCTGTCGTAATGCACACGGCTGTCGAGCAGCGCGCGCTTCTCCTTGGCTTCGTCGACACTGTCGCCGACCACGACAAAGGCGCCGGGCAGGATCTTCAGATGCTCGGGATCGCGGCCGATCTTTTCCATGCGGCCCTTGATGTCGGCGTAGAGCTTCTGTCCGTCCGCAAGGCTGCCGCCGCCGGTGAACACGGCTTCCGCCGTCTCGGCCGCAAGCTGCCTGCCGTCGTCGGATGCGCCGGCCTGCACGATGACCGGCCAGCCCTGCACAGGGCGGGCGATGTTGAGCGGGCCGCGCACCGAGAGATATTTGCCCTTGTGGTTGAGCACATGCATCTTGTCGGGATCGACGAACAGCCCGGACTCGACATCGCGCACGAACGCATCGTCGGCGAAGGAGTCCCACAGGCCGGTGACGACATCGTAGAACTCGCGGGCGCGCTTGTAGCGCTCGGCGTGCTCCATGTGGTCGTCGAGGCCGAAGTTCAGCGCGGCGTCCGGATTGGACGTGGTGACGATATTCCAGCCGGCGCGGCCGCCGGAGATGTGATCGAGCGAGGCGAAGCGGCGGGCGACGTGATAGGGCTCGTCGAAGGTGGTCGAGCCGGTCGCGATCAGGCCGATATTCTCGGTGACGGCCGCGAGTGCCGACAGCAGCGTGAACGGCTCGAACGAGGTCACGGTGTGGCTGCGCTTCAACGCGTTGATCGGCATGTTCAGCACGGCCAGATGGTCGGCCATGAAGAAGGCGTCGAACTTGCCGGCCTCGAGCTTCCGGATCAGCGTCTTGATGTGGTCGAAGTTGAAATTGGCGTCGGGCCAGGCCCCGGGATAGCGCCAGGCGCCGGTGTGGATGCTGATCGGCCGCATGAATGCGCCGAGCTTGAGTTGACGCTTCGCCATTGCCCCGTTCCGTCGTTGTTGTCGTTAGCGGAACAGATAGGGAGGCCGGGCGGCAACGCCATGAGGGTCCTTAAGAAGAATCTTGCAATCTGGGCGACGAGCAGAGGATATTTTCAATCCGGCGCCCTTGTGATCGGGGAGGGGGATATGTTCTATCCGGCAAGGCTGTCGCTGATCGCGGGCGTTCTGGTCGCGATGGTGCTCTGTGTTGGAAACCCGGCGCGCGCGCAGATCGTTGCGATCGGTGCGAGCAACGTCGCGGGAAAGGGCGTCAGCAGTTCGGACGCCTGGCCGGCCCAGCTTGAGGGGATGCTCGCCGCGAAGGGCCGCAGCGTTCACGTGACCAATGCGGGGATATCAGGCGACACCAACGCGGGCATGCTGGCGCGGCTCGATTCCGCGGTCCCCGAAGGGACCAGGATCGTGCTGCTCGACCGTTTCGGCGGCGGCTGGAATGCGCGGCGGCGCGGGCAGGAAGATCAGAATGCTGAACTGGCTGCGATCGAAGCTCGGCTTCGCAGCCGGCACATCCGCGTGATCCCGATGTGGTGGAATGCGGTCCTGCGCAATTATCTGCAGCCGGATCACATTCACTTCACGGCGGAGGGACACAGGGTGGTCGCGGCGCACATGCTGCCCGCGGTGATGAGCGCGGTGCGCTGAGCTGACGCTGTGTCCCGGTATTGCTGGGGTCACGCCCCCAGCACGTCCTTGTGCATCTTGCCGCCGTAGAAATGGAAGAACGGCACCGGCGCGTCGTGATGGAGCGGGCCGGTGGCGAGGCGGCGATCGAGCTCGGCGAGCACGTTCTTGGTCATGGCGTGCGCGTCCGCGAGCGGCTCGGAGCCGATCTCGACCCACACGAGCTCCACCAGCTCGGCATCGGCATGCACCACGCCTTCGACACGATGCGCGATCGTCGAGGCATCCGCGGTGAAGAAGCGCGTGTCGAAGCGGCGGACGCGGCCGGGCGGCGTGATCGCGCGCGCGATCAGGAACAGGCCGGACGGATCAGGCAGAAGTCCCGCGTCGGCGAACGGCGCCCAGGGCCCGTCCAGCTTCGTCGCCTTCTCGACCTTGCGGCCGAGGCAGAGCCCGGTCTCTTCGCAGGCTTCGCGGATGGCGGCATTGGCGAGCGCGCGCGCGCGGCCGGGCGTGATCTTCGGGCTGCCCTTCAACAGATTGGCTTCGAGTTCCGGCGTGATCGGAGCTGCAACGGGCACGCGATTGTCGGCCTTGTCGACGCGGCCGCCGGGGAAAACGAACTTGCCGGGCATGAACACGACCTTGTCGTGGCGCTTGCCGACCAAGACCTTCGGCTTGGCGCCGGAGCGATCGATCAGGATCAGCGTCGCCGCATCCTTCGGCCGGAAGTATGCGTGATGATCGGCTTCCTTTTCGCCCTGGTGGACGGCGGCGGCAGGGGCGGCAGCTTCAGTCATTTCATCCCTTTCATTTCTTCTTGGTGCCCGGTTTAGCTAGACCGGCGGGATGTCGCTAGGGGGATTCTCGTCAAAGCCATGCATGCGCAGGGCCCATTGCAATCCAATCACGGCTCCCTTCACCGGCTGCAACAGCGCCAGCGATGCGAACAGCGTGAACGACAGATAGATTGCAAGTTGCAGCCACACCGGCGGCGAATAGTTGGTCTCGATCCACAGCGCGGTCGGTACCACGATATGGCCGACAATCACGATGACGAGATAGGCGGGTAGATCGTCGGCGCGATGCGGTGTGAAGTCGAGATCGCAGACCGGGCAATGGCCATCGCATTTGAGAAATTTGCGGAACAGCCTGCCTTTTCCGCAGCGCGGACAGCGGCCAAGGAACCCGCGCTTCATCGCGGTCCACACGTCGCGCTTCTCGGGCTCAGCTGCGTCGCGGGTCCAAACCACCGTGGGCGGCGTCACTTCCATGACTTGCCTCGCTTCGATTTGCCGGACTTCGGCTTCGCCGGCTTGCGGTCCTTCTTGCGTGCCTTCCGTTCCTTGTGCGCCTTCTTGCTGGATCCCTCATTCGGCCCCTTGCCAAATCCTGCGACGCGGCGCTCGGACCCTGCGCCGTCACGTTTTCTGCCGCGCGGAATTGCCTGGCCGTCGGATAATAGCTCAAAACGCAGCGCGCCCGCCACCGGCGCGGCCTCGACCAGGCGTACGTCGACGACATCGCCGAGCCGATACATGGTGCCGCTGCGCGTGCCGATCAGTGCGTGGCGGGTTTCGTCGTAGTTGAAATACTCGCTGCCGATGGTGCGGATCGGGATCAGGCCGTCGGCGCCGGTGTCGTCGAGCTTCACGAACAGGCCGGCTCGCGTCACGCCGGAGATGCGGCCCTGGAACGAAGCGCCGATGCGATCGGCAAGGAAATGCGCGATCAGCCGGTCGGTGGTCTCGCGCTCCGCCTTCATCGCGCGGCGTTCGGTGACGGAAATCTGCGCGGCGATCTCGGCCAGCGTCTCCACGCTCTCGTCGGTCGGCAAGGCGCCTTCGCCAAGGCCGAGCGCGCGGATCAGCGCGCGATGCACGATCAGATCGGCGTAGCGGCGGATCGGCGAGGTGAAGTGCGCGTAGCGGCGCAGGTTCAAGCCGAAATGGCCGTAGTTCTCGGCGGAGTATTCGGCCTGCGCCTGCGAACGCAGCACCACCTCGTTGACCAGCGGTTCGTAATCCTCGCCGGCAACCTGCGCCAGCACGCGATTGAATTGCGTGGGACGCAGCGCGCCCTGCTTGGTGAAGGGCAGGTCGAGCGTCTTCAGGAATTCCTGGAGGTTGTGGACCTTCTCCTGGCTCGGCTCGTCATGCACGCGGTAGATCAGCGGCAGCGCCTTCTTCTCCAGCATCTCGGCGGCGGCGACGTTGGCGAGGATCATGAACTCCTCGATCAGCCGATGCGCATCAAGCCGCTGCGGCACGATCACCCGATCGACGGTGCCGTCCGGCTTCAGGAGGATCTTGCGCTCGGGCAGATCGAGATCGAGCGGGTCGCGCTCGTTGCGTGCGAGCTTGACCAGCTCATAGGCCGACCACAGCGGCTTCAGGATCGGATCGAGCAGGGGACCCGTGGTGTCGTCGGGCCTGCCGTCGATCGCGGCCTGCGCCTGCGCGTAATTGAGCTTTGCTGCCGAGCGCATCAGCACGCGGTGGAATGTATGCGAGCGCTTGCGGCCGTCAGAGCCGATCACCATCCGCACCGCCAGTGCTCCGCGCGGCTCGCCCGGCACCAGCGAGCAGAGATTGTTGGAGATGCGCTCGGGCAGCATCGGCACCACGCGATCGGGGAAATACACCGAGTTGCCGCGCTGGAGCGCGTCGCGGTCGAGCGCAGAGCCGGGCCGCACATAGTAGGCGACGTCGGCGATCGCGACATGGACGATGAAGCCGCCCTTGTTGTTCGGATCGAGGTCGACCTCGGCATGAACGGCGTCGTCGTGATCCTTGGCGTCAGGCGGATCGATGGTAACGAGCGGCACGTCGCGCCAGTCCTCGCGGCCCTGCAGCGTCGCGGGTTTTGCCTCTTCGGCTTCGCGCAGTGCAGAGGACGAAAACACCTGCGGGATGTCGTGGGTGTTGATCGCGATCAGGCTGATCGCCTTCTCGCTCGCGATCGAGCCGAGCCGTTCCTTGACCCGGGCGGAAGCGAGCCCGTAGCCGCGGGTGCGGATCAGATCGACGCTGATGAGGTCGCCGTCCTCGGCGTCGCCGCTGTCGGCCTTGGCGATGTTGAGCTCGCGGCCGGCCTGCTTCTTGTCGACCGGGATCAGGCGCCCGCCGCCATCAGGGTTCTTGCGGAAGATGCCGAGGATGCGAGCGCGGCCGTGATCGATCACCTTGATGACGCGGCCGCGATAGGGCGTACCGTCGTGCTCGTCGGTCACCTCGACGTGGAGCAGCGCGCGGTCGCCGACGCCGGCGGCGGTGCCGGGCTTCGGCCGCCGCGGCGTCTCGATGCGGATTTTCGGGGCGGTGCCGTCTTCCGAGTCCCACTCGGCCGGGGTGGCGATCAACTCGCCGTCGCTGTCGCGGCCGGTGATATCGGCGAGCACGGTCGGCGGCAGCGCCGCCGGCTCGTGGATCTTGCGGCGGCGCTTGGCGACCGTGCCGTCGTCGGCGAGTTCGCGGAGGAACCGCTTCAACTCGATGCGGTCGGCGTTCTTCAGGCCGAACTCGCGCGCGATCTCGCGGGTGCCGACCTTGCCTGGATTGGCGCGGATGAAGGCGACGATGGCGTCCCGGCCCGGAAAGCCATGGTCGGGTTTTCGTTTCACTTATCCTCTTGCCTTGCCGGCGCTCTTCTTCGCGGGCGCTTTCGCTGGTGCCGATGACTTTGCAGGCGAGGTCTTGGCACCGGAGGCGACCGGCGCGCGCGCCTTGCTGGTCGCATCCGTTTTCGGCTTCGCCGCGGCCTTCTTCGACGCCGCCTTCTTGGCGGGCTTGGCCTCGGCGTCGCCGTTGGTCTCAGTCGTGTCGGACTTGGCTTTCTTGGCCTTGGCGGGCTTTTCCGCCTTCGCCTTCTTGGCCTTCTTGCCGCCGCCCTTGGCCGCGCGCTCGTCGATCAGCGCGATCGCTTCCGCAAGCGTGATCTCGTCCGGGGTGCGGTCGCTCGGGATCGTCGCATTGACGCCGCCGGCTGCGACATAGGCGCCGTAGCGGCCGTTCTTCAGCGCGACGGCCCCGAGCGTCGGGTGGTCGCCAAGCGGCTTGCCCGGATCGGCGCCGAAGCGGCGGCCGCTCGGGCCCTTCGCGATCTTCTCCGCGATCAGCGTGACGGCGCGGTTCAAGCCGATGTCGAAGACCTCGTCGCCGGCCTCGAGGCTGGCATAGGTCTTCTCGTGCTTCACGAACGGCCCGAACCGGCCGAGGCCGGCGGTGATCGGCTGCCCGGTCTCCGGATGCTTGCCGATCTCGCGCGGCAGCGACAACAGCTTCAGCGCCAGTTGGAGATCGACATCGGCAGGCGAGGTGCCCTTTGGAATGCCGGCGCGCTTCGGCTTCTCGCCTTCGGCGTAATCCTTCTGCTCGCCGAGCTGGATGTAGGGGCCGAACCGGCCGGCCTTCACCGTGACGTCGAACCCGGTGTCGGGATCGGTGCCGAGCACGCGGTCGGCGCTCTCGGCGCTGTCGGCCGCGAGCGGCCTTGTGTAACGGCATTCCGGATAGTTCGAGCAGCCGACGAAGGCGCCGAACTTGCCGGCCTTGAGGTTAAGCCGGCCGGTGCCGCAGGTCGGGCACTGCCTGACGTCGCCGCCATCCGCGCGCGGCGGATAGATGTGCGGACCGAGCATCTCGTCGAGCGCATCGAGCACCTCGGCGACGCGGAGGTCCTTGATGTCGTTGACCGCGCCGATGAAGCCGCGCCAGAAGTCCTGCAGCACCTGCTGCCAGGCGATCTCGTTGTTGGAGATGCGATCGAGCTGTTCCTCCAGATCGGCCGTGAAGTCGTACTCCACGTAGCGCGAGAAGAAATTCTCCAGGAACGCGACCACGACGCGGCCCTTGTCCTCGCCGTGCAGCCGCTTCTTCTCGAGCTTGACGTAGCCGCGGTCCTTCAGCACCTGCAGGATCGAGGCGTAGGTCGAGGGGCGGCCGATGCCGAGCTCTTCCATCCGCTTCACCAATGATGCTTCCGAGAAGCGCGGCGGTGGCTCGGTGAAGTGCTGGGTGACGGCAAGGCTCTGGCGCTTCACCGCCTCGCCCTGGCTCATCGCGGGCAGGCGGCGTGAATCCTCGTCTTCTTCGTCGTCGCGGCTTTCCTGGTAGAGCGCGAGGAAGCCGTCGAACTTGATGACCTGCCCGGAGGCGCGCAGCTCCAGCACGCGGGCGCCGGCCTTGGCCTCGATGTCGACGGTGGTGCGCTCGAGCTCGGCCGATTCCATCTGGCTCGCAATGGTACGCTTCCAGATCAATTCGTAGAGCCGCGCCTGATCGGTATCGAGCCTTCGGCCGATGGTGGCCGGACGGCGCGACAGATCGGTCGGGCGGATCGCTTCGTGCGCTTCCTGCGCGTTCTTGGCCTTGGCCTGATATTGGCGCGGGGCGTCCGGCACATAGGCGTTGCCGTAATCCTCGCCAATCACCTTGCGGGCCTGGGTGATCGCGGACGGATCGATCTGCACGCCGTCGGTTCGCATGTAGGTGATGAGACCGGTGGTCTCGCCGCCGATGTCGATGCCCTCATACAGCCGCTGCGCGATGCGCATGGTGTGCGCCGGCGCGAAGCCGAGCTTTCGGCTCGCTTCCTGCTGCAGGGTCGAGGTGGTGAAGGGCGCCTGCGGATTGCGCCGAGCCGGCTTGGCCTCGACGGTCGCGACCTTGAACAGCGCGGCCTCGATCGCCTTCTTGAAGTCCTCGGCTTCCGCTCCGGAGCCGATGTCGAGCCGTGCGATCTTCTTGCCGTCGGCGCCGACCAGCCGGGCCTCGAAGGCTTCGCCGCGCGGCGTCAGCAGCGTCGCGACCAGCGACCAGTACTCCCTCGGCACGAACTTCTCGATCTCGAGCTCGCGGTCGCAGACCAGCCGCAGCGCGACCGATTGCACGCGGCCGGCAGAGCGGGCGCCGGGCAGCTTGCGCCACAGCACGGGCGAGAGGGTGAAGCCGACCAGATAGTCCAGCGCGCGGCGCGCCATATAGGCGTCGACCAGCGCGCCGTCGATCTGGCGCGGCGCCTTCATGGCGTCGGTGACCGCCTGCTTGGTGATGGCATTGAACACGACGCGCTCGACCTTCTGGTCCTTCAGCGCGCGCTTCTCCTTCATCACCTCCAGCACGTGCCAGGAGATCGCCTCGCCCTCGCGATCAGGGTCGGTCGCCAGAATCAGGCGGTCGGCCCCTTTGAGCGCCTTGGCGATGTCGTTCAGCCGGCCGGCGGCCTTGGCATCGACCTCCCAGATCATCTGGAAATTGGCGTCCGGATCGACCGAACCGTTCTTGGCCGGGAGGTCGCGAACATGGCCAAACGACGCCAGGACCTCGTAGGAGGACCCCAGATATTTGTTGATCGTCTTGGCCTTGGCAGGCGACTCCACAATGACGATATTCATGTCATTCCAATAGCTTACGGGAAAACTTGAAGGCTGGTTCCGCTAGACTCGCGGCCCGCCGTGTCGGGGCGAACATGGGTGCTGGGGCGGTCGGTGTCAAATCGCCAGATATTGAAGGCAGGGCCCAAGCTGTGGAGTTTTGATCCCAAGGGTTGAAAAATGCGTCCTAGAGTTGCGGCCGGAAAGGGCGTATCTCTTTATATAGGGTGGGAATCGGAATAGGCCTTTTGAGCAGCACAGGGGGCGGGCGGAAGCCCAAGCCGTCCGGCCGACGGCGACCAGAGGGGGACGAGCCAGGTAGGGAGGGCGGCCCGGATGACGCCCTGGTCTTGATCGCAGCGGCCGCGACCGAGCTCGCCAAACTCGCCCAGCGCCACAAATTCGAAGTCCTCGACCATCTGCTCGCGATGGCCCGGCTGGAGGCGGACGAGCAATTGCGCGCGCGCAGCCGGCGGAAATTGTCGTGAGGGCGTTGCGAGGAGTGACAGCGATGGCTGCCAAGCTCTCGGTGTCATCACCCGCGCATGCGGGTGATGGCACCGAACAGGCAGTTCGACAGATTGAATCAAGACCCATCCGCACCGTCGTCCTGGCGAAAGCCAGGACCCATTATCCCAGATATCAATTGGTGCGCGACGCCGGGGCTACGATCCCATCCATCATCAAATGCGGTGGTTATGGGTCCTGGCTTTCGCCAGGACGACAAACGACAAGCCCACAATTCGCGCCGCGGCTTATGAGTCCTGCTTTCGCAGGGACGACAGCCGGCAAGAAGCGCGCAGCATTTGCGCGGTCGGCGTCCACCGCATCTCACCGCAACACTCCTGACGATGCGCAGCGCCCCTCGATCGGGTGAGATGGCAAGGCTTACACTGAGTTGCTCTTCTGATGAAGCGAAATATCTTTTGTCGCGGGGCCTTGCGCCGTCGACACATGGACGTTCGGTCTCAAGCGCTCGGCTCGGTGAGAGCATCGCCGAGTTTCAACCCGCTCGGGCATCGGTATCGTGGACAGCTGCCCGCCGGAAGACTACCCTTCAGTTTCTCGGCACAAATGGAAAATAGAGATCGATTATGCCCGCATATTTTCTTGTTCAAGCCACGATTACCGACGAACCCAGATATCAGAAATATCGCGAGGCGGTCGTTCCATTCATCGCTTCGTTTGGCGGCAAAATTGCCGCAAGAGGCGCCAAGGTGGATGTACTCGAAGGCGAGCACGACACCAGATCAGTCGTGATGTTCGAGTTTCCCACCATGGAGGCAATTCACGCCTTCTGGAATTCACCAGATTACGTACCCATCAAAAAGCTGCGCGAGGGTGCCGCCACCATCAATGTTTGGGCATTTCCGGGTATCTGAACACATCATTGGCTGGTCGTCATGCGCGATGGACAACCAAGTCAGACGGCGCTGCGAGCGGCTGCCTATCGCGCGATTCACCAGACATGGGAAGGCGGGGCAATCTTCAAGGATCAGTTTGCCCTGAGAATATTAGACCAAGGGACGGCCGCCGCCTTGAACGAGATCGCGGCAGATGACTCGGCGCGGCCAATGCGTTTGTTCATAGCCGCACGAAGCCGTCTTTCCGAAGATGCGATAGCCAACTGCGTCACTTCCGGCGTGCGTCAGGTCGTCGTCCTGGGGGCAGGCCTGGATACGTTCTCATTGCGGAATCCCTACGCCGCATTAGGTGTTCGCGTCTTTGAAGTTGACCACCCGGCAACCCAGGTGTGGAAGCGCGATCGGATCGGTGCCGCGGGCCTTTCCGAGCCGCCATCACTTGTCTTCGCGCCGATCGATTTTGAGCGCGAAAGCCTGGCCGATGGTCTGTCGAGGGTCGGCTTCAATATAGACGCGCCGGCCTTTTTTCAATGGCTTGGCGTGGTGCCATACCTGACAATTGATGCAATTTCATCCACCTTCAAGTTCATGGCCGAACTGCCGCAAGCTTTCGTGGTTTTCGACTATGCAGAGCCATTTCAGAACTATCCTGCTGAACGCCGCGCCAGCATCATGGCAACTGCAGAAAAAGCGGCGGCGCGAGGTGAGCCTTGGCTCAGTCTCTTCGAGCCTGCCGAACTGCACGAGTTGCTGCGCAGCGCAGGGTTTGGCGCAATAGAAGACCTCGGCGCGTCCGAAATCGCCGAGCGCTACTACGGGGCCTTGGGTCGGGGCATCAGCTTCGGACCCGGTCCCCATATCGTCCGGGCGGCTATGGAAGAGCGCCGGATGTCCGGGTTGGCTTTGGATCCGGTGGTAGTCGGACCCGAACAGGACTAACATTCGAAGTGTCGCCCGGCGACCCCCATGCGGAAGGGGCGCCAGTATGCGGGAGGAGTCCTTGGCTCGCGAGCACCTCTTGCGACGGCTCGTTGCCGTTTTTGCCGCCGATGCAGCTGGTTACAGCCGTCTGATTGGCGCAGACGAGGAGGGCACTCATGTCAGACTGAGGGAACATCTGCAGGGCTTGTTTGTCCCGAATATTGCTGCCCATCGCGGGACCATCGTCAAAAACACCGGCGATGGCTTGCTGGCTGAATTTGACAGCGTTGTCGATGCTGTACGTTGCGCTGTCGATGTTCAGCGCGGGATGGCCGAGCGCAATGCGGCCGTGCCGTCAAATCAGCGCATTGAATTCAGGATCGGGATCAATGTCGGCGACATCATCAAAGACGCCGGCGACATATTCGGAGACGTTGTCAACGTGGCGGTTCGTCTCGAAGGCATCGCAGAGCCGGGCGGCATCTGTCTTTCTGACGATGCCCACCGGCATGTCCGGGATAAGCTCGATATCGCCTGTGAGGATGGCGGCGAGCAAAGATTGAAGAACATCGACCGCCCCGTTCGTGTTTTCAGGGTGAGGGATCGCGCCATCGCGGTGGCTCAAAGGCCTGCCTTGGCGTTGCCGGACAAGCCCTCAATCGCCGTCCTGCCGTTCCAAAACCTCAGTCCGGATCCTGAGCAAGAGTATTTCGCCGACGGCATCGTGGAAGACATTACGATGGCGCTGTCGCGGTTTCGCTGGCTGTTTGTGATCGCAAGAAACTCAAGCTTCACCTACAGGGGGCGCTCTGTCGATGTGAAGCAGGTCGGCCGCGAGTTGGGGGTTCGCTATGTAATGGAAGGAAGCGTCCGAAAGGCTGACGCTCGCGTTCGTATCTCGAGCCAGCTTGTTGACGCGGATACCGGAGCGCATCTCTGGGCGAATCACTTCGATGGAATGCTTGAAGATATGTTCGATCTTCAGGACCAGGTGACCGTCAGTGTCGTTGGCGCGATTGCGCCGAAGCTGCAGCGTGCCGAGATCAAGCGTGCTCTGCGGAAGCCGATCGAAAATCTTAGCGCATACGATAGCTATCTGCGCGGGCTCGCCTGTATTCATCGGTGGACCAGAGATGGAAATAGTGAGGGGCTGAAGCATTTCAGAACTGCGATCGAGCTCGAACCGGGTCTTGCCGCTGCTTATGGTCTGGCTGCATGGTGCTATGTGCGTCGGAAGGCTCAGGGCTGGATGATCGACGCGGCATTGGAAAGCCGCGAAGCGACACAACTGGCGCGCACGGCGGTCCTTATCGGCAGAGATGATCCGGTGGCGATGTGCTTGGGTGGATATGCGCTTGCATTCATCGATCTGGAGTTCGACGACGCTGCGGCCTTCATGGATCAGGGACTCGCGGTCAATCCCAATTATGCGTCGGCCTGGATGCTGAGCGCTTGGCTCAGGGTGTGGCGAGGAGAACCTGATCTCGCGATCGACCACGCTGCGCGCGCGCGACGGTTGAGCCCGCTGGATCCATCAATGTTTGGCGTTCATGCGGCAGCTGCCTACGCTCATCTGCTGGCCCGCCGCTATGACGAGGCGTCGTCGCTGGCTGATCAGGCCACTCGCGACCTTCCGGGTTTCTTGCTGGGTATTTGTGTCTCCGCGGCCAGCAAAGCGCTTGGGGGACGACTTGATGAAGCGGCAAGAGTGCTTTCGCGGGCATTTGAGTCTAATCCCGACTTGCGGCTCGCCAGCCTCAAGCGCTTGGCGCCGTTTCGACGAGCGGAAGACTTCGCCATGTTTGCGCATGGCCTTAGCAAGGCAGGGCTTCCGGATTGAGGTCTCCTTTTGGCCCAATGCGGGAACTCGCTGGACGTCAGCTTTCGCGCCGGTTTCCATGGGATAGCCGACACCAAACCGCGGGATTCAGGGCTCGACGTTGCGCGTCGTCCCCGGCAGCGCAGTTGCGCACGTGGCGAATGATGATGAAGAGGATCACGCCGACAGGTGCCGCGCCGTCTTCCGTGCAGGCCGCGGCTTCAGCGCAGTATCGGCTGCGTCAAGCACGCGACCGTCCTGCGACAACAGCGCGAGCTTCTTCACCGGCTTGCCCTTGTCGCGGTCGACCATGATGGTCGCGATCTCGTCCGGATGGTCGTCGAATTCCTCGGTCCATTGCCGGAGCGCGACCAGGATCGGAAAGATGCCGTGGCCCTTCGGCGTCAGCACATATTCCTGATAGGCGCTGCCGTCGGAGGCGGGGACCGTCTTCAGGATGCCGCGCTCGACCAGCGTGCGCAGCCGTGTGGCGAGGATGTTCTTTGCGAGCCCGAGGCTGGCCTGGAATTCGCCGAAACGGCGCCGGCCGAGGCTGGCGTCGCGGATGATCAGCAGTGACCACCAGTCGCCGAACACGTCGAGTGCGCGCGCTACCGGACAACTGTCGCCTGCAAGGCTGGTTCGTTTCACGACGCACGCTCCGAAAGTTGGGCCATCACGGTCTTGTGTGGTTGCAATATTAAACCTCATGCCCTAGGTAGGCAACGAAGTTTAATAATGCAACCAACTGGAGGCGGACATGAGACTGGCAAACAAGACGGCGTTGATCACCGGCGGCAACAGCGGCATCGGGCTTGCGACGGCAAAGCTGTTCGTCGCCGAGGGCGCCAAGGTCGTCATCACCGGGCGCAACAAGGAGACGCTCGCGGCGGCGGCGCGGGAACTCGGACCGAACGCGCTCGCGGTGGTGGCCGATGCCACCGATGTCGCGGCGCTGGAAGCCGCGGTGAAGCAGGGCGCGGAGAAGTTCGGCAAGTACGACGTGCTGTTCGCCAATGCCGGCATTCCCGGCCAGACGCCGGTCGGCGGCACCACGCTCGCTGCATTCGAAAATGTGATCCGCACCAACCTCACCGGCGTGTTCTTCACCGTGCAGGCGGTCGCGCCGTATCTCAACGACGGCGCATCCATCATCCTCAACGGCTCGGTGATTTCGGTGCTCGGCAATCCCGGCTATTCGGCCTATGCCGCGAGCAAGGCCGGCGTGCGCGCGATGGCGCGGGTAATGGCGTCAGAGCTGTCGCCGCGCAACATCCGCGTCAACGTGGTGGCGCCGGGCGCTGTGCGTACGCCGATCTGGGGCGCGGCGATCGCAACGCCCGAGGCCGAGAAAGCGTTCGAGCAGCGGATCGGAAAGTCCACGCCGCTCGGACGTATCGGTGAACCCGATCACATCTCGAAGACGGTGTTGTTCCTGGCGTCCGACGACGCGGCGCATGTGCAGGGGCAGGAACTGTTCATCGACGGCGGTGCAACGGCATCTCCCGCCGGCGCGCCGATCTATCGCGGCTAGTTTGTTTCGCATTGTAACGAACGGCCGGTGTGAAGCAGTTCACACCGGCCGATTTCGCGCGCGACTACTATCGCGCGTATTGAACCTTTGACGTACTCGCCGGACTCCTGAATAGGCGGGGATTTTTTTCACCACGGAATCATTTTGGAGTTCCTTCATGCCGAAAGCAGCCCGCATTTCGACGCCGATCCCGGTTTCGTCTACCTCCGAAAATGAAAATTCAGACTCAGCGCAGTTTGTGACGGTCGCGCTGTTCTCAGGTATCGGTTTGTTGATCTCGCTCGTCGCCGTCATCTTCGGCATTCAAGGCGCCTGGTTCTGACTTCATCCACCCGAAGCGGCCTGCCGCCACCGAGGTGACGGCAGGAATGTGACACGTCAGGCGGCGTTCAGGCTGCCGGCGGCCTGCAGCGCGCCTGCGACAGCCTTCTCGCGATGCTCGGGACCGACCTGGATGCCGTCGGCGGGGATCAGCTCGAGATTCTTGACGCCGATGAAGCCGAACACCCCGCGCAAATAGGTCTCGAGGTGCTCGAGCGCGGCCATCGGCGTGTCGGCACCATAATAGCCGCCGCGCGAGATCGCGATGATGACGCGCTTGTTGCCGGCCAATCCCTCGACGCCGCCGGCGCCGTATTTGAAGGTCTTTCCCGCGACCACGACGCGGTCGATCCAGGCCTTCAGCTGGGAGGGAATGGTGAAATTGTACATCGGCGCGCCGATCACGACGATGTCGGCGGCAAGGAACTCGTCCAGCACGGCCTGGCCGGTCGCGATGTCGTCGCGCACCGACGGGTCCGGCGCCGCGCCCTGGCTGGCGGCGAGGTGCAGGCCGGAGAGGTGGGCGAGCGGGGTCTGGGTGAGATCGCGGTAGCTCACGACCAGGCCGGGATTGGCCTGGCGCAGCCGCTCGACGGCGGCGGCGGAAACCTGGCGGCTGACGGAGTGGGGGCCGAGGACCGAGGAGTCGATGTGCAGAAGTTTCATGGCTGAAGTCACCTTTGGTATAGGTTTGTAACTGGCGCTATATGAGTGACCCCCCTAAATGGGCGCAAGAACGCACATTTTTGAAACCCGAGCACAGCAATGAGACCTGAGAACATCCATGTGACTGCTCCGCCGCGGCCGAGTCCCGACCACAGCGATTGTCGTGCGGTCGCCTCCGTGCTGGCGCGGGTCGGCGACAAGTGGAGCGTGTTCGTGATCATGATGCTGACCGATGGGCCGAAGCGCTTCAATGAGCTGAAGCGGATGATCAACGGCATCTCGCAACGGATGCTGACGCTCACGCTGCGCGGGCTGGAGCGCGATGGCCTGGTGACGCGCACGGTGTTTCCAACCATCCCGCCGCGGGTCGATTACGAGCTCACGGATCTTGGTCGCGGTCTGGCCGCGCCGGTGAAGGCGCTCGGCGAATGGGCGTTCGCGCACCTGCCGGAGATCGAAGGGGCGCGAAGCAATTTTGACTCGCGGAACAGCGACTGAAATCTAGACCCGTCACCCTGAGGAGCGCGCTCTTGCGCGCGTCTCGAAGGGTCGACGGCCGCCAGCGGGGCCGTGCATCCTTCGAGACGCGGCCAAGAGGCCGCTCCTCAGGATGATGGTGATAGACTGGCGTGAGCCGCTTGTTCGCCCACGCTAGATCATCGACACCAGTCCGCCGCCGTGACGCTCGAGCCTGCCGGCGAGTTCGAGCTCCAGCAGCACCGCGCGGACGACGGCTGGCGAGACATCGGCCATCCGGATCAGGTCGTCGAGGCTGATCGGGCTCGGTCCGAGCAGATTGATGATGCGGGCGCGATCGGACGCATCGGTGGCAAAATCCAGCGGCTCGTCGTCTTCGCGCGCGGACAGCATGACGGGCCGCTCCATGATCGGCGTGACCGCGCTGATCACGTCGGCGGCTTCGGTGACCAGCGTGGCGCCTTGCTTGATCAAATCGTTGGCGCCGGCGGCGCGCGGATCGATCGGCGAGCCCGGCACCGCGAACACCTCGCGGCCCTGTTCGGCGGCCATCCGCGCCGTGATCAGTGAGCCGGAGCGATGCGCGGCCTCCACCACCACGACGCCGAGCGATGCGCCCGAGATCAGCCGGTTGCGGCGAGGGAAGTCGCGCGCCCGCGGCACGTGGCCGAGCGGCATCTCCGAAATCGCCGCGCCGTGCGCGAGCAGGGCGGCCAGCAGATCCTCATGCTCCGGCGGGTAGATGCGGTCATGGCCGCCGGCCAGCACGGCGACCGTCCCGCTTGCGACGGTCGCGCGATGCGCCGCCTGGTCGATGCCGCGGGCGAGGCCGGAGATCACGACGAAGCCGGCATTGCCGAGATCGCGCGCCAGCTGGCCTGCAAATTTCAGCCCGGCGCCGGAGGCATTGCGGGAGCCGACGATCGCGATCATCGGCCGCATCAGCGTGTCGCGCGCGCCACCCACGCCAAGCAGTGGCGGCGCGTCGTCGATGGTGGCAAGCCGCGCCGGATAGTGGGCTTCCTCCGGCGCGACGAGATCGATGCCGAGCTTGCGGCAGGCCGCGAGCTCCGCGGCTGCATCGGCCTCGCTCGTGATGCGCCCGGGTCCCGATGCGCCGCCACGGCGCGCCAGATCGGGCAGGCGCTCCAGCGCGTGCGCCGCATCGCCAAAATGGCGGAGCAGCGATGCAAAGGTGCGCGGGCCGACATTGTCGGAGCGGATCAACCGTAGGCGGTTGAGCCGTTCGGTGTCGGTAAGTTCAGTGGTGCTGGGCGACCGGTCATGCATGCTGGGTGCAGCTTCGCCCAACCTGGGATTGTGATCAACCGCGACATTGGCGCAATTGGCGTGACGCGCTACAAGCGGTCGCCAATTCGAGGAAGCCGCCCATGATCTCACTTGCCGACCTCCAAGCGCGTATCGAACGGGGCGCGCTGTCGCCCGAAGCGGCCATCGGCCAATCGCTTGAGGCGATCGGTGCGCAGGAGAAGGCGATCGGCGCCTTTGTCCGCCACGACGAAAAGGCGCGTGCGCAGGATGCCGGGCCGCTGCGCGGGATTGCGGTCGGCATCAAGGACATCATCGATACCGCCGGCTTCCCGACCGAGATGGGGGCTGCGATCTACCGCGGCCATCAGCCGCGCGCCGACGCGCCTGTGGTGATGGCGCTGAAGCAGGCCGGCGCGACCATCATCGGCAAGACCACGACGACGGCGTTCGCGGCGAACGATCCGACCGCAACGCTCAATCCGCACAATCACGCGCACACGCCGGGCGGCTCGTCGTCGGGCTCGGCGGCCGCGGTCGCGGCCGGCATGATCCCGCTGGCGCTGGGCACGCAGACCGGTGGATCGGTGATCCGGCCGGCCTCGTTCTGCGGCGTCGCCGCGATCAAGCCGAGCTACCGGCTGCTGCCGACCGTCGGCGTGAAGTGTTTTTCGTGGACGCTCGATACGGTGGGGCTGTTTGGCGCCGGTGTGCGCGACGTCGCGCTGGGGCTCGCTGCGATGACCAGGCGGCCCGAGCTTGTCGTGCCGTCCGAGGTCTCGGCGCCGCGCATCGGCGTCGTGACGCAGGCCTTCGCCGGCGCGCCCGATCCATCCGGCGCGGAGGCATTGCAGAAGGCGGCGCGGGCGGCGGAGCGGGCGGGCGCCACCGTGCGCGAGCTCGCGATGCCCGAGATCATCGCGGAGGCGTGGCGGATCCATCCGGTGGTGCAGGAGTTCGAGGCGCATCAGTCGTTCGCCTGGGAGTATGGCCAGAACTACGATGCGATGCCGCCGCTGCTGCGCGGCCGGCTCGACGAGAGCAAGGGCGGCACGCCCGCCGAATATGATGCGGCGATGGACGTCACGCTGCGCGCGCGGCAGGCGCTGTCAGCGATTTTTGGCGAGGTCGATGTGCTGCTGACGCTGTCGGCGCCGGGCGCCGCGCCGAACGGCTTGGCCTCGACCGGCGATCCCCGCTACAACCGGCTCTGGACGTTGATGGGCGTGCCTTGCGTCAACGTGCCGACGCTGATTGCCGAGGGCGGATTGCCAGTCGGCGTGACCGTGATCGCGGGTTTTGGCAGCGATGCAAAGGCGTTGGCGGCGGCGAGCTTTGTCGAGGACGCGCTCAAGGCCTAGGACCTCGTCATTCCCTGGTGCGCAATTGCGCACCTGAGGGCGCGACGTAGTCGCGAACCCGGAATCCATTTCACCGCGAAATATGGGGCTCGATGGATTCCGGGCCCGCGCCAAGAGGCGCGCCCCGGAATGACGGAGAGAGTTATTTCTTCTCGCCGATCTTGCCTTCGGTGCCGGCCTGCAGCCGCTTGATGTTCTCGCGGTGTGTGTAGAACAGCAGCAGCGTCAGCACGGCGAACAGCGAGGCGAGCGCGTTGTGGCCGAACCACCACAGGAACAGCGGCGTCACGAACGCGGCGATCAACGCTGACAGCGACGAGTAGCGCGTGGTGGCGGCGGTGCCGATCCAGATCACGGCGAAGATCAGCGCCGCGGGCCAGAACAGGCCGAGCAGCACGCCGATATAGGTGGCGACGCCCTTGCCGCCGCGAAACCTGAGCCAGACCGGGAAGAGGTGGCCGAGGAACGCGCCCAGCGCCGCCAGCATCGCGGCGTTCGGGCCGTCGATCGAGCCCGCGATGATGACGGCGACGGTGCCCTTGAGCATGTCGCCGATCAGCGTCGCCGCGGCGAGGCCCTTGTGGCCGGTGCGCAGCACGTTGGTGGCGCCGATATTGCCCGAGCCGATGGTGCGCAGATCCTGCGTGCCGGCGAGCCTGGTGAGGATCATGCCGAACGGGATCGAGCCCAAGAGATAGCCGATCAGGAAGGCGGCGAGCAGCAACGCGTCAGCAGACATCGCGGTGGTTCCCTGGACGGTCGATCCGGTCTATTTTTGGCAATCCCGTCAATGAAATATTAACCATCAATCCGCACCATGGCCTTGGAAATGAGGGAGCTTATCATGGCTTCTGTTCGCAGGCGGCTTGAGCAGGTTTTCTTTGTGGTTTACGTCGCGGCCATCGTCGTTGGAACGACGATGGAAGCGATGTCGCAACTCGCGGTACGCTGAGTTCCACGCCAATTTAGACGTATTCGAACACCGTCCGTCCGCCGACGATCGTCCGGGTCACGCGGCCTGAGAAGCGGGCGTCGTCGAACGGCGTGTTCTTGCACAGCGATTTGAGATCGTCGCGGTCGAGCACCCAGGGGGTGTCGGCGTCGATCACGATCACGTCGGCGGGAGCCCCGGCGCGCAGCGTGCCGCCGGGCAGGCCGAGCAGTTCCGCCGGCCGCGTCGACATGGCCCGGATCAGCGTCTTGAATTCCATCTCGCCATTGTGGATCAGCCGCAGCGCCGCCGGCAGCATGGTCTGCAGGCCGACCGCGCCGCTCGCCGCTTCCGCGAACGGCAGCCGCTTGACCTCGACGTCCCGCGGATTGTGATCACTCATCACGACGTCGATCAGCCCGGAGGCGAGAGCTGCGACCAGCGCCCTGCGGTCGTCCTCGGTGCGCAGCGGCGGCGCCAGCTTGAGGAAGGTGCGGTAGGGGCCGATGTCGTTCTCGTTCAGCGTCACGTGGTTGATCGAGACCGAGGCCGAGACCTTGAGGCCATTATCGCGGGCACGCTTGAGGATCTCCAGCGACTCGATCGAAGTCAGCGAGGCCGCGTGATAGCGGCCGCCGGTCAGCGCCGCGAGCCGCATGTCGCGCTCGAGCATGATCGACTCGGCGGCGGTCGGAATCCCGGCGAGCCCGAGCCGCGTGGCGAACTCGCCCTCGTTCATGACGCCTTCGCCCACCAGATTCGGGTCCTCGGTGTGGTGCACGATCAGTGCGTCGAAATCGCGAGCGTAGGTCAGCGCGCGCCGCATCACCTGGGCGTTGGTGACGCTGCGGTCGCCATCGGTGAAGGCGACGGCGCCGGCGGCCTTCAACAGGCCGATCTCGGTCATCTCCAGGCCCTGCATGCCCTTGGTCAGAGCAGCCATCGGGTGGATGTTGACGATCGCGGTGTCGCGGGCGCGGCGCAGCACGAAGTCGACGGTCGCCGAATTGTCGATCACCGGCGAGGTGTCGGGCTGGCAGATGATGGTGGTGATGCCGCCGGCGGCGGCGGCCTGGCTGGCGGAGGCAAAGGTCTCGCGGTGGCTGGCACCGGGCTCGCCGACGAAAGCGCGCATGTCGATCAGGCCGGGGGCCACGATCTTGCCGGCGCAATTGACGATGTCGGTGCCTTCGGGGACGCCGGCGGCGCCGATGCCACGCTTGGCGTCACGGATCACGCCGTCGGCGATCAGGACGTCGCCCGGACCGTCGAAGTCGCGGGACGGATCGATGACGCGGGCGTTGGCGAGCAGGATGGGGCGGCGGTCAGTCAGCATGGCGTCACGCGTTCGGCAGGTTGCGGGCGAGCGCTTCGAGCACTGCCATGCGCACCGCCACACCCATTTCGACTTGTTCACGGATCAGCGACTGCGCGCCGTCGGCGACGAAGGTGTCGATCTCGACACCGCGGTTCATCGGGCCCGGATGCATCACCAGCGCATCGGGCTTGGCGTAAGCGAGCTTCTTCTGGTCGAGGCCGAAATAGTGGAAGTACTCCTGGCTCGATGGCACGAAGGAACCGTTCATGCGCTCGCGCTGCAGCCGCAGCATCATCACGATATCGGCGCCGTTCAGCCCCTCGCGCATGTCGCGCGCGACCTCGACGCCCATCCGCTCGATGCCGCGCGGCAGCAGCGTGGAGGGGCCCACCACGCGGACGCGGGCGCCCATGGTGTTGAGCAGGAAGATGTTGGAACGCGCCACGCGCGAATGCAGCACGTCGCCGCAGATCGCGATCGTAAGCCCCTCGAGCCGGCCCTTGTTGCGCCGGATCGTCAGCGCGTCGAGCAGCGCCTGGGTCGGGTGCTCGTGGGCACCGTCGCCGGCGTTGATCACGGAACCGTCAACCTTGCGCGCCAAGAGCTCGACCGCACCGGAGGCGTGGTGGCGCACCACCAGGATATCGGGGTGCATCGCGTTCAGCGTCACCGCGGTGTCCATCAAGGTCTCGCCCTTGCGGGTCGACATCGATGACACCGACATGTTCATGACGTCGGCGCCCAGGCGTTTTCCGGCGATCTCGAACGAGGACTGGGTCCGGGTCGAGGCCTCGAAGAACAGATTGATCTGGGTGCGGCCGCGCAGACTGGCGCGTTTCTTGTCGACCTGGCGGTTGAGCTCGACATACTCCTCGGAGAGGTCGAGCAGGCCCGTGATGTCGTCAGCGGAAAGGCCCTCGATGCCCAGCAGATGCCGGTGACCGAGGACAAAAGTCGATTTTAATGATGGGGTCATTAAAGCGAGAGCTATAGGCGCGGATGGCCGGTGGGGCAAGCGCGAAGAGGGCCCGGAGGAGTTTTCCCCGAGTAAGATGGGGCTGGGTTTGTCCGCCATCATGCCCGGGCCTATTGCAAGCTGTCCGCGCCTTGCTTTTGCTTGTCTTTCCGGAACAAGACGTGGACGACCGGGCTTCGCCGGAGCGGAGGCGAGGTGATGCCTTGGACGGCCATGCAGCCGGGACAGCGGAGCGAGGACTCGTGAAAATTGCCGTGATCGCACTGCTGGCCATCGAGTTGATCTCAGGGTCGATCTCGTCTGCCTTCGCTCAGAGCCTGCCCGGCGACTTCGTGTTCCTCCGCGACATCGATCCGACCATCATCCAGGACATCCGCTACGCGACCTCCAATAATTTCATGGGGCGGCCGATCGCGGGCTACGGCGCGGCGGAATGCGTGGTGAAGCGGGAGGTGGGGCTGCGGCTCAAGGCCGTGCAGCAGGAACTGGCGCGGCAAAGCCTGTCACTGAAAATGTTCGATTGCTACCGGCCGGCCCGCGCGGTTGCCGACATGGTGGCGTGGTCGAGGAACGGCAAGGAGACCGCCGCCGAGCGACGCTACAACCCGGCGTTCTCGAAGGCGGATCTGTTCCGCCTCGGCTACATCGCCACGCATTCGGGGCATTCGACCGGCGCCGCGGTCGATCTCACGCTGGTTGATCTGACCGCGGACAATTCGCGCAAGTTCGACCCGGCCAGGGACTATGCCGATTGCACCGCGCCGGTCGCCGCGCGCGCCCCCGAGGGCAGCGTCGACATGGGCACCGGCTATGACTGCTCTGATGCGAAGGGCCACACCGCCTCTGGCTCGATCACGCCGGCGCAGCGACGCTGGCGCAACCTTCTGGTCGCGGCGATGGCCCGGCAGGGGTTTGCCAACTATGCAAAGGAATGGTGGCACTTCTCGCTGCCGGGAGCCGGCGGGGCGGCCTATGATTTCCCGATCACACGCGCGCACTAGCGGTTGGATTTTCCTCAAATTCAAGGCATCTCGGCAACACAAAGCTTGCCATCGCTGAAGTAGCTGAATGCGCTTTCAACACTCCTTAATTGTGGCCGTATGAAGTGGGGCATTGCGGGAGCAGAAAACATGCGTTGGGCTGTTGTCATTGTTGCCTTCGGTGCGTTCGGCATCGCGATCTACGACCAGTACGACAAGGGCGCGAACTATCAGCGCGTCGATGCGCGCATCAGCAGCGTCAATGACCAGTGCTATCTGGAAAAGGTCGAGCGCGGCGTCATCACCAAGACGACGTTCACGTCCGATCTGACTCGCTGCGAAACCGCCGAGCTGCTGCGGAAGGAGCATCCGAAGTGGCAGGGCTATCACGTGATGCACAAGATCGAGGTGCGCGTCGTCTATGTCTCGCCGGTCGATGGAGCCACGCACCAGTCCAGCCTGCAGATGTCCTATTTCCCTAACGGCAAGCCGCTGCGCGCCGGCGACGTGTTGCCGGTGCTGGCCTCCAAGACCAAGGCGGAGACGACACGTTCGATCTGACCGTCACCGCGGTTCGGAAGGATGGGAGTTCGACCATGCGCCTGGGGCTCTACGGCATCATCGCGATCGGCGTTGCGGGGTTCTATATCTACGGCGAGCTCGACAAGCGGGTGAACTTCCGGCCGATCGACGCGCGCGTCAGCAGCGTCAAGGAGCAATGCTATATGGAGAAGACCGAGGACAATCGGAGCTCGACCTCGGATCTGTTGCCTTGCGACCTTGTCGAGCTTCTGGCGCGTCACCATCCGAAATGGCAGGGCTCCGACATCAAGCACAAGATCGAGATCCGGTTTGCCTACATCTCTCCGGTCGACGGCGCCGCGCATGAATCGAACCTGCAACTGGCTGAATATCCGGATGACCGGCAACTGAACAGCGGCGACATTTTTCCGGTCCAGGCTTCCAGGAGGGAGGCGAACCGGACCCGCGCCAATGACTGGGTCGACCGGTGGCTCGGCCGCCATGCGCCGAGGCATGGAAGCATCTAGCGGACGTATACTTTTCGCTGCCCCGTGCCGGCTTGCAGGCTTATGATCCCCCGATTCCAGTTACGGCGCTGCTGCCGCCAACGAAGACCGTTGTCCGGGCATCGCGCGCAGTGCGACCAATCGCCGAGGAGACCATGACGCAGGCTCCGTTCGCCACCCACGACGTCTTCAACCAGTCGCCGCCGTTTTGGGATGTCGACCTGTTCGCGACGGACGCGCCGCTGGCCGCGGCGGTCGCCGCCAATGGCGGCGCGGCGGCCACGGCTGAACTGTCGGATTTCGGCAAGCATTGGGGATCGGCCGCCATGGCGGAGCGCGGCCGCGTCGCCAACGAGAACACGCCTAAACTGCGAACCTTCGATGCCAGGGGCAATCGCCGTGACGAGGTCGAGTTTCATCCGGCCTATCACGAGCTGATGGCGCACTCGGCCCATGCCGGCGTGCACAATTCGACCTGGTCAGCCGATGGCAAGCCGGCCGGCGGGGCGGCCGAGGTGGTGCGCGCGGCAAGGTTCTATATCGCGTCCCAGGTCGAGACCGGTCATCTCTGCCCGATCACGATGACGCGCGCCTCGGTCGCGGCGCTGGCCTCGCAGCCGGACATTCTGGCGAAGACGATGCCGGTCATCGCCACGCGCGCCTACGACCCGGGCTTTGCGCCATGGTGGACCAAGCGCGGCATGACGCTCGGCATGGGCATGACGGAAAAGCAGGGCGGCACCGATGTGCGCGCCAACATGACGCGCGCCGAGCGCGACGGTGGCGCCTGGCGCATCACCGGGCACAAATGGTTCATGTCGGCGCCGATGTGCGACGCGTTCCTGGTGCTGGCGCAGGCCGAGCAGGGGCTGAGCTGCTTCTTCATGCCGCGCTTTGCGCCCGACGGCACGGTCAATGCGATCCACTTCCAGCGGCTGAAGGACAAGCTCGGCAACCGCTCCAATGCCTCCTCGGAGGCCGAATTCCACGGCGCCCATGCCGAACTGATCGGTGAGGAGGGCAAGGGCATCCGCACCATCATCCAGATGGTGCAGCTGACGCGGCAGGATTGCGCGATCGCATCCGCAGGCCTGATGCGCTCGGGGCTGGCGCACGCGCTCAATCACGCGCGGCACCGCAGCGTGTTCCAGAAGCATCTCGCCGATCAGCCGCTGATGCAGGCGGTGCTGTCAGACATGGCGCTGCATGTCGAGGCGTCGATCGCGCTAGTGTTGCGGCTCTGCCGCGCCTTCGATCGCGCGCCCATCGATGCAGGCGAGGCCGCCTATATGCGGCTGCTGACGCCGGCGATCAAATACTGGACCTGCAAGAGCGCGCCCGGCTTCCTCTATGAGGCGATGGAGTGCCTCGGCGGCAATGGCTATGTCGAGGAGGGCATTCTGGCGCGGCATTACCGGGAGTCGCCGGTCAACGCGATCTGGGAAGGTTCAGGCAACGTGATGTGCCTCGACGTGTTGCGCGCGCTCGGCCGCGAGGCCGATGCCGCGCTCGCTGTGCTGCGTACGCTCGCCGACGAGACCAAGGGCTTGCCGGGCGCCGCTGAGGCTATTGCGTCGATCGGACAATCGTTCCGCCGGCCGGACAGCGAGCGCATCGCACGGCTTGCAGTCGAGAAGCTGGCGCTGCTGGCGGCCACCGCGGCGCTCAACCAGGTCTCGCCGAAAAATGCCGAGCTGTTCGCGGCGACACGGCTTGCCGAACGCCACGCCGGCATGTACGGCGCGGTGGACCTCTCCGATGCCGATCAGCGCGCGCTGCTGGCGCGGGCGCTGCCATGAAGGTTTGCTGATGGACGCACTCAATCCCGATACTCCGCCGTCGGCTGTCGAACCGCCGCCACGTCCCCCTCGGGTCTGGAAATTCTGGGGCACCGCGCTGTGGGGGCTTTTGATCTTCGCGGCGATGTTCCTCGGCCAGGTCGCGGTCATCGTCTACCGCATCATCGCGCAGGGCGGCGAACTGTCGGCGGCCGGCATTACCCATGTGGTCGCCGACGGTCTGACGATCTCGCTCTCGGTCCTCGCGGGCCTGCCGATGGTGCTGCTGGTGCTGTGGTTCGCGATCCGCCGCACCGGGATCCCGTTCGCCGATTACCTCGGGCTGCGCGGGACGTCGTGGAAAAACGTGATCATCGGCGTCGTCGCGCTGATCGTGCTGGTCGGCGCCTGGGACATGGTGTCCCGCGCCGCCGGCCGCGAGGTGACGCCGGGCTTCATGGGCGACGTGCTGAAATCGGCACAGGAGCACAGCGCGCTGTGGCTTCTGGTGATCGCCTTCGCCGTGGCCGCGCCGCTCTGGGAAGAATTGTTCGCGCGCGGCTGGCTCTATCGCGGCTGGTCGGAATCCAGGCTCGGCCCCTATGGCGCGATCCTGCTGTCGTCGATCGTCTGGACCGTGATGCACTTGCAGTACGACTGGTTCTTCCTCTGCGAGGTGCTGTCGATCGGGTTCTTGTTCGGCTATTTGCGCTTCCGCACCGGCTCGACATGGCTGACGATCCTGCTGCACGGGCTGAACAATTTTGCGGCGACGCTGCAGACCTGGTGGCTGGCGGGCTGATTGGCCGATGTGTCTGCAGACGGTGAGCTTGGATCGGTACGACCTTGAGACTAGCTGCTACGTGACAGACGTTTCATGAACGCATCCTTTAACGCGACTGACACTGTAGTTGGCTCTGTCGAGGAGTTAGGTCTTGCGTTAGATCGGTTCCACGAGGAACAGCAGTTCGAGTTGTGGTTATCAGCGCCCACCGGCCCAGCCATCGCGATGCTTCGCAACGGAGAGCATGCTTGGCTCATGTATCTACGCTTTAACGGTGACGATGGCTTTGTCACCAAGGGCGAAGATAATGGGAGGCAGGTCGTCGCCTACCGGCTGGCAAACGGACAGATCGATGAGCATCCGCTCTCTTGGTGCATCGATCTGGAGCAGTGTTACAAGGCGATCGCATACTTCTTCGTCAACGATGGCGCTCGTCCTGAATTCGTTTCTTGGCAAAAGGCCTGATGTACGCTCCACGCCTAAAGCGCCACCGCGGCGATCACGATGGCATGATGATCGCGGCCAAGTGTGCAGCGCGATGATCCGGAACAAGCAGGGCGCGTCGCCGCCCATCGGGAACCCGACTGAGGGGATGCAGGCGGCCCCCTCAGAGTGCTATGATCTAGATCAATGAATGAGCGCGGGCCGGACCGAAACTAGGCAGCGGCGGCTGCCGTCGTGCGAGTTCTTCTCATGGCTAGGTTGATCCGAACGCTCTTGGCCAGCGTCGTCGCGCTGGCGTCTCTCGGTGCCATCACGCAGCAGGTGCGCGACCAGGGCGTCACCGACACCGAAATCCGCATCGGCAATCTGATGCCGTACAGCGGCGCGCTGGAGATTTTCGGCCAGATCGGCAAGGCGGAAGCCGCCTATTTCGAGATGATCAACGAACGCGGCGGAATCGGCGGCCGCAAGATCCGTTTCATGTCCTACGACGATCTGTCGGATGCGTCCAACGCCATGGACCTGACGCGTATCCTGGTCGAGACCGACAATGTGCTCTTGATGTTCGGTTCGTTCGGCACGCCGGGGAATCTCGCGGTGCGGAAGTATCTCAATGAACTGAATATCCCCCAACTCTTTGTTGCCTCCGGCGATCGGGACCTCAGCGAGCCGTCTCTCTATCCCTGGACCATGGGCTGGCAGCCCTCGTACCGCGAGGAGGGACGGATCTACGCCAACTACATCCAGGCTTTCTATCCCGGAAAGAAAATCGTGGCGCTTTGGGAGAATGACCAGTTCGGGAGGGAATTGTTCAAGGGGCTGGTGCAAGGGCTGGGTGACGTCGCCCACAACATCAGGGTCGACATTGCCTATGATGTCGACGATCAGCATCTGGACGGCCACGTATCGATCCTGAAGCAATCGGGAGCGGAGGTCTTTGTATTTGCCGGGGTGCCGGAAAATGCCTCGAAGGTGATCCGGGCTGCGGCCGAGCACGGCTGGCGGCCGGTGTTCATCGTGAACCAGATGGCGTCATCGATCGAGACGGTGCTCAAGCCGGCCGGCACGGAGAATGCGACCGGCGTCATCACCGCCGCCTTCCTGAAGGATGCAAGCGATCCGGCCTGGAGGGAAGATCAGGGCGCCTGGCGCAGCTTCCTCGACAAGTTTACGAAAGCCGGCGGCAAGGACGACGCTGCCGCAGTCTACGGCTATGCCGCCGCCGAAACGATGATCCAGGTGCTCAGGCAATGCGGCAACGATCTGTCGCGCGAAAACGTCATGAAGCAGGCTGCGGCGCTCAGGGATTATCAGGCATCCGCCGTGCTCCCCGGCATCAAGATCAACAGCGGCCAGTTCCGTCCGGTCGAGCAATTGCGGTTGCTTCAGTTTGATGGCCGCAGCTGGCAGCCGATCGGCGATGTGCTCGATACGGCATTCACCGGTTCGTCCGGAAAATAGCGACGATCAGCGCAACGAGCCGGCCTGCGCAAGCGCATGCCGCATGCTACGGCCCGACCGCGGCAATCACGATCGGCATCGTGATCGCGGCCAAAATCGTTTGCAGTGTGATGATCTGGGCGAGCAGGGGGGCGTCGCCGCCCATCTGGCGCGCCAGCACATAGGCGGACGGCGAGGTCGGCACCGCGGCGCAGGCCGCGACGATGGCAAGGTTGGCGCCGGTGACGCCGAACCACACGGCGAGCGCGACCGTGAGCACGGGCATCGCGACCAGCTTCAGGACCAACGCGATACTGGCGGCGAGGCTGGGGCGGAAGATGCCCTTCAGATGCAGCCCGGCGCCTGTGACGAGCAGCCCGATCGCCAGTGACGAGCCGCCGAGCGCGTCGGCGACGTCGTGCCAGATTTTCGGCAGCGGGACATGCGTGACGTTGATGGCGAGCCCGATGACGCAGGCCCAGATCAGTGGGTTCTTCATGACAGTCATCACGATCGCGCCGGCGGACCGCTTCTCGGATGAGGCATATTTCGCCAGCACGGCGACGCTGAAGACGTTGACCAGCGGGATGATCGCGACCATCGCGACCGAGGCCAGCGCAAGTCCGACCTTGCCATAAAGATTGCCCGACACCGACAGCGCGACATAGGTCTGCCAGCGGGTGGCGCCCTGGAAGATCGAGGAGAAGGCGGGGCCGTCGACCCCGGCGCGGGCAAGCGGGGCCCGCAGCGCAAGACACAGCAGGCACATCACGAGCGCGGCGAGCAGCAGCGCGCCGCCGACGCCCGCGACCGGCACTTTGGTCAGATCGGCCTTCACCAGCGTCTGTACCAAAAGCACCGGGAACAGCACGTAGTAGGTGAGCTGCTCCAGCCCGTGCCATTGGGTGTCGAGCCGCATCAGCGTGCGTCTCAGGACGAAGCCGAGCACGATCAGCAAAAACACCGGCAACAGCGCCGCGATCACCACGGCCATCGTCAGCGGTCTCCGCGCAGCTTCGCGAGCCGGTCGAGCGCGCCTTGCAGGATGAAGATCGCGGCGTGCTCGTCGATCACCTCGGCGCGGCGGGCGCGGCTGACGTCCATCCCGATCAATTCGCGTTCCACCGCCGCGGTCGACAGCCGTTCGTCCCACAGCCCGATCGCAAGCGCGGTGAGGCCCGCGAGGTTGCGGGCAAAGGCCCGCGTCGATTGCGCGCGCGGGCCCTCGCTGCCGTCCATGTTGATCGGCAGGCCCAGCACGAAGCCGACGGCGCTGCGCTCGGCCGCGATCGCGAACAGCCGCGCCGCGTCGACCTTGAACTGCTTGCGCTGGATGGTCTCGACGCCGGTCGCGAGCCGCCGGTCCGGATCCGAGACGGCAACGCCGATGGTCTTGGTGCCGAGGTCGAGGCCGACCAGCGCGCCGCGGTCAGGCCAGTGCGGCGCGGCTTCGATCAGGGGAAGGATGGGGGCGGGCATGGCGCTAGCGCTTAGCACGCACCCGCGCGCCGAGGCAAAGCCCGGCGGCGGGCGGCCGTCCATGCGAAAACGCCGGTCAGGCGGCGATCACCCGATCGTCGCCGGAAAGGCATGCGGCAAGTCCCTGCAACGCGCTGGACTGGTGCGCGGTGCGGCGCTGGATGAACAGCGTCTCGACATGCGCATGCTGCGGATTGAGCTTGTGGATCTTGATGTCGCGCTGGACGTGGTCGCGCTCGACCACCGCGCGCGGCAGCAAGGTCACGCCCATGTCGGCGGCGACACAGCCGACCATGCCGTCGAGCGTGCCGAGCTCGAAGCGGGCGGCCGACGGCCAGCCGAATTCGGTGAACACCTGTTCGAGCCGTTGCCGGTAGGTGCAGCCGGTGCGGAACACGAGCGCGGTCGGGCCCGACTCCGGCGTGCCGGCGCGCAAGGCGGCGAGCGATTTCCAGCGCTGCGCGGTGACGAGCACCAGTTCCTCGGTGAAGGCGGATGTCGCCGACAGTTCGGCGTGCTCGATCGGACCGGCGACGAAGGCGCCGTCGAGCGAGCCGTCGAGCACGGCCGCCACGAGATCGGCGGTCGGCGCGGTGCGCAAGGTCAGGCGCACCGCCGGATAGCGGCGATGAAACTCGGCAAGCAGCGTCGGCAGCCGCACCGCGGCGGTAGTCTCCATCGAGCCGATCGACAACGGCCCCTTCGGCTCGCCATCGTCGCGAGCGGCGAGCACGGCTTCGCGCGACAGCGCCGCCATGCGCTGCGCGTACGGCAACAGGCGGCGGCCGGCGCCGGTCAACGACATGCCGCGGCTGTGACGCTCGAACAGTGCGGTGCCGATCTCGGCCTCCAGCGCCTTGATGCGCTGGGTGACGTTGGACTGCACGGTGTTCAGCTCGTCGGCGGCCCGGGTGATGCCGCCGAGCCGGGCGACCGTGGAAAAGGTAAGGAGGTCGGTCAATTCCATCTGGGACCACCGTTTCATTTTAGAGATGGTAGCGTTCTCTAGTATTCATTTTCCGAGAAAGTTAGGCCCGCTTAGGCTGCGAGTCCAGAACAGCAAGTCCAGAACAGGGAGCAACGCATGCCGATCGGCACCGAATTGACGGCTCGTCTGGGCATCGCGCATCCGATCCTGCTGGCGCCGATGGCGATGATCACGGGAAGCCGGCTGGTGATGGCGGTGAGCGACGCGGGCGGCCTCGGCATTCTGGGCGGCGGCTATGGAGATCGGGCCTGGCTCGAGGCGGAGACTGCGGTGCTCAGGGGATATCACCGCCCATTCGGGATCGGTTTCATCACCTGGAGCCTCGCCAGGCAGCCCGAGCTGATCGATATCGCACTGGAGGCGCGGCCGCGCGCGGTGATGCTGTCATTCGGCGATCCCGCGCCGTTCGCGGCCAAGATCAAGGCTGCGGGCGCGCTCCTGATCTGCCAGGTGCAGAGTGAGGACATGGCGCAGCAAGCGCTCGATTGCGGCGCCGACATCCTGATTGCGCAGGGCACGGAGGCGGGCGGTCACGGCGCCTCGCGCACCACGCTGGACATCGTGCCTGCGATCATCGATTTCGCGACAGGGCGCGTCCCTGTCGTCGCAGCCGGCGGCATCGCTGATGGCCGCGGCCTCGCGGCGATGATGATGCTCGGCGCATCCGGCGTGCTGATGGGAACGCGGTTCTATGCCAGCGTCGAAGCCGACGCGCCCGAGCAGGCGAAGCAGCTGATCCGGGCGGCGAAGAGCGGCGAGACGGTGCGCGGCGTGGTGTTCGACTGGTCGCGCAAGCTGATGTGGCCGGCGCCGTTCACCGCGCGCTCGCTCTCCAACGATCATCTGCGGCGCTGGAGCGGCCGCGAGATCGAGCTGATGCAGCGCGCGGACGAGATCGCGGTGGAATACGCCGCCGCGAGGGCCGCGGCCAATTTCGACGTTGCCGCGGTGTTTGCCGGCGAGTCCGTCGGGCTGATCCATGATATCGTTCCCGCGGCCGAGATCGTCGGCCGTATCGTCGCCGAGGCCGAGCAGTCGTTGCAGGGCCGGCGCAATTCTCTTTCCTCTTTGTCCTGAACAAGCGCGAGACAGACCATGTGGCCGGACCGTCGATTGATCGATCGTTTCAAGACCGAATTCCCGATCGTGCTGGCGCCGATGGCCGGCGTGATGGATGCGGAGCTCGTGATTGCGGTGGCGCAGGGCGGCGGGCTCGGCTCGCTGCCATGTGCGATGCTCTCGGCCGAAAAGGCGCGTGAGCAGGTCAACATCATCCGCCAGCGCGTGTCCGCGCCGGTCAACCTCAACTTCTTCTGCCACAAGGCGGTCGACGCCGATCCGGCGCGCGAGGCGCAATGGCGGCAGCGGCTGGGGCCGTACTATCGCGAACATGGCCTTGATCCGGATGCGCCGATCAATGCGGCGAACCGCGCGCCGTTCGACGCGGCGTTCTGCGCAGTGGTCGAGGAGCTGAAGCCCGAGGTCGTCAGCTTCCATTTCGGCCTGCCGGAGCCGAAGCTGTTGCAGCGGGTGAAACAAGCGGCCGCCATCGTGATGTCGTCGGCGACCACCGTGAAGGAGGCGATCTGGCTCGAGGAGAACGGTGCCGACGTCATCATCGCGCAAGGCGCCGACGCCGGCGGCCATCGCGCCATGTTCCTGACCGATGATATCGCCGAGCAGCCCGGCACGTTCTCGCTGCTGCCGCAGGTGGTCGATGCGGTGAAGGTGCCGGTCGTCGCGGCCGGCGGCATCGCGGACGGACGCGGGATCGCGGCGGCCTTTGCGCTCGGCGCATCCGGTGTGCAGATCGGCACCGCATTCCTGCGCTGCCCGGAATCCAAGGTCAGCGCGGCGGGCCGCGTGGCGCTGGCGCAGGCGAGCGATGAATCGACCGTCATCACCAATGTGATGACCGGCCGCCCGGCGCGCGGTGTCGCCAACCGCGTGATGCGCGAGGTCGGCCCGATCTCACCAGACGCGCCGGCGTTCCCGCACGCGGCGACCGCCCTCGGGCCGCTGAAGGCGGCTGCCGAAAAACAGGGCAAGGTCGATTTCACCAATCTCTGGGCCGGGCAGGCGGTGCGGATGGGCAAGGAAATGCCGGCCGCCGAGCTGACCCGCGCGCTGGCGGGAGCCGCGCTGGCGCGGATGGGCAAGATGGCGGGCTGATTTCACCTCAATCTGCGCAATTTCGGTGTATGCCCCGGACTGCCGCCTCCGATATCCGGGTATCGAGAGACGGCAGTTCAATTGGCGCAGGAGCACCACGGCATGATCACCTGTTATCTGCGATACGAAGTCCGCGCGGACAAGCTCGCCGAATTCGAGGCTTATGGTGCGATGTGGCTGGAGTTGGTGCCGCGGTTTGGCGGCACTCATCACGGCTATTTCTTGCCGTCCGAGGGGGCAAGCGACGTCGCGTTGGCGATTTTCAGCTTTCCGAGCCTTGCGGCCTACGAACAGTATCGCAAGGACTCAGCGCTCGATCCGGACGTTCAGAAGGCGATCGCCTTCGCGAGGGAGACGCGCTGCTTCGTCCGCTACGAACGGTCGTTTTTTCGGCCCTTGCTGCCGAAGCCGGCCTAGCCGACCGTGGCAGGCCGGATCGCTCCGTCTCAGGCCTGACGCGCGGGCTCGCTCCGGCTGATCCCCAGATGCTCGGTCGCGAGCCTGCGATAATGCGCGGCCATTTCCTTGTAATGCTGCCGGGAGATCGGATCCGCGGCGCTCTCGGCGCGGCGCTCGAACATCTCGGCCTTTTCCTGCAGGGCTTTTGCCTGGGACATGGCCATCGCTCGCCTCGCTCAGACCAGACAGGCGACGTAAAGGATCGCGATCCCCAGCACCGTGCCGATCGACCACAGGGCAGGATCCCAGCCCTCCGGGCGGGGGCGGTTTTCCAGCGTTTGCATGACGCACTCCGAACTTTTCTATTTGGAGGGAGTAGGCGCCCCGAATGTTTCGGCACCACTTCGTGGCAGCCGCAAAGTGGTTTCGTTGCAGGCTTTTGCTGCCCGAATGCGCGCCGGAATGTCTCGCCCGGGTGCCCGGCAGGGGGCCGAAGCCCCGGGGCTGAGGGATTCGCGCGGTTGCGGCGCAAAACCGGCCTCTGCTATACGGCGGGCTGACCTTTCAGCCCCGAGGCCCTATATAATGTCCGTCGACGCCACGACCGTCCGCCGCATCGCGCATCTGGCGCGGATTGCGGTCAGCGACGCCGAAGTTCCCCATCTCCAGGGCGAGCTGAACGCGATGCTGGCCTTTGTCGAGCAGCTGTCGGAGGTGAATGTCGACGGCGTCGAGCCGATGACCTCGGTGACGCCGATGGAGATGAAGAAGCGCGCCGACGTGGTCAATGACGGCGAGATCGCCGACGACATCGTCCGCAATGCGCCCGATACGACCAACCACTTCTTCCTGGTGCCGAAGGTGGTCGAGTAGTTCTCTGTTCTGGGACGATGGCGATGTGTCTGCTCTGCGACGATGAGAAGGCCTACAAGGCCTATATGGACTTCCTCGATGCGATGGAGCGCAAGGGGAAGGTCGCCGATCCCAATGCGGCGATGGACGCGGTGCTCGACCATCTCGAGGCGCTCGATGCCGCCCGCGCCAGGGAAAATGCCCAGAGAAATATGAACCCCCGGCAGGACGATCCCGCCAACGACAAGACCCTGTCTCCGTTCTTCTGCAGCCCGATCAATAAATGACCGATTTGACATCGCTGACGATCGCCGAGGCCCGCGAGGGCCTGGCGAGCAAGTCTTTCACCGCCGTTGAGCTGACCGATGCGCATCTCGCCGCCATCGAAGGCGCGCGCGTGCTCAATGCCTATGTGCTCGAGACGCCGGACCGCGCCCGCGACATGGCCAAGGCCGCCGACGAGAAAATTGCAAAGGGCGAGGGCGGGCCGCTGGCCGGCATTCCGCTCGGCATCAAGGATCTGTTCGCGACCCGCGACATCCGAACCACGGCATGCTCGAAGATCCTCGGCAACTTCATTCCGCCCTACGAGTCGACGGTGACCTCGCAGCTCTGGCGCGACGGCGCGGTGCTGCTCGGCAAGCTCAACAATGACGAGTTCGCGATGGGCTCGTCGAACGAGACCTCGTGCTTCGGCCCGGTCACCAACCCGTGGCGGCGCGAAGGCTCCAACACCACGCTGGTGCCGGGCGGCTCGTCCGGCGGCTCGGCTTCGGCCGTGGCGGCACTGCTCTGCATGGGCGCGACCGCGACCGACACCGGCGGCTCGATCCGCCAGCCCGCGGCGTTCACCGCGACCGTGGGCATCAAGCCGACCTACGGCCGCTGCTCGCGCTGGGGCATCGTGGCGTTCGCATCCTCGCTCGACCAGGCCGGCCCGATCGCGCGCACGACGCGGGATGCTGCGATCCTGATGCGCTCGATGGCCGGTCACGATCCCAAGGACACCACGTCGGTCGACATCGCCGTGCCGGATTACGAGGCCGCGATCGGCAAGTCCGTGAAGGGTATGAAGATCGGCATCCCCAGGGAGTATCGCCTCGACGGCATGCCGGCCGAGATCGAAAAACTCTGGAGCGAGGGCGCGCAATGGCTGAAGGCCGCGGGCGCCGAGCTCGTCGAGGTGTCGCTGCCGCACACCAAATACGCGCTGCCGGCCTATTACATCGTGGCGCCGGCGGAGGCCTCGTCGAACCTCGCGCGCTATGACGGCGTGCGCTACGGGCTGCGCGAGCCGGCCAAGAACATCATCGAGATGTACGAGAACTCCCGCGCCGACGGCTTCGGCGACGAGGTGCGCCGCCGCGTCTTGATCGGCACCTACGTGCTCTCGGCGGGTTATTACGATGCCTACTATCTGCGTGCGCAGAAGGTGCGGACGCTGATCAAGAAGGACTTCGAGGACTGCTTCGCCAAGGGCGTGCATGCGATCCTGACGCCGGCGACGCCGTCGGCGGCGTTCGGTATCGGCGAGAAGGGCGGCGCCGATCCGGTCGAGATGTATCTCAACGACATCTTCACGGTGACCGTGAACATGGCGGGCCTGCCGGGCATTGCCGTGCCCGCGGGCAAGGACACGCAAGGCCTGCCGCTCGGCCTGCAACTGATCGGCCGTCCGTTCGACGAGGAGACGCTGTTCTCGCTCGGCGAGGTGATCGAGCAGGCGGCGGGCCGGTTCGCGGCGCCCAAATGGTGGTGAGCGATGGCGGATTTCCGCGCCAGTCTCGCTGACGCTACGCCCGATGCGGCGCTGTCGCCGCCGCTCGCTGCATTGTGGTGGGCGAAGAAGGGAGATTGGGACCAGGCGCACAAGATCGTGCAGGACGAGAGCGACGCCAATTCGGCCTGGGTGCATGCCTATCTGCATCGCGTCGAGGGCGATCTCGGCAACGCCGGCTACTGGTATCGCCGGGCCGGCCAACCCGTCGCGAACGACACAGTTGAGGCCGAGTGGGAACGGATTGTTTCCGCGCTCCTGACCTCGTGATCGAGAGAGCACCGGTGCCAAGGCACCGCGAGCATTAACCCTGTTTCGGCCGCCATGCCGCCGCCCAGATTGGCCGTGATAGGCTGGTGGAACCGGGCGGGGGCCAGCGGCAAAGAGAGTATTCGTGCGTGGGTCGGGCATAGGGGGATGGCTGTCAGCATTGCTGGTGGCTGCGGTGGCGGTGGGCCTTGCCGGCTGCGCAACCGTCTACAATCTCCCGGGCAATGTGCCGCTCGGCGCCGCGGCTGCC
This sequence comes from Bradyrhizobium sp. USDA3010, assembly GCF_056429065.1. Taxonomy (NCBI): domain Bacteria; kingdom Pseudomonadati; phylum Pseudomonadota; class Alphaproteobacteria; order Hyphomicrobiales; family Nitrobacteraceae; genus Bradyrhizobium; species Bradyrhizobium sp. USDA3010. The sequence goes on from NZ_JBWJZD010000002.1 coordinate 208,113, forward strand.
GACACCAACGGTGTCAGCGATATTCCGGCTTACGAAGATGACCTGCTGCTTGCGCTGTCGTTCTCCGGCGGCGGCACGCGCGCCGCGGCGTTTTCGTTCGGCGTGCTGGAAGAGCTCGACCGGGTGCGCTCCAGTGCCGCCGGCACCAAGACGCTGCTCGACCGCGTCGACTTTGTCTCCGGCGTCTCCGGCGGATCGGTCACCGCGGCCTATTTCGGATTGAAGCGGCGCGCGGCGCTCGACGATTTCCGCGAGCGTTTCCTGCTGCGCAACGCCGAGGAGGGACTGAAGACCAGGATCTCGCTCGGCAATATCGGGCGCGCGCTGGGCGGCGGCGTCAACGACAGCCAGTTCACCGATTGGCTCGATCAAAACCTGTTCGACGGCGCGCGGTTCGAGGCATTGCCGGACGACCGCCGGCCGCGGGTGTGGATCAACGCGTCAGACATCTATAACCGCACGCCGTTCGTGTTCGGCAAGACGTCGTTCGATGCGCTGTGCAGCGACATCCGCTCCTATCGTGTCGCCGAAGCGGTGGCGGCGTCCGCCGCGGTGCCGCTGGCCTTCGCCCCGATCGTGTTGCAAACCTATCCGGGCGGCTGCGCCGCGCCGCTGCCGTCCTGGCTCGATCGGGTGCGCAACGATCCGAACGCGCAGCCGCTGCTGCGCTCCTATGCCGAAGCCCAGGCGCGCTACCGCGACGGCTCGATGCGCTACGTCAAGCTGCTCGATGGCGGCCTCGTTGATAACTACGGCCTGTCGGGGCTGAGCATCGGACTGCTTGCCGCGCAACGCCCTTATGAGCCGCTGAGCGAACGGCAGGCGGCCAAGCTCAGGCGCATCCTGTTCCTGGTGGTCGATGCCGGCCGCGGCATCTCCGGCGACTTCGTGCAGACGCTCGAAGGGCCGAGTGGTGTCGAGCTGGTGTCCGCGGCCGCCGACACCGCGATCGATGCCAGCGTGCGCTCGAGCTACGCCGCCTTCACGGCGCTCGCCAGCGACTGGTCCGGCAAGTTGAAGCACTGGCGCTGCGGCCTGTCGGCGGCGGATCGCACCAGGCTCGGCGTCGGCGCCGGCTGGAAGTGCGGCGACGTCGCGATCTATGTCGAGCGGCTCGGCTTCGACCGGCTCGGACCGGAGCGCGCCGGCATCCTGAACGCCATCCCGACGCGGCTTTCGCTGCCGGCCGAGCAGGTCGACCAGCTGATCACGGGCGGCGCGGACGCGCTGCGCTCAAGCAAGGCCTATCAGCAGTTCCGGCGCGGGCTCTGATCTCTGCCCCAATGCGCCGGTACGGGCTGCAAGGGGATTGCAAGGCGGCTTGACTGGCGCGATCGGTTGCGCGAAGCCCAATCCATCCCAGATATCACTTTATCCGGAAACCGAGATCCATGACCGCATCCGCTGCCCCTCACAAACTGATCAAGAGCGCCACCGGCGATTGGGAGGTCGTGATCGGCATGGAGGTCCATGCCCAGGTCACCTCGAACGCGAAGCTCTTCTCGGGCGCGTCGACCGCGTTCGGCGGCGAGCCCAACTCCCATGTCTCGCTGGTCGATGCCGCGATGCCGGGCATGCTGCCTGTGATCAACGAGGAGTGCGTCCGCCAGGCGGTGCGCACCGGTCTCGGGCTGAATGCGCAGGTCAACCTGCGCTCGGTGTTCGACCGCAAGAACTATTTCTATCCGGACTCGCCGCAGGGCTACCAGATCAGCCAGTACAAGTCGCCGATCGTCGGCGAGGGCGAGGTGGTGCTCGAGCTCGATGGCGGCCGCAGCGTCACGATCGGGATCGAGCGGCTGCATCTGGAACAGGACGCCGGCAAGTTGCTGCACGATCAGTCGCCGACGATGTCCTTTGTCGACCTCAACCGCTGCGGCGTCGCGCTGATGGAGATCGTCTCCAAGCCCGACATCCGCGATGCCGAGCAGGCCAAGGCTTATGTGACCAAGCTGCGCTCGATCCTGCGCTACCTCGGCACCTGCGACGGCGACATGGAGAAGGGCAGCCTGCGCGCCGACGTCAACGTCTCGGTGCGCCGTTACGGCGAGACCGCGTACGGCACCCGCTGCGAAATCAAGAACATGAACTCGATCAACTTCATCGGGCAGGCGATCGAATACGAGGCGCGGCGCCAGATCGAGATCATCGAGGACGGCGGCTCGATCGACCAGGAAACCCGGCTGTTCGACCCGAACAAGGGCGAGACGCGCTCGATGCGCTCCAAGGAAGAGGCGCACGACTACCGTTACTTCCCCGATCCCGATCTGCTGCCGCTCGAATTCAGCCAGGCCTTCGTCGACGAACTCAAGGCGCAGCTGCCGGAACTGCCGGACGAGAAGAAGTCCCGTTTTATTACGGGCTTCGGCCTGTCGCCCTATGATGCGAGCGTGCTGGTCGCCGAGCGCGAGAGCGCGGAGTTCTACGAGACGGTGCTCGCGCGTCTCGCCGACAAGGCGCGTGACGGCAAGCTCGCCGCCAACTGGGTGATCAACGAGCTGTTCGGCCGTCTCAACAAGGAAGGCGTCGCGATCGTAGCCTCGCCGGTGTCGGCGGAGCAACTCGCCGCGATCGTCGATCTGATCGGTGAGGGAGCGATTTCCGGCAAGATCGCCAAGGACTTGTTTGAGATCGTCTGGCGGGAGGGTGGCGATCCGCGCGCGCTCGTCGAGGTGCGCGGCATGAAGCAGGTCACCGACCTCGGCGCGATCGAGAAGGTGGTCGACGACATCATCGTGGCCAATCCCGACAAGGTCGAGCAGGCGAAGGCGAAGCCCGCAGCCCTTCAATGGTTCGTCGGTCAGGTGATGAAGTCGTCGGGCGGCAAGGCGAACCCGAAGGCGGTCAACGAGCTCTTGAAGTCCAAGCTCGGCGTCTAAACGAACAGGACAATGGTGTTGTCCTTGGCGCATGATCCAGTCCGATCATGCTCTCGCGCCGTCGCCATCGGCGTCGTCGCGCGCACGTGAACGCGGCGTGATCTTGCCTCACACCCTCCCTCGACGGTCGCGCTGACGCCTTCCGCGCCGAATCGGCGAAGCTGCGATTCGTTCGCGAATCCGGTCCCGGTGACCTCAAACGAGGCAAAAGCGGTCTTACCCACGAAAATTTTTTCGTTGCCAAAAATTACGACTCGGCGTTCGTGACGCGCCGCTTTTCGTCACGGCTTGCGACTCAACGCAATGACGATCGCCCGTCGATCGTTCGAATGCGAATTCAAGAAATGCCTGCAATACAGGCGTTTCCTGCAACGTTGACAAATGCCGATGTCGGCCGTTGCTGCATTTCTTGCATCGTCGCGTGAACGCAATGCCGATTTGATCGGCGCCGCGCGCTGTGCGCACTGCCACCGCTGCGTCAACACTTCCTTAAGCGGGACACTGTTTTTTTCGGTCTGTTGGTGTATTCGGGAAGTAGTGCATATCGATTCCCGAGTGCACGCAGCGAGAGCCATCTCACATACTGGAGGGCAACATGGCTAAGAAGGCAAAGAAGGCGAAGAAGGCGAAGAAGGCGAAGAGCGCAGTGAAGAAGACTGCGAAGAAGACCCGCAAGGTCGCCAAGAAGAAGTAAGCCTCTCGCCTTGAGAGGATTGCCGGCGGCTTGATGCCGGCACGTCGCGAGAGCCAGCGGACGGACTGCTGAGAGGCACATCCCGCCCAAGGCTCTGGCTGACGAAAGAGGGTGTCGGCGAGACATCAGGTCAAACGGCTGGATCGAATTTCGGAGAGGGCAACCTTCCCAAAAGCGGTCCGGCAGAAGAAACAGAGATTTCTTCGTTCGGTGCGGGGCCGGCTTGGTTCCGCAATTTCACCGGCGACAATGCCGAGCTGAAATCTGGTCCTGACGTGTTCGCCGACCCCCTCGTTCCGGCGGCCCGCGCAGTCCGCGCCCGGCAGTCACTTTCCACATTCCATTTTCTGGATCGACATCGGGCCTCGCGGCCTCGCTTTCTTTTGCGCGCGCAACCGTACCCCGGCTCCGTGAACCGTCCGCCGGACCTGCCAGCCCGCCGTCAACTCATCGATTGATCACATGCGCCGGCGGCCGGGACCGGGCCGGCGCCCGCGGCCATTGCCCGCGATGGTTATCGTTGTCCGAAACACCAGGGTAAACCGGCGTTCACGAATACCCGGAAATGCCTGCGGCACAGGCGCTTCTGCGATTTCGGGGAACGTGCCGGGCGGGCCCGATTTACATCCCGTTCATCGCGATACTTAAACCGCTCTTCAAATTTGATGGGCCATGATCATCCCAACAAGCCGGCAGACGGCACGCGGTGATCCAAAGGTTCAGCGCGGGGCATGATCCCAAGGATCAGCCCGGGAATGACAGGGTAGCTTAACAGTGGACGGGGGCCGCGCTCGGGGGAGGGCGGCCAACAACAAGAAGGGGAATGACGACAATGTTTCAGGGGGTCATCGATCAGGAAAGCGCCATCCCGGTTGCTGCGACTGCAATCCAGGACGTGCTGTTCGAGCGCGGCCTGTATTGGGCGAGCGGCCGCTCCGGCGTGGTCAACCTCGTCGCTGCGCACAAATGGTTCAACCTGGCGGCGCTCAAGGGACGTACCGACGCGATCGCGCACCGCCGCGAAGTCGCCGAGCAGATGTCCGACGTCGAGATCGCTGCCGCCCAGCGCGAAGCCCGCGCCTGGATGACGACGCACTAAGTTTTCGTTTTGACGCGTTTTCTTCACGCGAACCGGTAGTCCACGGCGCTCGAAAACGCACAGCTCAAGCTGGGAGCCTCGGCTCCCTCACTCCATCTAGAACCAGTAGCGCGCCGCGTAGATCACGGTCATCAATCCGCCGGCAGCGATGACGAACTGCCGGACGATGCGAGCCGGCAGGATCCGGATCAGGTGGCCTCCTGTATAGCCGCCGATCATGGCGCCGAGCAGCATCACAGAGGTCTCCGGCCACCGCACCGCTCCCTGCACGATGAAGATCAGTGTGGCGGCGAGCGACACGCAGGTCGCCAGCAGATTCTTCAATGCCTTGACCGCCCTGATGTCGTTGGGTTCCGTGATCGACAGCACCGCGGTCAGGATGACGCCGAGCCCGGCACCGAAGAACCCTCCATAAACACACGCCAACCCAAGCACGGCACTGCTCGCACCGATCGAGGGCAGAGCCGCTGCCTTCTGGTGTCCGACGGTCCATCCCTGGATCTGTGGCGCGAAGGCAAACAGCAGCGTGGCGAATGCGATCAGGGCCGGCACCGGCAGGACGAACAGCCGCTCGGGAAGCAGCAAAAGGACGCCGGCACCGGCCGCGCCTGCGACCGTGGAGACGGCGACGAAGGTGATCGCGCGCCGCGTCGGTGGCGGGAGCTTGCCGCGATCGGCGAGGGCTGCGATCAAATGCCCCGGTGAGATCGCCACCGCATTCGACGCATTGGCGATGACGGCGGGCAAGCCTGCGGCGAGCATCGCCGGAAAGGTGATGAGCGTCGCACCGCCCGCCAATGCGTTGATGACGCCTCCCACGCCACCGGCCGTGAGCAGCAGAAGACTTGTTCCGGTATCCATCCTTCACCCCTCTTGCAGGGTGAGCAGGCTAGCGGGCAGAGCGCCGTCCGGTCTGGAACGTCTGTGACGCCGCTTCAATCGCGCCAGTAGACGCCCGGTGTCGTGCCGAAGGTGCGGCGGAACAGGCGGGTGAGGTGGCTCTGGTCGGAGAAGCCCGCATCCGCCGCAACGGCTGCGATAGGCTCGCCGGCGCGCAGCAACTTCCGGGCAAGATTGAGCCGGGCGAGCAGGCGGAAGGTATGCGGCGCGACGCCGAGCTCGCGCCTCACCATGCGGCTGAACCCTTCGCGGCTTCGCCCAAAGCTGGCGGCAATCGCGCCGATCGGCTCGACGCTCTTCGTCAAGGCCGAGCCGAGATTCGCCCTGTCGATGCACCCGGCCGGGCGGGACGGCTCGCGCGACAGGATGTCGTTGGCGATCTCGCCGATGTGCGCGGGCGATATCTCGTCGATGCTCCGCCAGCGGTCCCCGACATTGATGATCCGGAGCGACGAGCAGGCGCGGCTGGCCGGAACATAGGCATTCAGGCAAACCGTCTCCCCGCCCGGTGTTGCCATCGGAGCGTGCAGCATTCCCGCCGGGATCAGCGCGGCATGGCCAGCAGGCACCGTGACGGTCGCGCCGTCGATGCGAAAGGCGCGTGATCCCGACAGCACCAGCACGATCTGGCTCTCGTCATGGAAGTGCGGTCTGAGGCTGAGCGAGCCGGCACCGCGCCACGACGCCAGCTCGACGATGTCGTCGTTGGCGGCGCGCCGGTAGTTCCAGGCATTGGTCATGGCGAACCGGGTGATCACAGAGGTCTCGAACCGATGGGTGGGTGATCCCCGAACGTAGCATGGGGGTCACCGACCGTCATGGGACGTCACCGCTGCGCGACTGAAGCCATCGGCGAGGCCGTTCGCATCGTCGCGACGGCGATGAGGGCTGCGACGAGGTTCGCGGCCGCGCTGATTGCCACCGGGATGAAGTAGCTGTGGCTGACGTCGAACGCGAAGCCGGCAGCGCTCGGGCCCAGCAGCGTGCCAACAGCGACGCTAGTGTAGAGGATGCCGATGATGCCGCCGACATTGCGGCCGCCGAAATGGTCGGTGACGACAGCAGGCAGGATCGCCACCCAGCCGCCATAGAACACGCCGAACAGCAGCGCGAAGACCGTGAGCGACCAGAAGCTGCCGGCGATCGCCCAGATCGCCAGCGAGACGGCCATGCCGAGATACATCGCGATCAGGAATGCATCGCGGCCGACCCGGTCGGCGATGCCGCCGAGGAAGAACCGGCCGGCGGTGCTGCCGACGCCGATCATCCCGAGCAGCAGCACGGCGAGCGTCGGCGCTACCTGATGGTCGACGGCAAAGGGCACTAGGTGCACGAAGGGCACGAATACCCCGAACGCGCTGATCAGGCAGGCCGCATAGAGCCCGGCGAAGCGGGCGGTCTTGACCGCGCCGGGGATCGAGACGCCCTGGCTGAGCGGCGCGCCTGAAGCCGCTTCGAGCGGATCGCCATCCGGTCCGGTACCATGGCGGCGCGGATCGTCGGTGATCAGGAGCGATGCTCCGATCCCGGCGACGGCAGCGACAACGCCCAACACGACGTAAGCATCGCGCCAGCCGAGGCCCGTGATCAGCCATGTTGCCAGCGGCGGCATCACCAGTGTCCCGACCCCGATCCCGCTGACGGCGAGGCCTGACGCAAAGCCGCGCCGGCGGATGAACCAGCGCTGCACGGCGCCCAAGGTCGGAACGTAGGCGCAGCCGACGCCGGCACCGATGCCGATGCTGTAGGCGGCATAGACCTGGAGGATGGTCTGCGCCTGTCCCGCCAGCACCATGCCGAGACCGACCAACGCCATTCCAAGGCCAGCGAGCCTGCGTGCCCCCCAGCGGTCGGCAAGCGGGCCGGAGACGATGCCGAGGCCGAAATACAGGAAGCCCGCGAACGAGAACACCAGCGAGACCGAGCCGCGCGAGGCGCCGAACTCCCGCTGCAACGACTCGACAAAGGACGAGAACGTGTAGGCGCTGCCGAAGCCGACGAACGTCACGACGAAAGCTGCTGCGATGACATACCAGCCATGGAACGGCTTTGCTCTCTGATAACCGGCGTGCATGACGGCGTTCCTCATGATCGTTCTCCCCGTGGTGCGCGGCCGCCGGCGTTGGCCGTCGGATAGAGCAGCATCTGCGTGCAGCGAAACAGCGCGATGGCCTTGTCGGTCGCTTCGCTCCGGATCTCGGCATCCCACACCTGGGTCGTGCGCCCGGCATGAACGAGGCGCGCCTCGCAGCTGACGCCGCCTTCGCGCGCGGCGCCGATGAAGTTCGTCTTCAACTCGCCGGTCGCGAAGCCGATCGCGCCGTCCGGCAGGGAGGCGAGGCAGCCGAAGCCGCACGCGGTATCCGCCAGCGCGACGATGCTTGCGCCGTGCAAGAGCCCGTGCGGCGAGAAGTGCTTCGCGGCAATCTCGAAGCGGCCGCGGATGAGGCCGCGTTCGGCTTCGAGCCATTGAAGGTCCAGCAGGCCGGGCAGGCTGCCGGGTTGCGACGCGTCGATGCGTTGGATGGTATCGCTGCCTGCACCGATCCCGTGCAGGGCGAGTTTGTTTGGGACCTCGGTCATGTCCTGTCCTGGCTCCATCAGGGAACCGGGAGCCGCTGTCGCGAGCCGTACCAAAAGATTAGAAAAACTAACTTTGTTGGCCCGGATTTCTCTGCGTTGACGCGGCTCTCAGCGTTACGATAGGCTAATTGAGCGCTCGGAAGGCCCCCGTTGGCAAACCAGATTTGCTGCGCGATTGAGATTAGAAAATCTAAATTATGGAGAGCCGGCTTCCACCCCTGAACGCGCTCAAGGCGTTCGAGTCCGCCGCCCGCCATCTCTCGGTGAAGCTCGCGGCCGAGGAGCTGTGCGTGACTCCGGGCGCGGTCAGCCAGATGCTCAAGACGCTGGAAGCCCATCTCGGCGTCAAGCTGTTCGAGCGGGTGCCGCGCGGCATCTATCTCACCGACGCCGGGCGCGACTATCTGCCGTCGATCCGCAATGCGTTTCGCCAGATCGCGGAGGCCTCGCGCCGCGTCGCTGCGTCAGTCGATGTCGGTACGCTGACGGTGAGCGTCACGCCGTTCTTTGCATCGGCCTGGCTGGTGCCGCGCATGGCGTCGTTTCAGGGCGCGCATCCCGAGATCGATCTCCAGATCGTCACCAGCAACACGCTGGTCGATTTCTCGCGCAGCGGCATCGACGTCGCGGTGCGCCACGGCCTCGGCCGCTATCCGGGGCTGCGCAGCGATCGCGTCGTCACGGTCGAGATGGTGGCGGTTGCGTCTCCATCGCTGGTTGCGCGTCTCGGGCGGCCGGCATCTCCAACCGATCTTGCGGGCTGGCCGCAGGTGCATGATGCCGATCGCAAAGGGTGGAGCCTGTGGTTTCAGACCAACGGCATCGCGGAGGTGCGCACGCCGCGCGGCCCTTCGTTCGACGACAGCGGTCTCCTCCTGAAAGCCGTGCTGACCGGGCAGGGCGCAGGCCTGCTGCCGGCGGCGATGGTCGCAAACGAGATCGAGAGCGGCGAGCTGATCCAGCTGCTCGAGACCGCGCATCTGGAGGAGTTCGCCTACTATCTCGTCTGCCCCGACAACCGGCAGGGGCTCCCGAAGATCGCGGCGTTCAGGGAATGGATATTGGGGCCGGTGGCCCAGTCGGCACTTGGGGACCACTAGCTATCTCGCCGCCGCGGCACCCTACCGATAGAACGCGTTCGGCGGCACGCCAAAATGCTTGCGGAACATCGCGGTGAAGGCGCTCTGGCTGGCATAGCCGGCATCGAGCGCGACATCGACCACCCGCGCGCCGCGCGCGAGGCGTTCCAGCGCGAACAGCAGGCGGGCCTGCTGACGCCACTCGCCGAACGACATACCGGTTTCGCGCGAGAACAGACGATGGATCGTCTTCGAGGTCAGCTTCAGCCGGCGCGCCCATTGCTCCGCCGTGGAGGCGTCGTCCGGGCGGGCCACCAGCGCCGCGCAGATCCGCGCGAGCCTTTCGTCGCGCGGCATCGGCAGATGCAGCGGCAGCACATCGATTTCGCGCAGCTGGTCGAGCAGCACGCGCATCAGGCGCTCGTCGGACGTCGCAGGCGCATAGTCCAGCGGCACCCCCATCGCGGCGACGAACAATTCGCGCAGCAGTGGCGAGACCGTGAACACGCAGCTGGTCTGCGGCAGATTGGGGGCCGCGTTGCTGTCCACGAACACGGTGCGGATCTTGACCGCGCCGCACATCCGGACCTCGTGCGCGAGACCGGCCACCAGCCACACCGCGCGATTGGGCGGCACCACCCAGGTGCCCTCGGCGCAGCGCACGATCATCACGCCTGCGATCGCATAGAGCAGCTGGCCGCGCGGATGCGCATGCAGGCCGGTCGATGTGCCGCTCGGATAGTCGATCTCCATCGCCGCCATCGGCCGCGCCGTGGCGTGATAATCGAGGTGCCGTGTGATCAGCTCGTCCAACACGTCTTCATCTCGCATGTCCCAATCTCGCTAGGCGAGGTCATTCTAGCGTGAGACGGACTTCGGCGCGACAGGTAGTTGCTGGTGTGTCCTTCACCGATGCGCTGCCAGGTCATGCTCAGGAAGAATGCTGCACTTCTCTATCCCTTCGTTGCCATCGTGCTGTGGGCCGGCAACGTCATTGTCTCGCGTCTCTCGGCCCACACGATCGGTCCGCAGGCGATCACCTTCTATCGCCTGTTGGTTGCGGTGCTCCTGATGTCTCCGTTCGTGGCACGCGCCGCCTGGCGCAATCGCCGCGCGATCTGGCCGCATCTCGGGCCGCTCGCGATCCTCGGCTTCCTTGCGATGTGCCTGTTCCAGAGCCTGTCATATCTCGCCGCCGAGACCACGACGGCGACCAACATGGCCGTGTTCACCGCGCTGACGCCGCTACTCACGGTCGCGCTCAGCGCCGCGCTGCTCGGCGAGCGGCCGACGCTTGGCATGGTCTGCGGCGCGCCGCTGTCGTTTGCCGGCCTCGTCTATCTCGTCAGCGGCGGCGAACTGTCGTCGCTGTTGCAGAACGGCGTGCATGCGGGCGACGCACTGATGCTGCTCGCCGCGATCGTCTATGCGCTGTACGGCGTGCTCCTGAAGCGCTGGAATCTGCCGATCACCGGATGGCAATCGACCTACATGCAGGCGCTGTGCGCGCTGGCCGTGATGTTTCCCGCGTTCCTCGCGACGCCGGCGCCGTTGCGGCAGGTCAACGCGGAGACCTGGCCGTTGATCGTCTATGCCGGCGGGCTGGCCTCGGTGGTGTTGCCGTTCCTCTGGATCCGCGGGGTCGCGCAGCTTGGCCCGAACCGCTGCGCGATCTTCATGAACCTGTTGCCGGTGCTGACGGCCGCGGCCGCAATCGCGATGCTGGGCGAGCCGGTCAGGACGTTTCACGTCATCGGCGGCGGCCTCGCGCTGCTCGGCGTCGCCTGCGCGCAGGCCCTTCCGCGGCCGCTGCTGCGAGCGCAGCCTGAGCATGTGACCTATCGTCAAAGCGATGTCTGATCTGTTTCCCGCCGGGCTAACTGCCTGTCTGGAGTCCAACGGCCGTGTTCTATTCGGCCTTCTACGACAGGGTTCTCATCGCGAACTACGTTGGCGGGGACATTGTCGTCGCCCAGCTTGAGCGTACGCCGTCCGGCGGGCGGGCTCACACTGCGTGATAACGCGCAGGCTCTAGATCGGCGATCTCGCGGTTTTGATCACATGTGAAAGGCCGGGGCAGAATAGAACGCCGCGGTCGGCGGTCACTTGTTCGGTGAAACGGAGTGATCGCGATGCGTGTTGCCTTGGTCTTGACGTTGCCTCTTGTGTTCCTGTGGAGTGCGGTTGCCGACGCGGCAACAGCGCATCACCGTCGCGTGCGACAGCACCTCATCATCCGTCCGAGCGAAGAGGTGGTCGTGCCTGGCGGGTACAGATATCCCGGCTTCGGGCCGATCCCGCCAAGCGAGAACCGAAATCTCGATCCATCCACGCGTGGTAGCGGCTGACGCCGGTCAGCGCCGCAGCTCCATCACGTTGATCACGCTGCCTGCCGAACGGACGGCAGGCGGCAGTGCTTCGGGGCGTAGTCAGGAGGCAGGGGCGTGCTTCTCGCGGGCCCCTTTGCTTGGCAGGGACGGAGAGATGCCTTTTCATCGAACAGAAGGTTGGTCGAAGGATCGCGCTATGCCCCGTCGGTAACCAACTTGTGCTGAGATCGCTCAGTGACACGCTTTTCGAGCATGGCGATGGTTCCCTTGAGATTGTCGTACCGCTCATTGAGCGACCTTGCCAGGGTCGGATACCTTGCGTCCGATCGGTCATAGATTCCCGCGCGCGCTTCTTCGGTCGCGATGTCGGCTTCGATCTGCTGGCAGGCCAGGACAAGATCGGACAGCATCTTCGCAACCGTCGACTCTCGTCCCGTGCTTGCGCGAGCTGTCTCAAAACGATGATGCATGTTCATGTGCGTGCTCCGAATGTCCGAGTTCGGTACGCCGCGAACAGCTGGCGCCGAACTATTCACGGATACATCGCAAGTCGCCTGCCAGGAGCGGGTCCGTAAGAATACGGTCGGGGCGTAAGTCTGATGGGTCCTGCTATTCTCGGCGCCAAGCCGGAATGCAAGCGCTGAGCGTGACGCGCTTGTAGTCTCGAGCGGCGTTCTGATCTCCGGATTCGTCCGCAAACCTGACCGCTGCCTCCATGTCCTGAGAGGCAGACGCGCTGTCGCAGAACAGGCTGTGAATTTCAGCCCGGTATCGATATGCCCTGTAGTTCATCGGGTTGTACTGAAGCGCCAGGGTGTAGTTGCCTTGCTCCTCAGTGGCGCCTCGGCGCGCTTCATCCGATCGACTGTCGATGTTGGCCAGGCGATTGAGCGCCTGGAGTGTTCCGAGCTCCGTGTAACGTTGAGACATCGCGCCGAAACTTGCAGGAAGTGCGTCGGCCGAAGAAGCAGGCTGCTTCGCCGCGCTCTGTGCGCGTTCAATTTCGATCTTCTTGTATTTGATGGCGTTGTCGTAGTCCCGCAGGCTTTGGAAGGTGCTCGATATTTCGCTGTTGATCGGCGCAATATAGGCAGTCGACAGCCGCCGATCGCTCAGCAGGTTGAGGCATGCCTGTATCTTTGCCTGCGCGGGCAAGACATCGCGACATTCCTTGTCAACCACACGACGCGCGTCCCGCGAATGCACTGTTGGCGGCGTCTGAGCAGCAGGCAGGACAATCGCCAGTGCGAAGCAGAGCGCTAACCTGAGACCGCGACTCGGGCCATCCATCTTATTTCTTCGCCTTCAGCCCGATCTCGACCAGCCGGCGGATACTTCGTGCGGGCTTCATGATTGTTTGATGCCAAATAATCAAGCCGAGGGGAAGCTGCGACTTCTACCTCGGCTCTAACCCTCATCCGGCTCCGTGGCTCCGCCAGCCGCCACGATCACCTCAATCCTCAAGGCTCGTTTATCGATCGCGTAGCCGCTGACGCATTTCATTGATGGGCTCAAAAGTGAGGCCGTTCGTGACTGGGATCGACCGAACGGCCTCAGCCGGCCCACAGGACCAAAATGGAAGAATGCGGCCGGCTGTCCAGCTACGGTGTCGCCGGATAGATGGTTTCGCCAGTTGCGGCATTGCGTCGACATCGTTCGGTCGACGAGGGGACCGGTTGCCCTCGCGAACGTGCCGTCGCCGCCTACGCAACGCCGGGCTCAGGGCAACGTTCCCTGAACGACGAGGCCGCTTGCTATGAGCGCGCGGGATCGGTTTGGCGACAGGTCGTCAAGACAAACGCTGCCTTGCTGCATTGCCAATCGCTCCCAAGCGCAGCGCTCGAGACGGGCCGCGGGGCGGCAGCGATCGCCAGCACGACTACTATGCAAGCCAGCGAAGTTGCGATGACAAGCTTGCCTGCCTCGGATGAGAAGCGCTGCCGTAACAAGGGACCTAGATCGGCGGATCGGCGAAGCTGGGCGTTACGCAAAACCTGGTCGATATCCTGGAATTGAATGCCACTGTCCTGCTGCATGGCTTTACTCCGGAAATATTCAGGTGATGAAAAACTCATGGGATGCTGCGCGCTGTTTGTTTCGCGCTCGCTTCAACGCACCGGAAATGGTGTTTCATTCACGCGGAGGTGACTACCGGTTCGAGCCAGGGAGGCTCTGGCGGCTAGCGAACCATGGAACGAAGCTAGGTCGAATATCAGCGGCAGCCGATCGGCAGACACTGCACGGGCCGTCCTGGTCAATATCCGAAAGGCTGGCTGGCGGAGACGGAGGGATTCGAACCCTCGATAGGCCTTTACAAGCCTATAACGGTTTAGCAAACCGCCGCCTTCAGCCACTCGGCCACGTCTCCAATGGCGCCGATATGCCCGAGAGGGCGCTAAGCCGCAAGCGGCAGATTCAGTTTGTGGCAAGGTGATTTGGTGGCAGCTCCGCCGCAGGCGGCCCGGGAGCGGGCGCTGAGCCTTTATAGTCCGCGCCGATTCCGGTGCGATGGTTCGGGTGAGTGCAGGAAACGCAAGCTATAACAATAAGTTAGACCGATGTCGGCGCAGAGCTAACCGTGGCCCTTCGCTAGGCTGTTGAAAACCGGCCGGCGCCTGGTCATTCCAGGCTGGCGCCGCGGCGCAGGTCGGCGTCGATCTGCAATCTGGTGCCGCCGCCGAAGCGGGCACGGTAGACCTGCAGGTTCTCCATGATCCGCTGGACGTAGTTCCGCGTCTCCGAGAACGGAATCAGCTCGACCCAGTCGACCGCGTCGACCTTGGGATCGCGCGGGTCGCCATAGCGCTCGATCCACTTCTTCACGCTGCCGCGGCCGGCATTGTAGGCGGCGAAGGTCAGGATGTAGGAGCCGCGATAGTCCTCGAGCAGGCCGCCGAGCTCGGCGGCGCCGAGCATCGCGTTGTAGACCGGGTCGGTCTTCATCCGGTTGAGGTCGAAGCCGATGCCGGCGCGCTTGCAGACATAGCGTCCGGCGTCCGGCGTCACCTGCATCAGGCCGTAGGCCTGGGCCGGCGACACCACGGCCGGATTGAACGCGCTCTCCTGGCGCGCAATCGCGTAGACGACGCTCTGCTCGACCTCCGGCCCGACTTGGCGGAACGACGGAATGCCGTTCACCGGGTAGGCGTAGTGGTCGAACGGCAGGCCGCGATTGAGCGCGGCCTTGCCCATCAGCAGCATGCCGCGGGCATCGCCGTGGCGCGCGGTGAGCTCGCCGAGGCCGGCCAGCGCTTCCGGATCGCCATTGTCGCCCATATCGCCGAAGATCGGGATCGCGAGCTCGCGCGCGTCGATTTCGTAGAGCAGCCCGACCGCGCGCACGATTTCCAGCCGGTCGGCGCCGCGGCCGCGCGGCGCGCTGTTCAATTCGATCTGCGGCAGGCCGAGCTTGGCGCGCGCGAGCTGGCCGTAATAGCTGGTCGACTGCTCGGCTGCGCGTGCGTAGGCGGCGCGCGCCTCCTGGCCGCGGCCGGCGGCTTCAGCGGCGCGGCCCTGCCAATAGCCGGCCCGCGCCAGCGCGGTCGGGTTGGCGCTGCCGACGCCGATCCGCGCGAAATGCTGGGCGGCGAGGGCGGGGTCGTTGAGAAAGCGCAGCGCGATCCAGCCCGAGGTGAATTCCTGCTCGGTCTTGTAGATGTCGCGGGCGGGCAGCGCCGCGTCGCGCGCGATCAGATAGGCGGAGCGAAACTCGTTGACGTCGATCATCTTGCGCGCCAGCAGGCGGCGCTCGACCCACCATTCGTCGACATTGAAGAGCCGCGCGGCGTCCTTCGGCGCGCTCAGCATCAGCTGCGCGGCTTCAGTGAACTTCTCCTCGCGGCGGAGCAGCTGGATCTTGGCAAACAAATAACCGGTGTCGCCGGAGAGTTCGCGCGGCACCTCTTCGAGCAGCGCGCGCAGGTTCGAGCCCTTGCGGTTGGCCGCGATGCGCGCCTTGGCGAGCGCCAGATAACCGGAACCGAGACGCCTGGCCGCGCGGATGCCGGCGGCCTCGTTGTCGGTGCCGTAGAGCATGGTGTCCATGCGCGCCTTGTGGTCGCCGGCGGTCAGGAACGAGCCGAACAGATCGAGCGCGGTGGTTTCGGTGTCCTCGCTCATCGGATCGTTGCGCCAGGCCTCGCGCACCAGCCGCTCGGCATTGCCGCGGTCGCCGCGTCCGATCATCACCTTGGCGAGCGCGAGCCGGCCCTTGGCCGAGACCGGCGATTCATTCTGGAACCAGGCCCACACCGCGGAATCGTCGCGATGGTCGTCCCATAGCGAGGCCTCGATGCGGCGGCGCAGGAAGGTCTGCGAGGGCCAGCTCGGATTGGCGTCAAGGAAGGCGCGGTAGCGCTCGACCGAGGCGCCATTGTCCTCGCTGCGCAGGATCAGCCATTCGGCAAGCTTGCGCGCCACCGGATCGGAAATCGAGGCCTCGGCCTCGGTGGCGTCCGCCGGCCTGCGCTTGCGCAGCAGCTCGACGACGCTCGCAAGCGCTTCCTTGTCGGACTGCGACGTCGACGATGTCGCGGCCACGGCCGCAGGCAGCACCGGCTTGCGCGCGATCGGCGCGGCATGCTGGCGGGTCGCCGGAACCAGCGCGGGGGCGGCGGCGCGGACGGGCATCGGCTTGTTCGGCAGACTTCCTGTTGCAGCCGGAGCAGCGGGCTTCGACGCGGTGGTCTTTGCAGAAGTGGTTTTGGACGTGCTGCTCTTTGACGCGGCAGCCTTCGAGGCGTCGGTCTTGGAAGGCGCGGCCTTGGCGCCGTCTGTCTTCGCCGCGCCGGACTTCGAAGAGGTCGTCTTGGCGGCCTCCGTCTTGGCAGCGCTGGCCTTGTTTTCGCCGTTCTTGGCGGCGGCTGGCTTTGAAGCGTGTGCCTTCGAGGTGCCGGCCTTGGAAGCGTCGGTCTTGGAAGCGCCCTTGGAAGCCGCATTCTTCGGGGCAGCTGTCTTGGAAGTCGCATCCTGGGCAGCCGGCTTCGCGGCTGGAACATCCTCGGCGGCCCATGCATCGGCCGTGATGGCGACAAGGCCAACGACGAGCGCCAGGCTCGTCGCCAGCGCCGTCGATCGCAAAGTGCCTGCGCGGGCGGAACGGATCACAGAAGTCCTCTGCGGCCCCGAATCATCTGGTCGGTTGGGCCATGGGTTCTTATTTGATTGAAAACGTAGACAAAATACTAAGAAGCCTGCCGGTGCGGCTGTTTGCGCCAGCACAACGGCAAAATCGCGGCTGGAGCCGCCTGGGAATAGGTTCGGTGCGGCCCTTTCGCCTGCCGGTCAGACCCGATATGAATTGCCTTTCATGGCGTTTCGCATCAACCGGGTGCCGGTTGCACGGACGTGAAGCACGACAATAACAAGGGTCCGTCGACCTAGCCTTTAGCCTGAAGCGTTTGGAGGAAGTCCATGGCAGCCAAGACAAAATTCCGGGGATCATTCACTGCCTTGGTGACGCCCTTCAAAAACGGCGCGGTGGATGAGGCGGCGTTCCGCGGCCTCGTCAACTGGCAGATCGCCGAGGGCACGCACGGCCTGGTGCCGGTCGGCACCACAGGCGAGAGCCCGACGCTGAGCCATGACGAGCACAAGCGCGTGGTCGAGTGGTGCATCGAGGAGGCCAAGGGCCGGGTGCCCGTGATCGCCGGTGCCGGCTCGAATTCGACCAAAGAGGCGATCGAACTCGCCGAGCACGCGGAGAAGGCCGGCGCCAATGCGGTGCTGGTGGTGACGCCGTACTACAACAAGCCGACCCAGGAAGGCATGTACCAGCACTTCAAGGCGATCAACGATGCGATCGGCATTCCGATCATCATCTACAACATCCCGCCGCGCTCGGTGATCGACATGTCGGTGGACACCATGACGCGGCTGTTCGAACTGAAGAACATCGCCGGCGTCAAGGACGCGACCGCGAGCATGGTGCGGGTGTCGCAGCAGCGCGCCGCGATGGGCGAGGACTTCAATCAACTGTCGGGCGAGGACGCGACCATCATCGGCTACATGGCACATGGCGGCCACGGCTGCATCTCGGTGACCTCGAACGTCGCGCCGCGGTTGTGCTCGGAGTTCCAGACCGCCTGGCAGAAGGGCGATGTCACGACGGCGCTAAAAATCCACGACAAGCTGATGCCGCTGCACACCAACCTGTTCATCGAGAGCAATCCGGCGCCGGTGAAGTATGCGATGTCGCTGCTCGGCAAGCTGGACGAGAAGCTGCGCCTGCCGATGGTGCCGGTCTCTGAATCGACCCGCCAGGCCGTCCGCAG
Source organism: Bradyrhizobium sp. USDA3010 (assembly GCF_056429065.1). Classification (NCBI taxonomy): domain Bacteria; kingdom Pseudomonadati; phylum Pseudomonadota; class Alphaproteobacteria; order Hyphomicrobiales; family Nitrobacteraceae; genus Bradyrhizobium; species Bradyrhizobium sp. USDA3010. The sequence goes on from NZ_JBWJZD010000002.1 coordinate 225,949, forward strand.
CGCCATGGTGCATGCCGGCCTGATCAACTGAGCCAGGCCGGTACCGCCGTGAACAATGCCGTGCGCAATGTCGAACAGAAGGGGATGGGAATGCTGAAGGAATTCCGCGAATTCGCCATGAAGGGCAATGTCGTCGACCTCGCCGTCGGCGTCATCATTGGCGCAGCCTTCGGCGCGATCGTCACTTCGTTGGTCGGCGACATCATCATGCCGATCATCGGCGCGATCACGGGCGGACTCGATTTCTCCAACTATTTCACCGGGCTTTCCAAGGCTGTCACCGCAACCAACCTGGCCGACGCCAAGAAGCAGGGCGCGGTGCTGGCCTGGGGCAACTTCCTGACGCTGACGCTGAACTTCCTGATCATCGCCTTCGTGCTGTTCATGGTCATTCGCGCCATGAACCAGTTCAAGCGCAAGGACGAGGCCAAGTCCGCCGAGCCGCCGAAGCCGTCCGACGAGGTCGTGCTGCTGACGGAAATCCGCGACCTCCTCAAGAAGGGCTAACGTGGCCGACAAGAACGAACGTCCGATCAAGGTTGTCGCTGAAAACCGAAAGGCCCGCTTCAACTACGCCATCGAGGATACGGTCGAGGCCGGCATTTCGCTGACCGGCACCGAGGTGAAGTCGATCCGCAGCGGCAAGAGCACGATCGCGGAATCCTATGCGGATTCCAAGAACGGCGAGATTTGGCTGATCAACGCCAATATCCCCGAATATCTGCAGGCCAACCGCTTCAACCACGAGCCGAAGCGACCGCGAAAACTCTTGCTGCATCGCAAGCAGATCAACAAGCTGCTTGGCGCCGTCGACCGCGAGGGCATGACGCTCATTCCGCTGAAGCTGTACTTCAACGAGCGCGGCCGTGCCAAACTGCTGCTTGCGGTCGCCAAGGGCAAGAAGCTGCACGACAAGCGCGAGTCCGAGAAGAAGCGCGACTGGGGCCGCGAAAAGGGCCGCCTGATGCGGGCGCGGGGCTAGGGCGTTCCGAGTGCCGTCACTGCGACGACGACGGATGGAGATTGGTCCGATGAACCAGAGCAGCCTCACCGACGTCGACTGGAGCAAGATCCCGGCACCCGCGGACGATGGCGGCGCGGCGCATTTGATCGGCATGACGATCCCGCCGGTCCGGCTGCGCGCCACCGACGACACCTCGGTGGCGCTCTCGGCGCTCGAGAGCCGCACCGTGGTGTTCGCCTATCCGCGAACCGGCGAGCCCGGCAAGATCGGGCTGGTCGACGATTGGGACATGATCCCGGGGGCCCGCGGCTGTACGCCGCAGACCTGCGCCTTCCGCGACCTGTTCGCCGACCTGAAGGCGGCCGGTGCCATCAGGGTGTTCGGGCTGTCGACGCAGAGCAATGCCTACCAGACCGAGATGGCGTCGCGCCTGCATCTGCCGTTCCCGGTACTGTCAGACGAAGCGCTGGAACTGACCCGCGCGCTGAGATTGCCGACGATGTCGGTGGCGGGCCTGACGCTGATCAAGCGGCTTGCGCTCATCATCGACGATGCGCGCATCACGCACGTGTTCTATCCGGTGTTCCCGCCTGACCGGAATGCCGGCGACGTGCTGGAATGGCTGCAGGCCAATTCGCGGAAAGATGAGAGCGCTTCCAAATAAAGTGGATACCGGTTCGCGAAGTGGATACCGGGAGAAGGGCTCTAGCCGAGCTCCCTGCGCACGGCCGCGAAGACCTTGCGGAACATGTCGGTCGTCAGCACGCCGGTGTTCGTGTTGTAGCGCGAGCAGTGATAGCTGTCGTAGAGCTTGAAAGTGCCTGCGCTATGCACGGCGCCGTGCACAAAGGGCGCCGCAGCCAGACGAACATCCAGCGCCTTCAACGTAGATTCGTGTGCGATTCGCCCGAGCAGCACGATCGCGCGCAGCTTCGGCATCGTGGCGATGGTGGCGCGGAGGAATTGCCGGCAGGTGTTGATCTCGGCTGGCAGCGGCTTGTTTTGCGGCGGCACGCAGCGCACCGCGTTGCTGATCCGGCAGTCCACCAGCTTCAAGCCGTCGTCCGGCCGGGCCTGATAGACGCCGCTGGCAAAGCCATATTCGAGCAAGGTCGCGTAGAGCAGATCGCCGGCGTAATCGCCGGTGAAGGGACGGCCGGTGCGGTTGGCGCCCTGCATGCCCGGCGCGAGCCCGACGATCAGGAGCCGCGCATTCGGATCGCCGAATGATTCCACCGGCGAGTTGAACCAGTCCGGGTGGAGTGTGCGGGCCTGCGCGCGAAAGTCGGCCAGCCTGACACAGAGCTGACAGTTGCTGTCGGGGCGCGTGGGTGCGGCGACGAGATTACTCGTCGAAATCGTCATCGGCTCCCCGGGGGGCCATCGTGGTCGCGCGCTGCAGGAATTGCGGGGAGTGGTGACGCGGTTCGCGCGGGGCCGGACGTTCGGACGGATCGCGACCAAGCTTGGATTGCAGCTCGACGAGGTCGGTGAAGACGTCGGCCTGGCGGCGCAGCTCGTCGGCGATCATCGGCGGCTGGCTCGCAATCGTGGAGATGACGGTGACCCGGACGCCGCGGCGCTGCACGGCCTCGACCAGCGAGCGGAAGTCGCCGTCGCCGGAAAACAGGATCATCTGGTCGATGTGCTCGGCCAGTTCCATGGCATCGACGGCAAGCTCGATGTCCATATTGCCCTTCACCTTGCGGCGGCCGCTGGCGTCGATGAATTCCTTGGTCGCCTTGGTGACCACGGTGTAGCCGTTGTAGTCGAGCCAATCGATCAGCGGACGGATCGACGAATACTCCTGATCCTCGATGATCGCCGTGTAGTAGAACGCACGGAGCAGGGTGCCGCGACTCTGGAATTCCTTGAGAAGGCGCTTGTAGTCGATGTCGAAGCCGAGCGTCTTTGCGGTTGCGTAAAGATTGGCTCCATCGATGAAGAGCGCGATCTTGTTGGAAACAGGTGACGACATCAAAGTGTTCTCGCGTGGTTGTTAGTGTTCTTAGCGCGGCGGTGATCAACCGCGCGTAATTTCCGGCGTTGCTGCCTAAAGTTCGGTGAATCTTTCCCCACGACAGTCACCACCGCAATTATGGTGAGGCGAGGGCAAAAAGCCTAGACCTTTGACATTGCAATGAAGAGATTTACTTGTCTGGGACAGCAACCTAGCCATGTCATCAGACGCTCCGGCCCTTCTGGCCCCGGCAGAGGGGGGTATCAGAGCCTGTTGGGAAGGCAAATCACAAATTTTGCCTTGCGAAACGGGGGCTAGCCCTATAACTAACCCTCATAACCTACATGTTTGGTCCCTTTTACCACGGAGCGCCTCGAGATGGCTCGCGTCACCGTCGAAGATTGCATTGATAAGGTCGACAATCGTTTCGACCTCGTCCTGTTGGCCGCGCATCGTGCCCGGATGATCTCGTCGGGATCGCAACTCACGGTTGATCGCGACAACGACAAGAACCCGGTCGTTTCGCTGCGGGAGATCGCCGATTCGACGATCTCGCCGGAGGACCTGAAAGAGGAACTCGTGCACTCCCTGCAGAAGTTCGTCGAGGTCGACGAGCCCGAGCCGGACACTGTGCCGCTGATCGGTTCCGCCGGTGCCAGCGTCGACGCCGACGACACCGAGGTCGCGGTCGAGCGCATGACCGAGGAAGAGCTGCTGAAGGGCCTCGAGGGCCTGGCGCCCCCGGAAGAGCAGCCCGAGGAAGACGAGTAAGTCCGTCGTTCGGCTCCACATCTCGGATCAATTTGCCAAAGGCCCGGACATTGCTCCGGGCCATTGCTTTTGTTGACAATTTTGCGGTTACGGTGCGTCCTATGCGGGCGCGCGAAATTGAATGGTTCCAGGGCCGCGCGGGGTGCTGCTTCGTTCGAAAGCGCACTAGATTGAGGAAGAAGGGACGTTCCGGTCCCGCGAGAGGCAGCGAGTTCATGGCGTATCGACGCCGCAGTTCCATCCAGATGCAGGCTGCAACCGAAACGGTCGCGGTCGCGCCGGCCTCGTCCGCGGCGGAAAGGCCGGCGAAGCTGCGGACCCGAATGATGCGACAATATGACCTTGTCGAGCGCGTCCGGTCCTATAACCCCGACACCAACGAAGACCTGCTCAACCGCGCCTACGTCTACGCCATGAAGGCGCACGGCACCCAGACGCGTGCCTCCGGCGATCCCTATTTCTCGCATCCGCTCGAGGTCGCCGCGATCCTCACCAACCTCAAGCTCGACGACGCCACGATCGTGGCGGCGCTGCTGCACGACACGATCGAGGACACCGAGGCGACGCGGGCCGAGATCGACCATGTGTTCGGCCATGAGATCGGCGCGCTGGTCGAAGGCCTGACCAAGCTGAAGCGGCTGGAGCTGGTGTCGCGCGAGGCCAAGCAGGCCGAGAATTTGCGCAAGCTGCTGCTGGCGATCGCCGACGACGTCCGCGTGCTGCTGATCAAGCTCGCCGACCGCCTGCACAACATGCGCACGCTGGAATTCGTGCCGCCGGCCTCGCGCCGCCGCATCGCCGAGGAGACGCTGGATATCTATGCGCCGCTGGCCGGTCGCATGGGTATGCAGGAGATGCGCGGGGAGCTGGAAGACCTGTCGTTCTTCGTGCTTGATCCCGAGGCCTATGCGGTGGTCAAGCAGCGGCTCGATTCACTGGCCGAGCGCAACCGCAACCTGATCGGCGAGATCGAAACCCAGCTCTCCAAGAACCTGCAGAAGAACGGCATCACCGCGCGGGTGTTCGGCCGCCGCAAGCAGCCGTTTTCGATCTGGACCAAGATGGAGCGCAAGTCGGTCGGCTTCGAGCAGCTCTCCGACATCTACGGCTTCCGCGTCATCCTCGACGATGTCGGCGCCTGCTACCGCGCGCTCGGCATTGTCCACACCACCTGGCCGGTCGTGCCGGGCCGCTTCAAGGATTACATCTCGACGCCGAAGCAGAACGACTACCGGTCGATCCACACCACCGTGATCGGACCGGGCAAGCAGCGCGTCGAGTTGCAGATCCGCACCGAGGAGATGAACCAGATCGCCGAGTTCGGCATCGCCGCGCATGCCTTCTACAAGGAAGGGGCGGGCTCGCCGCATGAGCGGCTGAAGCACGAGTCCAACGCCTTCGCCTGGCTGCGCCACACCATCGGCATCCTCTCGGAGAGCTCCAATCCCGAGGAATTCCTCGAGCACACCAAGCTCGAGCTGTTCCATGACCAGGTGTTCTGCTTCACGCCGAAGGGCAAGCTGATCGCGCTGCCGCGCAACGCCAACGTGATCGATTTCGCCTATGCCGTGCACACCGGTGTCGGCAACAGCGCGGTCGGCTGCAAGATCAACGGCAAGTTCGCGCCGCTGTCCTCCGAGCTGCAGAATGGCGACGAGGTCGAGGTGCTGACCTCGAAGGCGCAGTCGGCGCCGCCGTCGGCCTGGGAAGCGCTCGCCCGCACCGGCAAGGCGCGCGCCGCGATCCGGCGTGCCACCCGCGATGCGGTGCGGGACCAGTATGCCGGCCTCGGCCGCCGCATCGTCGACCGCCTGTTTGCCCGCGCCAAGATCGAATATGCCGACGACAAGCTGAAGGGCGCCTTGCCGCGGCTCGCCCGCACCTCGATCGAGGACGTGATGGCCTCCGTTGGACGCGGCGAGATCAAGGCCTCCGACGTCGCGCGCGCGATGTATCCCGACTACAAGGAAGAGCGGATGGTGCGCTATGGCGCCAAGAAGGGGCTCGCCGCCAAGCTGAAAACGCAGACCCCGCCGCATCCGGCGCGCGCCACCTCGGTGATCCCGGTGCGCGGCATCAATTCCGAGCTGCCGGTGAAGTTCGCGCCGAACGGCGGTGCCGTGCCGGGCGATCGGATCGTCGGCATCGTTACGGCGGGTGAGGGGATCACGATCTACCCGATCCAGTCGCCGGCGCTGAAGGATTTCGAGGAGGAGCCGGAGCGCTGGCTCGACGTGCGCTGGGACATCGACGAGACCATGCCGCAGCGCTTCCCCGCGCGCATCCTGGTCCACAATGTCAACGAGCCGGGCAGCCTCGCCCAGATCGCGACCGTGATCGCCGAGCACGACGGCAATATCGACAACATCCACATGTCGCGCCAATCGCCTGACTTCACGGAGCTGACCATCGATCTTGAGGTCTATGACCTCAAGCATCTCAGCGCTATCATCGCGCAGTTGCGCGCCAAGGCCGTCGTTGCACGAGTCGAACGCGTCAATGGGTAAAGATGCATGTGCAGGGCATAGGCGAGTGCAGGGCATAGGCGAGCGGAAGCGACGCCTTCCTTCGGACGGCTATGCCCGCGCATGACAGGCTAGAATTGCAGGTTAGGGACATGTCAAAGGCTGCTCCGCTCCGTCTCGGTATCAATGTCGATCACGTCGCGACCCTGCGCAATGCGCGGGGCGGGGCGCGGCCCGATCCGGTGCGGCTGGCGCTTGCCGCGATCGCGGCCGGCGCCGACGGCATCACCGCGCATTTGCGCGAGGATCGCCGTCACATCCGCGACGAGGACATGGCGCGGCTCAAGGCCGAGATATCCAAGCCGCTGAATTTCGAGATGGCGGCGACCGACGACATGCTGAGGATTTCGCTCGCCACCAAGCCGCATGCGGTCTGCCTGGTGCCGGAACGGCGCCAGGAACTCACCACCGAAGGCGGCCTCGACGTGGTCGGCCAGCACAATGCGCTGGCGCCGTTCATCGCGCGGCTCAATGATGCCGGCATCCGGGTCTCGCTGTTCATCGCCGCCGATCCCCGGCAGATCGAGATGGCCGCGCAGCTGAAGGCGCCCGTGATCGAGATCCACACCGGCGGCTGGTGCGACGCCGTGGTCGATGGCCACAAGGACAAGGCTGAGGCCGAGTGGAAGCGCATCGTCGCCGGCGCCAAGCTCGCACAGGCGGCCGGGCTCGAGGTCCATGCCGGCCACGGGCTCGATTATGAGACCGCGGAGACGATCTCCGCGCTGCCCGAAATCCGCGAGCTCAACATCGGCTACTTCATGATGGGCGAGGCGCTGTTTGTCGGCATCGCCGCCACGGTGCGCGAGATGCGTGCGGCGATGGACCGCGGCCGCGCCAGGGCGCAAGGCGCGGTCAGCGCATGATCATCGGCATTGGCTCCGACCTGATCGACATCACCCGGATTGCCAAGGTGATCGAGCGGCACGGCGAGCGATTCCTCGATCGCATCTTCACCGACGCCGAGCGCGCCAAGGCGGTGCGCCGGGCCAACAGCCAGAAGATGGTGGTCGCAACCTATGCCAAGCGGTTCGCCGCGAAGGAGGCCTGCTCCAAGGCACTCGGCACCGGTATCCGGCGCGGGGTGTGGTGGAAGGACATGGGGGTGGTGAACCTGCCGGGAGGGCGGCCGTCGATGCAGCTGACCGGCGGGGCGCTGGCCCGGCTCCAGGAGCTGACACCCGCGGGCATGCAGGCGCAGATCGACCTTTCGATCACGGACGATTGGCCGCTGGCGCAGGCCTTCGTCATAATTTCGGCGGTTGCTCCGGCCAGATGACCGCGCGGCGCCGGAATTTGCCAGAAAACTTCAGCAAACTAAAAAATCATTGACATTTCAATGAATTGCGAAGTTTTGAGGCGGCGATTGATTGCGCCCCTGCGAACAACCGTCTAAAACGCCGCACGGTATCGAGCGAGACGCGGATTCCAGGTTCAGGCCGGAATTTGCCCTCAAGATCAGAATCAAGGCCATTTTCCTCACGCGGGGGTCGAACGCTTCGCGTGGAGAGAACGTTCTGCCACCGCGTGGGCATCAGGGCCCGCGGGAATTGGGAAAGCAATGAGCGCGACCACCGGGACCAAATCTGAGAGCGGCGTGGGCGAGACCATCCGCGTCGTCATCCATGCCCTTCTGATCGCGCTCGTCATCCGCACCTTCCTGTTCCAGCCGTTCAACATCCCCTCGGGGTCGATGAAGGCGACGCTCCTGGTCGGCGACTACCTGTTCGTCTCGAAATATTCCTATGGCTATAGCCACTATTCGATCCCGTTCTCGCCGAACATCTTCTCGGGGCGCATCTTCGGCTCAGAGCCGAACCGCGGCGACATCGTGGTATTCCGCCTGCCGCGGGATGACTCCACCGACTACATCAAGCGTGTCATCGGACTGCCGGGCGACCGCATCGAGGTCCGGAACGGGCTGCTCTACATCAACGATGAGCCGATCAAGCGCGAGCGGCTGAGCGATTTCGTCGGCGAGGATCCCTGCGGCTCGGCGGACGCCACCGCCCGGGTCAAGCGCTGGAAGGAAACGCTGCCGAACGGCGTCAGCTATGAGTCGCTCGACTGCACCGACAACAGCTACATGGACAACACCATCGTCTACACCGTTCCGCCCGGGCATTTCTTCATGATGGGCGACAACCGCGACAACTCCACCGACAGCCGCTTCCTGTCGCAGGTCGGCTACGTGCCGTTCGAGAACATCATCGGGCGTGCCCAGATGATCTTCTTCTCGATCGCCGAGGGCGAGCAGGCCTGGATGATCTGGCGCTGGCCGTTCGCCGTGCGGTGGAACCGCCTATTCTCCATCGTGCGATGAACGACGATACCGCAGCCATCAACGATCAAGCGCCCACCGGCGAGCCGAGCCAGACGCCCGCCGCCGGAAGCGCGGCCGCGCCGAAGAAGCGGCGCACCAAGGCCGCCAGGGCGGCTGAAGAGAAGGCCGCGATCGCCGGCACCGAGGCGCGTATCGGGTATACGTTCTCGGATGCCGCGCTGCTGACCACCGCGTTCACCCACGTCTCCGCGCTGAAGCCCGCCACCCGCAACCGCGCCGACAGCTACCAGCGGCTGGAATTCCTCGGCGACCACGTGCTCGGGCTGATCGTGTCCGACATGCTGTTCCGGGCGTTCCCGAAGGCCGACGAGGGCGAATTGTCGAAGCGGCTCGCCGATCTCGTGCGCAAGGAGAGCTGCGCCGACGTCGCCAAGTCGCTCGGGCTGCTCGAGGACATCAAGCTCGGCATGGTGAAGGCGGTCGAGGGCGCACGGCTGCGCAAATCCGTGCTCGGCGATATCTGCGAAGCGGTGATCGGGGCGATCTTTCTCGACGGCGGCTACGAGGCCGCACGCCAGTTCGTCGAGCGCAATTGGACCGAGCGGATGCACAAGCTGCGCCGGCCGCTGCGCGATCCCAAGACCGTGTTGCAGGAATGGGCGCAAGGCAAGGGATTGCCGACGCCGGTCTATCGCGAGGTCGAACGCACCGGCCCGCACCACGATCCACAATTCCGCGTTGCGGTTGACCTGCCGGGCCTCGCCTCCGCCGAGGGCCTCGGAGGCAACAAGCGCGCGGCCGAGAAAGCAGCAGCATCCGCGATGATCGAACGTGAAGGCGTCGGTACCAATGACTGACGAACCCAACGGGCAAGGAGACGCGACGCGCTGTGGCTTCGTCGCGCTGATCGGTGCGCCCAATGTCGGCAAGTCGACGCTGGTCAATGCGCTGGTGGGCTCCAAGGTCACCATCGTTTCGCGCAAGGTGCAGACCACGCGCGCGCTGATCCGCGGCATCGTGATCGAGGGCAACGCGCAGATCATCCTGGTCGATACGCCCGGCATCTTCGCGCCGCGGCGCCGGCTCGACCGCGCCATGGTGTCGACCGCCTGGAGCGGCGCCCACGACGCCGATCTCGTCTGTGTGCTGCTCGACGCGAAGTCGGGCATCGACGAGGAGGCCAATGCGATCCTCGCCAAGCTCGAAACCGTCGCGCATCCGAAGATCCTGGTGCTGAACAAGGTCGACCTCGTGCAGCGCGAGAAGCTGCTGGCGCTGGCGCAGGCCGCCAACGAGCGGATGCGCTTCGAGCACACTTTCATGATCTCGGCGCTGTCGGGCGACGGCGTTGCCGACCTGCGCGAGGCGCTGGCCAAGCTGGTGCCGGCGGGACCGTTCCTCTATCCCGAGGACCAGATGTCGGATGCGCCGATGCGGCATCTGGCGGCCGAGATCACCCGCGAGAAGATCTACAGCCACCTGCATCAGGAACTGCCGTACCAGTCGACGGTCGAGACCGACAGCTGGACCGACCGCAAGGACAAGTCGATCCGCATCGAGCAGACGATCTTTGTCGAGCGCGAGAGCCAGCGCAAGATCGTGCTCGGCAAGGGCGGCGCCACCATCAAGTCGATCGGCGCGCAGGCGCGTGCCGAGATCGCCGAGATCATGGGCGTGCCTGTACACCTGTTCCTGTTCGTCAAGGTGCGCGAGAACTGGGGCGACGATCCCGACCGCTACAAGGAAATGGGACTGGATTTCCCCAAGGAATGAGCCGGCGCTTGAACGTGCCCAGAGCAATGAGCGTGCCCAAAGCAATGAATGTGCCCAGAAATGTGCTGTGGTTTGAGGTGCTGCTCTATCTGTCGCTGACGCTCGACGCGTTGTCGGTGGCGTTCCAGGACCGCACGCCGACCGACGTGAGGACCGATCAGATGATCACCGGCGAGACGCTGACCGCCGGCTGCATGATCCTGCTGCTGGTGTATTTCGTCCGGCTTGCGGCGCAGCACCGCAAGAACTGGCCGCGCTGGGCGCTGGGTGCGATGCTGGTGCTGTCGGTGATCTCGCTGGTGCAGGTGATCGGCGAAAAGGGCCTGGAGCTCGATAGCGCCATCGAGGTGGTGTCCTGCATCCTGACCACGGCCGGGCTCTATTACTCCTTCACCGGCGACGCACAGGGCTGGTTCAACGCGTAGGCTGCGTAGGGCGAGCGGGTCCGCGCCAGCGCGGCCCGATGACAGGCTCCGGCGTAACCCGCCGTGTAACTTCCTGGCGATATCGGCGGATTACGCTGCGCTAATCCGCCCTACATGATACTTTTGCAGCCATGGAATGGACCGATGAAGGCATCGTGCTGGGCGTGCGGCGGCATGGCGAATCCTCCGCCATCGTCGAGCTCTTGACGCGCGAGCACGGCCGCCATCTCGGCCTGGTGCGCGGCGGCGCCAGCTCGCGGATGCGGCCGCTGCTGCAGCCCGGCAACAGCGTCACCGCGGTGTGGCGGGCGCGGCTCGACGAGCATCTGGGCATGTACACGCTGGAAGGCACGCGGCTGCGCGCGGCGACGCTGCTCGCCTCGTCGCACGCGGTCTATGGCGTGACCCATCTGGCTGCGCTGGCCCGGCTGCTGCCGGAGCGCGATCCGCATGAAGACATCTACGAGATGCTGCAGGGGACGCTCGACGATTTCGACGATGCCGGCGTCGCGGCGGTGCACCTGATCCGGTTTGAGCTCGCCATGCTCACCGAGCTCGGCTTCGGGCTCGACCTGGAAAACTGCGCGGCGACCGGAGAGACCACCGACCTGATCTATGTCTCGCCGAAATCCGGCGGCGCCGTGTCCCGTGCCGCCGGCGAGCCGTGGCGCGACCGGCTGTTGCCGCTGCCGGCGTTCCTGCGCGAAGGCGAGAGCGGCGCCAACAGCTGGTCGGAGCAGGACCTGCGCGACGGTTTCCAGATCACCGGCCTGTTCCTGCTCCGCCACGTGCTGGAGCCCCGCGGGCAGGGCCATTCCGACGCCCGCGACGGGTTTATCAACGCCGTGACCAGGCCGCGAAGCCGAACGGCGGTTCCGTAAGGCCGATTCGGGCCCTAAATTCCCGGTGATTCGCGGCTTGCCCGATTCACCGCCAAGGTTTAACGCCTCCCCATGGGAAAACGACAGGTACCGCCGGAAAAGCCGGCCGAAATTCACGAGGTGCCGCTGCGTGATGCGCTCGAGGAGCGCTATCTCGCCTATGCGCTCTCGACCATCATGCATCGTGCGTTGCCGGATGCCCGTGACGGGCTGAAGCCGGTGCACCGGCGCATCCTCTACGGCATGGACCTGCTCGGGCTCGACCCGCGCGCGGCATTCAAGAAATCGGCCAAGATCGTCGGCGACGTGATGGGCTCGTTCCATCCGCATGGCGACCAGGCGATTTATGACGCCATGGTGCGCCTCGCGCAGGATTTCTCCTCGCGCTACCCGCTGGTCGACGGCCAGGGCAATTTCGGCAATATCGACGGCGATAACGCGGCCGCCTACCGCTACACCGAAGCGCGCATGACTGAGGTCGCGCGGCTCCTGCTTGAAGGTATCGACGAGGACGGTGTTGAATTCCGCCTCAACTACGATGGCCAGTCGAAAGAGCCGGTGGTGCTGCCCGGCGGCTTCCCGAACCTGCTCGCCAATGGCGCGCAGGGCATCGCGGTCGGCATGGCGACCTCGATCCCGCCGCACAACGCCGCCGAGCTCTGCGACGCCGCGCTGCATCTGATCGAGAAGCCCGACGCCAAGTCGAAGGCGCTGCTGAAATGGGTCAAGGGCCCGGACTTCCCGACCGGCGGCATCGTCGTCGATTCCAAGGAAGCGATCGTCGAGGCCTACACCACGGGGCGCGGCTCGTTCCGCACCCGCGCGCGCTGGACCCAGGAAGAGGGCGCGCGTGGCACCTGGGTGATCGTCGTCACCGAGATTCCGTGGCTGGTGCAGAAGTCGCGGATCGTCGAGAAGATCGCCGAACTCATCAACGAGAAAAAGCTGCCGCTGGTTGGCGATGTCCGCGACGAGTCCGCCGAAGACATCCGCCTCGTGATCGAGCCGAAATCGCGCACGGTCGATCCGGCGCTGATGATGGAGTCGCTGTTCCGGCTGACCGAGCTGGAAAGCAAGATCTCGCTGAACCTGAACGTGCTGATCAAGGGCCGCATCCCGAAGGTGGTCGGCCTTGCCGAGTGCCTGCGCGAATGGCTCGACCATCTGCGCGACGTGCTGGTCCGTCGTTCCAACTTCCGCAAGACGCAGATCGAGCACCGGCTGGAAGTGCTGGGCGGCCACCTCGTCGCCTACCTGAACCTCGACAAGGTGATCAAGATCATCCGCACCGAGGACGAGCCGAAGCCGGTCTTGATGAAGACCTTCAACCTTACCGACGTCCAGGCCGACGCCATCCTCAACATGCGCCTGCGCAATTTGCGCCGCCTGGAGGAGATGGAGATCCGCACCGAGGACAAGGAGCTGCGCAAGGAGCTGAAGGGCATCGAGGGCCTGCTCGGTTCCGAGACCGAGCAATGGGCCAAGGTCAGCGATCAGGTGCGCAAGGTCCGCGATATCTTCGGACCCAAGACGCCGCTCGGCAAACGCCGCACCACCTTCGCCGATGCGCCCGAGCATGATCTCGCCGCGATCGAGGAAGCCCTGGTCGAGCGCGAGCCGTGCACCGTCGTGATCTCCGAGAAGGGCTGGGTGCGGACGCTGAAGGGCCATGTCGAGGATCTGTCGGGGCTCGCTTTCAAGACCGACGACAAGCTCGAGCACTCGTTCTTTGCCGAGACCACCTCGAAGTTGCTGCTGTTCGCCACCAACGGCAAGTTCTACTCGCTCGACGTCGCCAAGCTGCCGGGCGGCCGCGGCCATGGCGAGCCGATCCGCATGTTCATCGACCTCGAGCAGGACGCCGCGATCATCTCGCTGTTCGTCAACAAGGGCGAGCGCAAGTTCCTGATCGCCAGCAGCGAGGGACAGGGCTTCATCGTCAAGGAAGAGGACTGCGTCGGCAATACCCGCAAGGGCAAGCAGGTGCTCAATGTCGAGATGCCGAACGAGGCCCGTGCGATCACCACCGTGAACGGCGACACCGTCGCCGTGATCGGCACCAACCACAAGATGGTGCTGTTCGGTCTCGACCAGGTGCCGGAGATGGCGCGGGGCCGCGGCGTTCGGCTGCAGAAATACAGCAGCTCGGAGCTATCCGATGTCGCGGTGTTCGATTCCAAGACCGGCCTGACCTGGAAGGATTCCGCCGGCCGCGAGCACAGCATGACCTTGAAGGAACTGGCCGACTGGCGCGGCAACCGCGCCGACGCCGGCCGGCTCGCCCATGGCCTGCCGAAGTCGAACAAGTTCAATCGCGGCGTGGAGTAGCGGTGTTGTAGCCCGGATAAAGCGAAGCGAAATCCGGGGCCGCTGTCGCGTTTGGCAACGATGCCGGATGCGCTGCGCTCCCTCCGGGCTACGCCGTCAACTGGCGCGGTGTGATAGTATCCAGATTTCACCGCGCTATAACCGTCGCCGACGATATCGGGCGACAGTTGCCATGGCGCACAATCACGACCACGACCATGACCACAGCGGTCATTCTCACGGACATTCCCATGCCGGGCACGCGCACGCGGGTCATTCCCATGCCGGGCACAGCCACGCGCCCGACAGTTTCGGTACGGCCTTTGCGGTCGGCGCGTCGCTGAACACTGCCTTCGTCATCGCCGAGCTGATCTTCGGCTATTCCGCCAACTCGCTGGCGCTGGTCTCCGACGCCGTTCACAATCTCTCCGACGTCATCGCGCTGCTGCTGGCCTGGGGCGGGGCGTGGCTGGCCGGGCGGCGCCCGACCGACACCCACACCTATGGCTATCGTCGTGCCTCGATCCTGGCGGCGTTGTTCAATGCCGGGCTGCTGTTGATTGCGGTCGGCGGCATCGCGGTCGAGGCGATCAACCGCTTCCGCGAGCCGGCCGAAGTCGCAAGCTGGACCGTGGTCTGGGTCGCGGCGCTCGGCATCCTGATCAATGGCGGCACGGCGCTGCTGTTCATGCGCGGCCGCGACAGCGACCTCAATGTGCGCGGCGCCTATCTGCATATGGCGGCGGACGCCGGCGTCTCGTTCGGCGTCGTGATCGCGGCGCTGCTGATCATGGCGACCGGCTGGCAGTGGCTCGATCCGGCGATCAGCCTCGTCATTGCCGTGGTGGTGCTGCTGAGCGGCTGGGAGCTTGCCCGCGACAGCGTCAACCTCGCGCTCGACGCGGTGCCGAGGGGCATCGATCTCAAGCGGGTGAGGGACTATCTCGGCGCGCTCGAGGGCGTCACCGAGGTGCACGACCTGCACATCTGGGCGATGAGCACCAGCGAGACCGCGCTGACCGCACACCTGGTGCGGCCCGGCGGACATGACGATGTCTTCCTGCATCGCGTCTGCGCCGAGCTGTCGGAGCGGTTCAGCATTCACCACGCCACGCTGCAGGTCGAGATCAGCAGCGAGACCTGCCGGCTGGCGCCGGCGGAAATGGTCTAGCCTGCGGCGAGACTCACTCGCGTTCAATTGATCGATCGACCCACGTCCGTGTCTTCCACGGCCGCCGATGAGGCGGCACATTGCGGCCGCGCGCGTTGAGCGGGCGCGATCAATGGAGGGCAACGTGAAGAAGGCAATCGGTCTTGCGATGTTGCTCTGGCTCGTGGGCGCGGCGCCGCACGCAGACGCCCAGCCGGCGAAAGCAGGCGTCGAGCGGCTCTACATCCTCAACTGCGGCGAAGGCGTTGCCGGCGACATTTCACGCTGGTCGCCCGGCGTCAATGAAGGCAAGTCGATGGATTTCGTCGACAATTGCTATCTGATCAAGCACGCGCAGGGCTGGTTCCTGTGGGACACCGGCATTCCCGACGCGGTCGCGGCGATGCCGAACGGCCTTGCGCCTGCCGATCCCAAGGCGGTGACCTGGCGGCGGCCGAAGACGCTGGCCGCGCAGCTCGACCAGCTCGGGGTGAAGCCGTCGGACATCAAGGCGATCGCCGTCTCGCATACCCATCCCGATCACATCGGCAATGTCGAGCTGTTCCCGGCCGCGATGCTGTATGTGCAGAAGACGGAGTATGAATGGCCCGGCGCCAACAACGCGCCGCGCTTCAAGCCCGAGCATCCCGTGACGAAACTCGAGGGCGACCGCGACGTGTTCGGCGACGGCAGCGTAACCATCTTGTCGACGCCGGGCCACACGCCCGGCCACCAGTCGCTGCTGGTGAAGTTGCCGAACACCGGCGCGGTCGTGCTGACCGGGGATGCCGTTCACTTCAGGGACAATTGGGACAATCGGCGCGTGCCGAGCCTGAATGCCAGCAAGGAGCAGACGCTGGCCTCGATGCAGAAGATCGCCGACACGCTGACGAAGGAGAAGGCGCAGCTCTGGATCAACCACGACAAGGCCCAGCGCGACGGGCTGAAGCTGTCGCCGGACTTCTATGACTGAGCTGCTTCGGCGCCGTTCGCTTTCGACCAGCCCCGACCGGCCTGATCAGCTGTGCGGGGCGGACGGTGCGGTTACCGGCGGGGCGGGCGCGTGCTTCGGCTTCATCGTGCCGGCGTAGAACGACAGCGCGTAAACCAGGATGATGCCGGCCAGATAGACCCCATAGGATTGCGGCGGGGTGGTCGCCCATCGCGTGAGGCGTCGGATCGGGTTCGGCTGGCTGGCGTCGTTATCCATGCGCCCTTTTGCGCGAAGGCCGAGGCAAAGGGAAGCGGAATCGCCGGCACTCGGTGGCGTCGTTCCGCCCGAAGGAGGTGAGGCGGGGCGGCCTTGCAATGCCGGACCGGCGTCCGCATCTGTCACGCGACGACCAGCCCTTCCTCCCGCACCAATTGCCCGGCATAATCCTACGCATGGAACTCACGCCTCGTTTGCGCCTGATGAATTGGCTGGTCCGCCAGGGCCTGACCGGCCTGCCGGAAAACGACCTGCTGCGCGGCTTCTGCGAGCGCTGCCGGGCCGCCGGCATGCCGTTGTCGCGGGCGATCGTCTTCATCGACACCCTGCATCCGATCTTCGAGGGCCGCGGCTTCCGCTGGAACGACGGCGAGAGCAACGAGGCCGACATCTTCGAATACGGCTCGACCAGCAGCGGCGAGGCCAGCCAGAACTGGCGGCGGTCGGCGTTTCATCACATGCTCGAAAACGGCCATGAGGAGATGGTGATCGATCTCAACGGCTCGCACGATTTTTCGATGATCGGCGACCTCGCCGAGAAGGGCCACAAGCATTTCGCAGCCTTCGTGCACCGCTTCGGCGAGGCCGGCACGATCGGCGAGATGGACTGCTTCTATTCCTACTACACGACGCGCCGTTCGGACGGCTTCGACGAGAACCACATGTCGGCGCTGCGCGACCTCGTGCCGGTGCTCGGGCTCGCGATCAAATCGGCCGCCCAGGTCGAGATCGCCCGCACGCTCGGACGGGTCTATCTCGGCCGCGAGACGGCGGAGCAGGTGCTGCGCGGGCGCATGCAGCGCGGCATCACCGAGAAGATCAAGGCCGTGCTGTGGTACTCCGACGTGCGCGGCTCGACCGCGATCAGCGAGCGCATCGGTCCCGACGAGATCATCCCGTTCCTCAACGACTACGCGCAGGCCTCGATCGACGCGATCCACGATGCAGGCGGCGAGGTGCTGAAGCTGATCGGCGACGGCGTGCTGGCGATGTTCACCAGCGAGAACATGGCAAGCGCCAGGCGCGCGGCGCTGCGCGCCGAGCACAGATTCCGCCATAACATCCGCGTGCTGAACGATCGTCGCGAGAACGAGGGCCGGCCGACGACCACGGCCTATGTCGGCCTCCATGTCGGTGAGGTCTTCTACGGCAACATCGGCAGCGAGGACCGGCTGGATTTCACGGTGGTCGGGCCCGCCGTCAACGAGGTCAGCCGAATTGCTTCGATGTGCGCATCGGTCGACCGCGAACTGCTGACTTCGACCGATTTCCGCACCGGGCTCGACGCCGCCGGCCGCAACTATCTGGTCTCCACCGGCCGCTTCGTCTTGCGCGGCATCAGCCATGCGCAGGATCTCTATACGCTGGATCCGGCCGTTACCGCCGACGAGGTCGTCGGCGGCAAGTATGAGCGCTATCTGGCGAGCTAGACCCTCCCGTCATTGCGAGGAGCGAAGCGACGAAGTAATCCATCTCTCCGCAAGGCGGAAATGGATTGCTTCGCTTCGCTCGCAATGACGTTGAGGGGCGAGATTAGCAGCGCACCGGTTCGCCGACCATGTCGGGCTGACGCCTGAGCGACACCGCCGGCGACATCAGGATCACCAGCGCCTGGGCCGCGAAGACCGCGGCCGCGAGGTAGAGGCAGGCTTCGGCGCCGTAGAGGCCACCGACGACGGCGCCGAGCGCGGAGCCGAGCGGGCGGGCGCCGTAGCTCATGATGTTGATCGCGGAGACGCGGCCGAGCAGCGACGGCGGCGTCACCGATTGCCTGAGCGTAGTGGTCGAGATCACCCACAGGATCGGGCCGACGCCGAGCAGGAAGAAGCCGAGGCCCGCGAGCAGCGGCGTCGCAATCCAGGTCGTCAGCGCCATCACGAGTGAGGCGACGAGGCCGGTGACCGGGCCGAGCCCGATCACGGTGCCGAACGCCAGCCGCTTCATCACGCGGGTTGCGAACAGCGCGCCGACCACCATGCCGACGCCATACATCGCGAGCGTCGTACCGACACCGGTGGCGCTGAGCCCGAGATGGCGCACCGCATAGGGCACGAACACGGCGAGCAGCAGGAACGACGCGGTGTTGAAGATGAACTGGGTGATGAATACCGGCCGCAGCAAGGCATGATGCATCACGAAGGCCGCGCCTTCCTTGATGTCCTGCAGCGGATGCCGTAGCGGGGCAGGCGCCCGCGCCGGCTCGTAGATGCCGGCGAGCAGCACGACCGCGATCGCCGACAGCGCGGCGGCAAAGCCGAATGCGGGCGCAGCGCCGACCCAGCCGACCAGCACGCCGCCAAGCGCGGGGCCGCTGGCGAAAGCGACGGTGCGCGCAAGTTCGATACGGGCATTCGCGGCCGGCAATTGCTGCGAGGTCACCAGGGACGGGACCAGCGCAGGAGCTGCGACGCTGTAGGCAACCGTGCCGCAAACCGCGATGAAGCCGAGCAAGGCGAGCAGCGGCAAGGTCATCACGCCGAACCACAGCAACAGCAGGATCGCGGCAAGGGCCGCGGCGCGCAGCGCCTCGGAGCCCGCCATCACCCAGCGCCGCGACACGCGGTCGGCCAGCAGGCCGGCGGGAATTGCAAACAGGATGAACGGCAGCGTCAGCGCGGTCTGCAACAGGCCGGTCTGGCCTTCGCCGACGCCGAGCACCAGCACGGCGACGATGGGCGCGGCCGCAAGCGCAATCTGCTCGGCCGATTGCGCGGCGAGGTTGGACCAGGCCAGGCGGTTGAAGGTGGCGGGCAGGCGCGGCGTATCGGCGGACATGGCAGAATCCTTGAGGAAATTCGATCTGGCCATAGTGTGTGGTTGGAAGACGCCCGATCCCACCCGTTTCCCGACAACGCCAAAAACAAGGCCCGCCGTGAGAGGCGGGCCTTGCCGATGCGATGTTCAGAGCCTGATAGGCCATCAAGGTTTGGGATCAAAAGCGAGCTGGCCCGTGATCGTGCCTGCGCTGTGCTACGACCTCGGGCCAAGCGTCGCGTGGCCGGCTCCGGATATGCTGGTCGGCGCCGTTGCCGTGCTGTCGACGGACGGGGCCGGCACTTCCGCTTGAGTGGCACGCAGCGCACTCAATAGGTTGGTCATGGCGTCGGGGCCCGCAGGGAATCCCGCCTCCGCGAGGATCTTGTCGATCATCGGCTTGAATGCCGAAACCGACAGCAACTGCGCGGCGAGCCCGTCGCCGAGCCCGAGACCGCCATTGCCGTTGGCATGGCCATTGCCGCCGCCGCGGCCGAGCATGCCGCCGGTGTCGAAGATCCGGATATCGGAGATTTTCTCGATCGGCTTCACCGCCTCGGCGAGCGCGCTCGGAATCACGTTGATCCGCGCGAGGTTGAGATCGTAGGCGATCATGTCAGCGCTCAGCTTGTTGCGCGCCTCCGCCTTCAACGTCGCGACTTCCGCTTCCGCCTGGCCGAGTGCCTTGACGCCGGCGGCGCGGGTGGTGGCGGCATTGGCATCGGCTTTCGCCAGCACGTTGGTGGCCTCGGCCTTGTTGGCCGCAGCCTGCTTTTCGGCCTCCGCCATCACGGTGATCGGCATCGCATTGGTCTCGGCAACCTTGCGCGCGGCGATCACATTGATGATCTTGTCGCGCTCGGCGACCTCGGTGGCGCGGGCGGTGGTGACCTTTTCCTCGGCAGCTATCGCCAGTGCGCGCGCGGTCTCGGCGATGGTCTGGGCTTCCGACTGCTCCTTGCTCTTGGTGGCCACCGCGATCGCGGCCTCCTGCGCCACGATCTGCAGCTCGCGGTCGGTTTCGGTGGTGCGGCGCTTCACGGCGAGATCGGCCTCGATCTTGCGGGTGTCGCGGGCCTGGTTGGCCTCGGTCTGCTTGTTGGCGACCGCGAGCTCCTGCTGGATGCGGTATTCGGCTTCGTTCTGCAACGCGGTCTGTTCGACCTGCGCGGTCTGAGCGCGCATCGCGGCGGTCTTGTTGGCGATGTCGCGCTGCTGTGCCAGCTCGGCCTCGCGCTTGGTGCTTTCGATCGTCAGCGTGGTCTGCCGCGCCACCAGGTCCTGCTGGGCGATATTGACCTCGGTGGTGCGGACGATCTGGTTGCGCTCCTGCTCACGCTCCTTGGTGATCTTGGTCAGCGTGGTGAGGCCGTGTGCGTCGAAGAAGTTGCTCGGGTTGAAGTGCTTGATGTCGCTCTGGTCGAGCCGAGTCAGCGACACCGATTCAAGCTCGAGACCGTTGTTCTGGATGTCGGCGCCGACCGCGTCCTGCACCGCCTTGACGAAGGTCGCGCGCTGCTCTTGCAATTCCTCGAGGTTCATGGTCGCGGCAACCGAGCGCAGGCCGTCGACGAACTTGGCCTCGACCAGCTCGCGGAGCTCGGCCGCGTCATTGGTGCGGTTGCCGAGCGTCTGCGCGGCCAGTGCGATCGACGAAGAGTCGGGTTTGACGCGCAGATAGAACTCGGCGCCGATGTCGACGCGCATGCGGTCCTTGGTGATCAGCGAATCGGGGCCGCCGCGCGCGACCTCGAGCCGCAGCGTCTTCAGGTTCACCGCGGCGGTGGAGTGGAAGATTGGCAGCACGAGCGAGCCGCCGTCGAGCACCACCTTCTGGCCGCCGAGGCCGGTGCGCACATAGGCCTCATCGCGTGTCGAGCGCTTGTAGAGCTTTGCGAAAAGCAGGCCAATGACGAGGATAGCGAGGACGCCAATGGCGACGGGTACAGCAAGTTCCCACATATGTTATGCCCTGTTGCAAGATTGTTGTTGTTCAATGAGGTCGGCGGGAGCGGCAATCGCGATGAAGCCCCTGGCGTCGCGGTCGACCAGCAGCACGCTGGTGCCGACCGGCAACGCCTCGGAATCAGGGCTGGCACGCGCCGACACAGTGTGCCAGTTGCCGAAGACATCCTTGAGACGGACCCTGCCGGGCAGGCCCTGATCGAGCGGGCCGACCGACACGGTTGCGACCTTGCCTACAAAGTCGCTGTCGTTGACCGCATAGCTCTCGTCGCGCGGAATGATGCGGGCGAGGCCGCGGCTCGTAGTTCTGATCACTGGGACGCTGCCGGCGGCAGCCACCACCGCGGCAATCGAGACCGGAATGGCGGTGCCTGCGGCATGCGCCAGTCCCTGAAGCAGGAAGCCTCCGATCGAGAATATGCCAAGTATCAGGATGATCAGGATCAGGAGGGGAAGCCGCCCGGCGTTGATCCAGAGAAACAGGCCACTGAGAGCATTGTGGCTCTCGGCCTCGACCGCGAAATCCTTGCCGACGAGTTCGCTGATCGAAAGTCCGACCATGGTGGTCAGCAGCTCGATACCGCCAAGTGCCACCATGATCGCAGCCGCGACCGCGAAGGGCCGCACGTCCGGGGCGAGCAGAATGTCGCCAACTGCACTCATTTTTCTGACTTGATCCTTTCAAGCCGCGCCGCGATTTCCTTTTCGCGGTGCAGGCGATCGAGTTCGTCAAGCTCCTTGTCGCCGAGCACGCTGGAGGCGGGGACACCGGTGACCCGGGCAATCGCCGCCATGGCGCGTTCGGCACTCAATGTATTGGTCGTCGATGGGGCCCGGCTGGTTTCGTCCTTGGCCTCGCGGACCAGACTTTGTTCGAGATCGGCCAATCGCGCCTCTGCCTCGCGCCGCGCGCCGAGCATGGCTTGCAGCGCCTTGGTCTGCTCGTCGATCTCGAGCTCGATGAAATCCATCGCGCGTTCCAGCGCGATCACCTGCGACTCCAGGTCAATTTGCCGTGCGACACCGGCGCGCGCGAGATCCTCGCGACTTTCCGCAAGTGCGAGACGGATCTTCTCGTTCAGAGCAGTCGTCTCGGTATCCAGTTCTTCGCGCCGCCTCTTCAAACGAAATTCTTCGGCGCGCGACTTGCCGAGCGCGTAGCGCGCTTCGTCGGCGCCGGCGTCGATCTCGCGGATCGCCTGCTTGACCAGCGCGACCTTGTTGTTGCTCTCGACATTGTCGATGGTCTGGCTTGCGATGGCGGCAAGAAGCCGGCCCATGCGCGCAAGGATGCCTTCGTGAAGCATGGTCTTCTCCTCCGGTTGTGCTGATTTCGATTTGACGGCGATGTGGATTTCGTAGCCGCGTCCATCCGAGATCAAATGCGCCGGGAAGGGGCTTTCCCAGCCCGAGACATATCCCGGCACGTCGAACGGCACCAAGACGCGTCCGCTGACAGTGCTAATGGTCAGTGAAGTTGGGCCCTTGATTGCAAACAACTTGTCGTCGAGCGGTATCCGGCGGACGGCGGCGCCTGCGATGTAGTTGGCGCGGTCGCGCAGGCCGAGCGTCACCAGCCGCGCGGGTAGGCCGGTCTCCTTGCGGATCTTCTCGTAGGCCTGGGCGTGCAGCGAGACCAGGTTGGCGCCGACAGGCGCGACCTCGGCCAGGATCGCCATCATGCGGTCATAGGCCGCAAAGGTCGCCTCGATCGCCTCGGTGCCCGACGGGTCGGGGGCGAGGGAGTAGCGCAGCGTTGCGGTTGGCGTCTCGACGGGCAGCTTGATCATGAATCCAACGTAAAGCACTTCCTCAGTGCTTTACAAGACAGGCAGTCAGTATCATTTTCGTGAGCCTAGATGCAGTTGCAAATGAGTTGCAATAACGGGGAGGATCGGTCATGCTTCTCGGATGGACGCTCGCACCCCTGAAATGTCTCCCGTTTCTGTTGCCGATACCGTGCCAGGTGGCTGGCGGGGCGACGCCGGGCATGCGCGCAGCCTGCCGGAGGTGAATGCCACCGTTGCGGTCCCGACCGGCGGCCTGTGGTGGCGGCGGCTGCTGGCCTTTGCCGGGCCGGGCTATCTGGTCTCGGTCGGCTATATGGACCCCGGCAATTGGGCGACCGATCTCGCGGGCGGGTCGAAGTTTGGCTACACGCTACTGTCGGTCATCCTGCTCTCCAACCTGATGGCGATCCTGCTGCAGGCGCTTTCCGCCCGACTTGGCATCGCCACCGACCGCGACCTGGCGCAGGCCTGCCGCGCGACCTATTCGCGGCCGGTGAATCTGCTGCTGTGGCTCGCCTGCGAGGCCGCGATCATCGCCTGCGACCTCGCCGAAGTGATCGGCACCGCGATCGCGCTGAAGCTCTTGTTCGGCATTCCCCTGATCGGCGGCGCACTGCTTGCGGCGCTCGATGCTTTCCTGCTGCTGCTCCTGATGAATCGCGGCTTCCGCTTCCTCGAAGCCTTTGTGATTGCGCTCCTGATCGTCATCGCGGTCTGCTTCGTGGTCCAGATCGCAGCCGCCGCGCCGCCGATTGCCGGCGTGATCGGCGGCTTCATGCCGTCGCGCGAGATCGTCACCAATCCGGAGATGCTCTACATCGCGATCGGTATCATC
Organism: Bradyrhizobium sp. USDA3010; assembly: GCF_056429065.1. NCBI lineage: Bacteria > Pseudomonadati > Pseudomonadota > Alphaproteobacteria > Hyphomicrobiales > Nitrobacteraceae > Bradyrhizobium > Bradyrhizobium sp. USDA3010. Next base: position 249,543 of record NZ_JBWJZD010000002.1, read on the forward strand.
GGCGCGACCGTGATGCCGCATAACCTCTATCTGCACTCCTCGATCGTGCAGACCCGGGCCTATCCGCGCACCGAGGAGGGGCGGCGCGACGCGATCAAATGGGCGACCACCGACTCCACCATCGCGCTGATGCTGGCGCTGTTCGTCAACGCCGCGATCCTGGTGCTGGCGGCCGCGACCTTCCACAAGAGCGGCCACTCAGATGTCGCCGAGATCGACCAGGCCTTCGAGCTTTTGTCGCCGCTGCTCGGCCTCGGCATCGCCTCGACGCTGTTTGCCGTGGCGCTGCTGGCTTCCGGCCTCAACTCGACCGTGACGGCGACGTTGGCCGGCCAGATCGTGATGCAGGGCTTTCTCGATCTCAGGCTGCCCGACTGGTTGCAGCGGCTGGTGACCCGCGGCATCGCGATCGTTCCGGTTATCGTGGTGGCCGCGCTCTATGGCGAGAGCGGCACCGCGCAGCTGCTCGTGTTCAGCCAGGTCGTGCTGTCGATGCAGCTGCCGTTCGCGGTGATCCCGCTGGTGCGCTTCGTGACCGACAAGCGCAAGATGGGCGCGTTCGCGATTTCGCGCCCCGTTGCGGTGGCAGCATGGATCGTCGCCGGCCTGATCGTGATCCTGAACGTGAAGTTGCTGATCGATACGATCTTCGGCACCTGGAGCGCCTGACTGAGGAGGCGCTAGTCCTGCGGCTCGGCCAGCGCCTCACCTGACGCGTCGACGCGTAGCCAGCCCGACGGCGCGAGCCGCTGCTGCGGCAGGAAGCGGCCCTTGTAGTCCATCTTCTTGGAGCCCTCGATCCAGTAGCCGAGATAGACGTAGGGCAGGCCCTGCCGGCGGGCGCGGGCGATATGGTCGAGGATCATGAAGGTGCCGAGCGAGCGGGCCTCAAGCCCTGGCTCGAAGAAGGAATAGACCATCGACAACCCGTCGCTGAGCACATCGGTCAGCGCCACCGCCATCAGCTCGTCGCCGCGGCCGGTGATGGCGCTGTCGGCATTGCGCTTGCGGTACTCGATGATCCGGGTCTCGACATGGCTGTCCTCGACCATCATGGCGTAGTCCAGCACCGTCATGTCGGCCATGCCGCCGTTGCGGTGGCGGCGGTCGAGATAGGCGCGGAAGACCGAATATTGCTCCGAGGTCGGCACCGCCGTGCGCTGCTCGCCGATGATGTCGGCGTTACGGGCCAGTACCTTGCGGAAATTGCGGGAGGGGCGGAATTCGTTGGCGACCACCCGGACCGAGACGCAGGCCCGGCAGGCGTCGCAGGCCGGGCGATAGGCGATCGACTGGCTTCGGCGGAAACCGCCATGGGTCAGCAAGTCGTTGAGATCGCCCGCTTTGTCGCCAACCAGATGCGTGAAAACCTTCCGCTCATGCCGGCCCGGCAGATAGGGGCAGGGTGAGGGCGCCGTCAGATAGAACTGGGGGGTATCACGCGAATGCTGGGTCACGTCTGATCGTCGGGCTCCACATACAATACAGGCAGCCGAGTTAGCATCGCCCCCCGGAGGCTAACGGTCAATTGGTTTAGGCGGGCCTAATAAGAGGCCCGCGCGGCCGGGGTGACCTGGGTCCGGACCGAGCTGTTGATCATGACGGTTCCGAGGATGATGTCGTGCAGCAGCCGGCGGCGGCCGTTGAGGAGTCCGACCAGCAGCACCAGCGGCGACAGGAACGAGATCGTCACCCAGAACAGCACCGCGTGGGTGGCGCCGAGCACGAAATAGCCGCGCGCGCCGTACCAGGTGCGCAGTTCCAGATCCATCATGCGCATGCCAAGCGTGGCCGAGTGCTGCCCGCCGATCGAGGCGCCGTAATAGACGATGGCCCAGACGATCGAAGCGGGCGACACCAGCCAGAACAGTGCCCAGCCGAGGCCGAGCGTGACGATGCCGAAGATCGCGATGAAGATCACCGCCAGGATCACCGGCACCGATAGCACGAAGAGGTCGATCAGGAACGCAAAGACACGCCGCGTCAGCACGCCGCGGAACAGTTCCGGCTGCATCAACGGATCAAACGCATGCGGCGGAACGCCGCCGTCGTTGCGCCACGCGCTACCGTCACTGCCGTAAGACATGACCAACCTCCGATGAAACTCCCGCGCAGGACATGGGAGCACGAGGCTCGCCTGCCAAGGCTGCGCGAACATTAACTAGCCGAAATATTCCGGCGATTCGGCGGCCGAAACCGCCCGCCTCGGTGTAGGCTGGAGGTTGCGTGACGGTGGGGGGACATATGGGCACACAAATCGGGTTGCGCTGCCGCTGTGGCGAGGTTCGAGGCGTGGTCACGAACGCCGCGCCGACCGCCGTCAATCGCGTCGTCTGCTACTGCGACGACTGCCAGGCGTTCATGCATCGGGTCGGCCGGGCCGATCTGCTCGATGTCCACGGCGGTACCGACATCGTCCAGGTCGCCCCGGCGTCGCTCAGTTTCGTGCAGGGGCATGACAAGATCGCCGGGCTGCGGCTGACGCCCAAAGGGCTGTACCGATGGCACACCACCTGCTGCAATTCGCCGGTGGGCAACTCGCTGACACCTGCCGTCCCGTTCGTCGGAATCGTGGCGCAGGCCTTCGACGGCGGCGCGCCGCGCGTTGACGAGGTGTTCGGCAAGCCGACCGGCGCAATCCTTGGCAAATATGCGATCGGCGAAGCTCCGAAGGGATCGACCGGCTTCAACCTGCCGCTGATCCTGCGCGCGATCGGCAAGGTGTTGGGCTGGCGCCTGCGCGGCAAGGCCTGGCCGCATCCGTTCTTCCAGCGCGAGACGAATGAGCCGATCTACCCGCTGAGGCTGCTGTCGCAGGACGAGCGCGAGGCGCTGCGCCCGCTCTGCGGTCCACGTCCAACCGCGTCGGCCGGACCCGTATAGCGCCCTTACGATTCCGCCTTGATCTTCTCGGCGGCCTTCGGCGCGAAATAGGTCAGGATGCCGTCGGCGCCGGCGCGCTTGAAGCCGACCAGGCTCTCCATCATCGCGCGCTCGCCGTCGATCCAGCCATTGGCGGCGGCGCCAGCGATCATCGCGTATTCGCCCGACACCTGGTACACGAAGGTCGGCATCGCGAAATGGTCCTTCACGCGGCGGACGATGTCGAGATAGGGCATGCCCGGCTTCACCATCACCATGTCGGCGCCCTCGGCGATGTCGAGCTCCACCTCGCGCAGCGCCTCGTCGGAATTGGCGCTGTCCATCTGATAGGTGCGCTTGTCGCCGGTCAGGGTCTTGGCCGACCCGATTGCGTCGCGGAACGGGCCGTAGAAGGCGGAAGCATATTTCGCCGCATAAGACATGATCTGCACGTCGCCGAAGCCGTTGTCGTCGAGCGCCTCGCGGATCGCGCCGATCCGGCCATCCATCATGTCCGACGGCGCGATCACGTCGCAGCCGGCCTCGGCCTGGGTCAGCGCCTGCTTGACCAGCACCGCGACGGTCTCGTCGTTGAGGATCTTGCCGCCCTCGATCAGCCCATCATGGCCATGGCTGGTGAAGGGATCGAGCGCGACGTCGCAGAGCACGCCGATATCGGGAAACTCCTTCTTGATGGCGCGCACCGCCTGGCAGACCAGATTGTCGGGGTTGAGAGCCTCCGAACCTTGCTCGTCGCGCAGGGCCGGCTCGGTGAAGGGGAACAGCGCGATGCAGGGGATGTTGAGCCTGGCGGCGCGCTCGGCGTCGCGGACGATCTGGTCGACGGTGAGCCGCTCGACGCCGGGCATCGAGGCCACCGGCGTGCGGGCGTTGTGGCCATCGACCACGAACATCGGCCAGATCAGGTCGTCCGTGGTCAGCACGTTCTCGCGCACCAGGCGGCGGGCCCATTCGGACTTCCGGTTGCGGCGCATCCGGATCGTGAGGTCGAGCGAGGGGGAGGCGAGGGCATCAGTCTGGCGCCGCGGCGCATCGCGCAATTCGATCGGGCGCCCGAATTTGATCGCCATATTGTCTTCTCCTCGACGGACGGCTGGTCTGGACCTGATATAAGTCTGGTTCTAGCACCTGTCAGGGGCGCCGTCATTGCGCCGCTATTGCAGCCCTGTTGCACCCTTGGCGCGCTTGATCTGCCGCAACGGCGATTGATTTTGGGCCCCCGACGGGCCAAGACTGCGCCATGAACCCCATTTTGCAGCTGCCAAGCGGCGATTCGGATGTCTGACACCTCTGCACGCGATCAGGCGCGGGACAACGCCATCTCGGTGAGTGCGATCTCGTCCGACCGGATCGAGCCGGACGACAATGCGTGGACGCGGCGCCTCGTCATCTTCCTGCGCATCATGGCCGTCGTCTCGGTCGCTAAGGGTCTCTATCACTGGGCCCAGGTGACGGGCTTCGTCGGCGGCGAGGAGGAGGCCTTCGAGAACCAGTCGATGGCCTGGCAGACCGCCACGATCTATTTCGCCGTCATCGAGCTCGTCGCAGCCGTCGGGCTCTGGCTCGCGACGCCGTGGGGCGCCGTGGTCTGGCTGACCACCGTGGTGTCGATGGCGGTCATCGAGCTGATGTTTCCGGGCATCTATGGCGGCAGCCTCACCGTGGTCGGGCTCGAGGCCCTGATGCTCGCGGCCTATCTTGCGCTGGCCTGGATGTCGGCGCGCGAACGCCCGCCATAGGCCGTGATGGCTTGAGCACTGTTGCCTGGCTGCGACAACGCGGCGAAGAGCTGACGGTGACAGCGAATATTTGGCAGTCGTGCGCGGAGCGAGAAGACAGCGTCGCTGGTTCTGCTAGGTGGATGCCTCAGATCGCATCCCATTTAAGGCGTCCCATCGCGGGAGCGCCTTTGCGGGACCTGCCGTCGGGATCCATTTCACCGGATCTCGGCGCGTGTGCCGGCCGGCTTTGCGCGGGCCGACGGCGGAACCGATCTGGCCGCGGCGACGAACGGGGGCCGCTTTCGCGCAGCCCATGCGTCCCGCCCCGATGCACTCCCATAAAATTTTCGAAGAATTTTCCGGTAACCGATCGGTCACCGTAAAGGGTTCCCTCACACCCGTTACGCCACCGTTTCGAATTCAGACGCTGCTGTTTCCGAATGTGACAGGTGAGGCACACGAAGCGTGAACAAGGGCCCGCCACCGTCAATGAACAGTTGCGAAAAGTCCTTGATCCATGGGCTTAATCCACGATTCACTGTCTTAAATTCATGATCTCTTTATTCTCTTATTTAAGCGGATATTCAAACGGCCCCCTTACGTTGGACCTATCAGGCGGGACACAAGTTTCGTCGAAATAAAGTCGATAAAAACGACAAACAGGGGAAGTGTCATGATGAAAGCCGTTGCGACAACGGCGGCGGATGCCGCTGATCGCGCTACCGGTCAAGCTCCGGTGCAGCCGCTCTATCTCGAAGCCCTGACTTTGGTGGAGCGGCTGCATCGCCGGCTCCTCGACGTCATCAAGGACGAATTCGATCGTCGTGGCCGCGCCGACATCAACTCGGTGCAGGCGCTGCTCCTCTACAATATCGGTGACAAGGAACTGACCGCCGGCGAGCTGCGCACCCGCGGCTACTATCTCGGCTCCAACGTCTCCTACAATCTGAAGAAGCTCGTCGAGCTCGGCTTCCTCGATCACCAGCGCTCGCGCGTCGATCGCCGCTCGGTCCGCATCCGTCTGACCCCGCAGGGCCAGGAAGTCCGCAAGATCGTCGATGCGCTCTATCAGAAGCACGTCAAGACGGTCGAGCAGGTCGGCGGCATCTCGAACGAGGAGTTCGCGAGCCTCAACAAGTCGCTGCACCGCCTCGAGCGCTTCTGGACCGACCAGATCCTGTATCGCCTCTGAGCCTTCCTCGTTTCGCCTGATGGCCAAGCCGGCCGCTTCAGAAGACCGGCAGCCTCCCTCCAGTCGGCGCATCGGTCATGCCCGGCCGATGCGTTTTTCATGCTGCACCTGCGAAAATAAATCGGTCCCGGCGAGGAACCAAGCCGATCCCTGCGCTTTATCCCGTCTCCCAATTGAGAGGCAGGACATGCTGGTCGAACGCGGGATTGAGGTGCTGAACGTCGAGGTCGTCGGTGACGCCTACGCGATCGCCTCGAATTATCTGCGCAAATCCGGCGCCATTCCCGACACTTTCGCCACCAATGAGCGCCTGCTCGGCATCGTCGTGAAGCTGTTCCAGCGCGGTGAGCTGAACCGACTCCGCCTCGCCAACAAGGCGATCGCGAAGTTCGAGGCCGAGACGCTGGTGGTCGCCTGAGCGTCAACCCGGAGACATCAATGGAAGCCGCGATCGATCGGATCATGCAGACGTATGATCTGCTGCTCAACCGCACGTCCGCTGCAAGCGACGAAGCACGGGCGAAGGTGACAGAGTACGTGCAGACGCTGTTCGAGGCGGGCGAGCGCGATACGCATCGGTTGACCGTGTGCGGGCTGACCTATCTGCGCCAGCTCGACGGCAGCACCGACCATGTGAAGGCCGGGTTTACCGGGCTGTAGGGCGTACTTTTCTGTCGTCCTGCCTAGTGTGCAGTTGCGCACGGGAGCAGGGACCCCATAACCACAGGGCCGTGTTGTTGAAGTGGGCTGTGGCCCCAGCGTCGCGCAACAATCGAGATTTGGGGTAATGGGTCCTGGCCTTCGCCAGGACGACACTGCGTGGCCATCGAATCATAAATCCGCGTTCTCGCGACACGAATCGTCCGAGCTTTGCTTTTTATTCCGCCCCTCTCTCTCGCAGAGGGCGCAGGGAAAGCCGGGTGCCGATCGCACCCATGGGCCCCGAGCAATGGGTAGAAAGCTCGGGGGTAGGACCACAGGTGTAACCGGAAACAACCCGGCTTTCCCTGCGCGATGGGTTACGGCTTATTTCGTGCTCTCCCCGGCGAGACTGGGCTTGCTTGTCACCGCCTTCACAAGACGCGTTCGCGCTTTGTGAAAAGACACCTGCCGCTAGGGCGTCAGGACCACACGACTTCACCGTCCGCATCACGCGCATTCGTCGACTGCGCGATCAGCGTCCACCGCATCTCACCGCAACACCCGTGACGATGCGCAGCGCCCCTCGATCGGGTGAGACGGGCAGACCATATACTGAGGTTCATTTCGGATAAAGCGAAATATTTTTGCGCGAGGCGGTTGACAGGTTTTTGCTGAGTTGCCCGTCGGGTTGTTTTGCCGCACGTCGCGGGAGGGGGCCGCGCGAGTCAAGCACGCGGCCTTGGTTCTGCGGCTCTCCGTGTGTCCGGAAACGCCGCCGGCCTGGTTCCGTGGCCGGAACACCGTACTGCCCCGGATTTCATCGCAAGCCAGGATGGCCGTAATACAACTCTGCCGACACTACTTTTATTTACAGAGCATTTCTTAACTTTTGAGTTTTTACAAATCCATTCCAACCGGCAGAAAAGGACCGCCCGTGTGACGGTCCTTTTCGATTCGATTGCTCACCGCAGCAGGAGCCACGCCACGCTGGCGAGCAGGGCCATCAGCGACACCACCGCAGCGGCGACAAAGGCAAGCTCCACGCCGTCGAAATGGTGGTGGTTGCGGTGATGGTTCGCCTGCATCGTCGCCCTCCTAGATGGGCGTCCGTTGACCTGGGGACATCAGCCATTCCGACATGTGCGCGGCGGCTTCATTATGCTGCGCTTGCTGGAGCAGCGCGTCACGGTCTCGACCAGCGGGAAGTTGCCCGGCACGGTCGCGAAGTTCTTTCGCTCCCTGCGTGAGCCGGATTTCGAGCGCATCGGCTTGCTTCACGCGGCGGCGGATTTGTCCCATGCATTTCCCTTTATCGGTTCCTGCCCGGAACAAGAGCCCAATTGTCGGGACACCGTAAGGTTCCAAGTTCAAAGCTCCTTCAGCAGCCAACTCCAATGCGCGCGGGAAGAGCGTTGCCGCGCGTCCGCGCTCATCGGCAATTCGGCTCACCTGATCCCGGTTCGAGATCGGGCGGCAGTCCTGAAGCCAGGGGCACTCCGGCGCGTATCGGAGGAGATGCGCACCGGCGATGTGGCGGTGAGCTCCGGCCCCGGCACATCGCAGGCGGGGCAGGTATTTTTCAGCCATGTCAGTGCACGCGCCATCGAGGCTGTATGCCGCCTGATGGTCGATTCCCTTGATCTCGAAACGCTCATGTCAGTTATCCCATGATGCCGCTTCGTCGGCATGCACAACCGTCCCTTCGCGATGCGAGCGCGAATGAATGAAGCGACCTGGCTTTCCGAATTGAAAATTGCCGGGACGGGAGTTTCTCCGCGCTCCCGGACTATGACGACAACTCTGAGCTTGCCGTTCTGGTTCCTGGCAAAGCGACGCTCGATGCGATCCGTCGTCATATTGGCGGGCTTCACGCCAACGCTACGAAGTCAAAACTGAAATGGAGCGACCGAAACGGACAATTTTCCCCGCTATTCGCGCAGGGCCAAGCGGCGGAGATATCGCCATCGATATTGATCCTCCGCCGCCATGATCGCCTCAGGCCGCGCGTGCCGATTGATGGTCGGACGTATCGAGCAGCCTGCTCAGTATCCTGCGTTCTTCCTCGATCCTCCGTCGGAAGAGTTCGCGCTCCTCTTCCGACATCGCCGTATCGAGCAGGAATTGATAGTGACCGATGATCTTTTCACTGCCTCTTATGAGTATTTGTTGCAGCCCCTTCATGGCCGGATCTCCTCGCAAGCAGGGCGATCAAACGAGGCTGCCGGAAGTGGCGGAATGTCGGCAGCGACGTCTTGCATCGCCGCCACTTCTTCGGAGAGCCGCCTTTCGATGAACTCGCGTTCGAGATCGGAGAGTTGGGTCTGCAGCAATCGCCGATACCGCTGAACATTGTTGCGATGAGCGCGCAACTGTTCAAGCCGGCGGTCGAACAGTTCCGAGTTCAGCTGCCGTTCCCGGTCAAATCTTGACCGCCAGCGTCGCTCGAGCCGGTCGATGACCTGCTTCGGTAGTCTGATGTCCACCGTCATCTCGCTGCCTCCTATGCGGCCAGGCAACGGTCGACGGAGCGCAGCCGGGCAGGCCGGCCGCCTGGCGGATGGGGCGGACTGCTGTCGAGAGCACGAAGCGCTTCCAGGATATCGCTGACAGGAACGGGCGATTTGAGCCCCCTGGGTGCGCGCAAGATGGGATTGGACGCCACAGCGCTGGCGTCCGAGGCCCAGGATGCCAGGATAGCTCGCTTCTCGGTCAGGCTCAGGCGAGAATCCCGCACCACATCGTGCGGGGTCTCATATTCGTGGGGGCCTTCCTGGTGGGCGCGAATTGGCCGGTTGAAGCCAATAACGTTATGAGCAGGCGCGGTCGTCGGCCGCATGGATGCCTCCGTTCGAAAGACGAGTTACTGAGGAGACGAAGCCGCGCTGGTTCGTCGGGCGCGCGGCTTCGCCGGTTCGATCAGGCGGCGACGCTTTCGAGCTGTCGGGGCGAGTTGCTCGATGCCGCATTGATTGCGATGCGTCGCGGCTTCATCGCCTCCGGCACTTCGCGCGCCAGCTCGATCCTGAGAAGTCCGTTGTCGAACGCAGCGCTCTTGACCTCGACATAATCGGCGAGGCTGAACTGGCGCTTGAATCTGCGCGTCGAGATGCCCTGATAGAGATACTCGCGCTCGGCCTTGTCGACCTTGACGCCTTCGACAGTCAGAACGTTCTGTTCTGCCGTCACCGAGATCTCGTCGGGCGCAAAGCCGGCGATCGCGAGCACGATCTGGTATCGGTCCTCGGCCAAGCGTTCGATGTTGTAGGGCGGGTAGTGATCTTCACCGGCCCGATGGGCTGCTTCGGCGAGATCAAAGAGCCGGTCGAATCCGATGGTCGACCGGAACAGGGGGGAGAAGTCGTATGTGCGCATAGCCAAATCCTCCATAGAGCAAGATGGATATGAACGGCACCGGACACGACCGGTGCCCGTCTCGCCTGGCCCCGAAGGGCGACCAGGCACCAGTTCCCGCGACGCGGGTTGGCGGGAAAAAAATAAAAATCGGCGATGCCGTGTCAAGAACCCGGCCAAAAAAAATTTGAGGTTGCTTCCATCTGCTCTCTTGTGGCGGTTGTTGCCCCAAGACCAGCGCGGACATTCGGACACGGATTCAAATAGGCTATTGCCGGAACCGCGCCGTTATTGATCGATCAGGCTGACTGCCTCCAGTAACAACTCGGCCCGGATTCAGGCGACCGGCCCCGGCAATGGGTTCCGGGGCCGTATTGCTTTCGTGTGCTGCGTGATCCGTTCCAGACTGTTGCGCCCGGTATCCTCCAGAGCGAGAAGAAAGGACACCGCCGATTACTTGTTCTCGGGCCTCCAGATCGTGCCGGCCGATCGGCGCCTCGCAGCGCCGGGGCGTATTTTACAACCCAGACTCGAACTTCCCGCTCCTGACTGATGCGAAAGGTAGGAACAGAATCCCGCAGGACTTGGGAGGACCCATTCGTCGTTCGGCGACAGAGTTTCTTCCGCGTCACGCACGAAGGCATGCGTACGGAGGCGGCGTGAGTTGTCGGTTCGCGATCATCCGAAAGCGGCAACGCGCAGCTGGCAGCTGACGCGCCGCGACGGTTTCGAACTGGATACGCTGATTATTCCGTCGGCTTCGTCGCAGTTCGTTTAGGAACGACACGTCCTCGCCTTGTGTTGCTTCACTGCCGCCGCGTATGGAGGCGATGGTGCGCTACTTCTTCGATATCAGAGACGGCAGCGAACTTTATCCCGATGAGGAAGGACTCGAGTTCCGCGACCAAAAAGCTGCCCAAGTAGAAGCGGTTCATACGCTGGCAGGTCTGGCGCGTGACGCCGCCGAATCCCAATCACCGCATGACGTGGCGATTGAAGTTCGCTCTGACGATGGACCCTTGTTTCACGCGGCCCTTATCTTCACGGCCAAAGCAAAACACTAGCGCCGCGCCGAGGCTCCTCCGCACAGCCCGTTTCGCTGATTGATTTCGAAGGGTCCCGCCTGCTCGCAGCGAGCAGACGGGACCTCGGTACTACTTGTTCTCAGGCTTCCAGGTCGTGCTGGCCCGATCGTACTTGAAGCCGGGTGCAGCCTTCAGGCTGTCCTTGGTCTCGTCGAGCGTGAGCCACCACTTGTCGTCCTTCTTTTGCGATTTGACGGCCGTGTACGGCACGATCACGTCCTTCTCGCCGGCGCCGAGAAAGCCGCCGACGCCGATGACGAGGCCGGTCACCTTGCCCGCCTTGTCGACAAGCACGTCGTCGATCGTCCCGATCTTGGATTCCTTCGGATCATAGACATTCTGCTTGTAGTAGTTGGTGATGGTCCAGCTGTCCGTCGGGGCGGCGGGCATCGTGGTCGCCGCATGCGCGGCGGTAGCGAACGCCGCAGCCAAGATGCAGCCGATAGCAAACTTCTTCATAAGAGAAACTCCTCGCCTTCAGTGGAGATAACCGACCAGGCAGACGCTGCCGGCTCGGCCCAAAGTATGGTGACCGGCGTGCTCAGCGCCTGTCAGTCGGACGTGCAGACCTTGACGCTCTTCATGCCGGTCTCGGCCTCGGAGCGCGTCTTGTAGATGGTGCCCGACGGGCTGACGACGGTGGTCGTCGTGTCGACCGGCTTCTGATCGACGATCGTGCACTTCTTCGTCTTCACGTCCTGCACGACGTAGAATTCGTCCGCTGCAAATGCCGGCGTGACAAAAGCGGCAAGCAACGCTGCCGCGACAATCGTTCTAACGTTCATGTTCTCTCCTCCAATGCCGTATCCATCGGCGGAGGTGGAACGGGAAGAACTAGCAATGGTTCCTAGAGCTGAACCCGCTGGCTCCCGGCTCGAAGCAAGGCAAGCGAAAACCGACTGTCGAGGTGCGGCGATATGCAGCACGGTCTGGTCGCGCCGTCGGGCTTGCCGAAGGCTGTGGCGAATGGTCGCTAAGAACGCGCAGACGCGAGCTCGGCGAGCGATTCCATAACCCGATGGGACCCGCGCGTTTCGATTGGCGATGCGACCACGCGACTGGACGCAGCCGGTGATCGGCAGGCCGCGTCTGAAAATCCAGGAGGAAGCCCCATGATCTCGTCCCACATGCGCCTGTTCGGCGCGGTCGTCGCGCTGTTGCTTGGGGCGAGCGGTCGGGCGCCCGCGCAGCAGCTCGAGCTCAAGTTGATGGCGCCCGCAGCGCCCGGTGGTGGCTGGGATCAGACCGCGCGCTCGATGCAGCAGGCGCTGGTCGCCGCCGGTGTCGCGCGCAGCGTCCAGGTCACCAACGTGCCCGGCGCCGGCGGCAGCGTCGGCATCGCGCAGTTCGTCAATGGCGCCAAGGGCGACGGCAGCCAGATGATGGTGAACGGCTTCGTCATGGTGGGCGCGCTCGCCATGAACAAGTCGCCGGTGACGCTCGATCAGGTGACGCCGATCGCGCGCCTGACCGAGGAGACCCAGGTCATCGTGGTACCGGCGAGTTCGCCGATCAAGACGGCGCAGGATCTTGCCGCCGCGCTCAAGGCCGATATCGCCAAGGTGACCTTTGCCGGCGGCTCGGCCGGCGGCGTCGACCACGTGATGGCCGCGCTGTTTGCGGGTACGGTCGGCGCGGACGCGAAGAAGATCAACTACATTCCGTTCTCCGGCGGCGGCGAGTCGCTCGCCGCCATTCTCGGCGGCAAGGTCACGGCCGGCATTTCCGGCCTCAGCGAGTACGAAGGCCAGATCAAGGCCGGCAAGCTGCGCGCGCTTGGCGTGACCTCGGCGCAGCGTCTGCCCGGCGCCGACATCCCGACCTTCAAGGAGCAGGGGATCGAGCTGGTGCTGGCCAATTGGCGCTCGGTGGTCGCACCGCCCGGCATCACGCCGGAGCAGCGCAAGGTGCTGAGCGATGCCGTCGAGAAGATGGTGAAGTCCGACGCCTGGAAGGACGTCCTGAAGCAGAAGGGCTGGGATGACGCCTATGTCGGCGGCGATGCCTTCGCCGATTTCCTGAAGAAGGAGATCACGCGTGTCACCGATGTGCTGAAGTCCGTCGGCCTCGTGAAGTCATGACGCCGGACACGGCTTCGGAAAATCTGCCGCGCGCGCCGGCACGGCGCGTCGATCGCGCAGGCGTCGCTATCGCTGCCGCGCTGGCCGGGCTCGCCGCGGTGCTGGTGTGGGACGCGAGCAAGCTGCCGGCGACAACAATGTACGGGATGGGGCCGGAAGCGATGCCGATCGTGATCGCGATTGGCCTTGGCATCCTCGCGGCCGGCAATCTGATCGACGCGCTGCGCGGCAAGCTGCCGCCGCGCGAGAGCATGGATCCGAAACCGGTGTGGCTGATCATCGCCGGCCTGGCGCTGCTGATCGCCATCATCGGCCTCGGCGGTGGCTTCATCCTTGCCACCTCGGCGCTGTTCGTCACCACGTCGGCCGCCTTCGGCCGGCGCGCTGTGCTGGCCGACACCATCATCGCGCTCGTGATCACGACTCTCATCTACCTCGCGTTCGACAAACTGTTGACGCTGAGCCTGCCTGCCGGCCCGCTGGAGCGACTGCTGTGATGGACACTTTCGCCGCGCTGGCGCATGGCATGGCGGTCGCCATGCAGCCGATGAATCTGCTCTACGCCCTGATCGGCGTGTTCCTCGGCACCGCGGTTGGCGTGTTGCCCGGCATCGGTCCGGCGCTGACGGTCGCGCTGCTGCTGCCGGTGACCTACAAGCTCGATCCCGGCGGTTCGCTGATCATGTTCGCCGGCATCTATTATGGCGGCATGTATGGCGGCTCGACCACCGCGATCCTGATCAACACGCCGGGCGAGAGCGCGTCGATGGCGACCGCGCTCGAGGGCAACAAGATGGCCAAGGCCGGCCGCGGCGGCCCGGCGCTGGCGACCTCGGCGATCGGCTCGTTCGTGGCCGGCACCATCGCCACCATCGGCCTCGCATTCCTCGCGCCGTGGCTGGTCGATGTCGCGGTTCGGTTCGGGCCGGAGGACTACTTCGCGCTGATGTGCGTCGCCTTCGTCACGGTATCGGCGACCTTCGGCGACTCGCCGGTCCGCGGGCTCACCAGCCTGTTCATCGGTTTGACGCTCGGGCTGGTCGGCATCGACAAGCTCACCGGCCAGGCACGGCTTGCCTTCGGCATCCCCGAGCTGCTCGACGGCGTCGAGGTGACGACGCTCGCGGTCGGCTTGTTCGCGGTGGGCGAGGCACTCTATGTCGCCTCGCGCCGTCATCACGCCGAGGAGAAGCTCGAGCCGGTGCGCGGCTCGCTGTGGATGACGCGGGAGGATTGGCAGCGCTCATGGATGCCGTGGCTGCGCGGCACGCTGTTCGGCTTTCCGATCGGCGCGCTGCCGGCCGGTGGCGCCGAGATCCCGACCTTCCTGTCCTATTCGACCGAGCGGCGGCTGACCAAACATCCGGAGGAATTCGGCAAGGGCGCGATCGAGGGCGTCGCCGGACCCGAAGCCGCCAACAACGCGTCCGCCGCGGGCACGCTGGTGCCGCTGTTGACGCTTGGGCTGCCGACCTCGGCCACCGCGGCGATGATGCTGGCGGGCTTCCAGCAATACGGCCTCAACCCCGGGCCGCTGTTGTTCGCGGAGCGGCCCGACCTGGTGTGGGGCCTGATCGCGAGCCTGTTCATCGCCAACGGCATGCTGCTGGTGCTCAACCTGCCGCTGGTCGGGCTGTGGGTGCGGCTGCTCGCGATCCCGCAGCCATGGCTCTATGCCGGCATCCTGGTGTTCGCGACCATGGGCACGATCGCGGCGAAGCCGTCGGTCGTCGAGCTGTCGATGCTGGCGGCGTTCGGCGTGATGGGCTTTTTGATGCGGCGGTTCGATTTCCCCATCGCACCCGTCGTGATCGGGCTGATCCTCGGGCCGATCGCGGAAAGCCAGCTGCGCCGCGCGCTGGCGATCAGCCTCGGCGATCCCATGGTGCTGCTGCAAAGCCCGATGTCGGCTGTGCTGCTCGGCGTCGCGCTGATCGCGCTGCTTGCACCGTTCGTGCTTAGGGGACTGGGGCGGTTCAAGGCGAACGAAGACTAGGACGTGAATCCATCGGCCGCGTCGAGACAGACGGTAACGCTACCAACATTCGCGTGATCGGGAAATATCCAAACTCCGATCTCGGTCTTCCTTTCAGCAACGCACATGCCTCGCCCGCGCGAGGCGCAATCAAGGCGGCTGAACGATGAAGATGATCTACCTTCTGACGGCGCTCATGCTGGCGCCATCTCTTGCGACCCAGGCCTTCGCTCATGCGCGATCCGGCAAAGGCAGCGATCGAGCGCATGTCGGCACGGGACCGACAATTGGCAACGGACTGCAAGGATACGGGATCGTCGGTCGTCAGATCGCGGCTCCGCCGTGGAGCGCCGCCTGCATGAACGACACAGGCCCACGACAATGCGACGAGCCCATGTGGGTCTATGGCAGTCCCGACTATGTCGCGCAGTTCAAGGGTGCATTCTGATATCGACCCGCGGCGGTCGGCGCGACGGGCTCGGATGCCTTGGGTTGCCACGGGAAACCTTCGCCACCTAAAAGGCCCGCTCCGGGGCTCGCAATTCGGAGCGGGCCAGTCTGGGCGCGGCAAGTGTAGCCGCTGTTCGAACCTGGCGCGACATGCTGACACCACCCTGACGGCATCAAGAAAATGGAGAGGCGGCTGAACGGCGCCCCTCTGTCTCGATGATGGATTGTGAACGGAATGTTTCGCGGCACGCTCACCATTTGTAGGCGAGGCTTGCCGTGATGCGCCGGCGATCGCCGTAGTAGCAGGAGCTGATCGTCGCGCAGCTCGCGACGTAGATCTTGTCGGTGACGTTCACGACATTGAGCGCCGCGCGCCAGTTGTTGTCCCATTCGTAGTGCAGGGCGAGGTCGCCGAGCACGACCCCGGGCACGCGCGCGGTGTTCGCGGTATCGGCAAAGGACGAGCCGACATAGCGGACGCCGCCGCCGAAGCCGAAGCCGTTCAGCGGGCCGTCGCGGAAGGTGTAGTCGGTCCAGACCGAGGCGAGCTGCCGCGGGGTGTTGGTCGGCACGGTGCCGATCAGCGCGGGATTGAGGTCCTTGCTGACGAACAGCTCGTAATTGGTGTAGCTCGCCACCAGCTTGAAATCCCGGGTGATGTTCGCCACCGCCTCGAGCTCGACGCCGCGCGAGGTGACCTCGCCGTTCTGGGTCTGGAACAGCGTGTTGTTCGGATCTGTGGTCAGCGCGTTCTTGCGCTTGAGGTCGAACAGCGCGACGCCGAGCCGCGCGTTGAGGCCGACCGGCTCGTACTTGATGCCGACCTCGGTCTGCTCGGAGGTCTCCGGCAGCAGCAATTGGCCGGCGGCGTTGGTGCCGATGACCGGATTGTAGCCGGTCATGTAGGAGACGTAGGGCGCAACGCCGCTGTCGAAATTGTAGATCGCGCCAACGCGGCCGGAGAACTTGCTGTCGTCGCGGCCCTGGGAAGCGCCGATCCTGTTGTTGTTGGTGAGGTCGACCCAGTCCTGGCGTCCCGACAGCACGACCGTCAGGCGATCCAGCTTGACCTGATCCTGCAGATAGAGCCCGGCCATGCCCTGGGTGAGATAGGCGTTCTGATACAGCGGGCCGCTATACGGCAGGTTGTTGCCGTAGACCGGATTGAACACGTTGAGATTCGTGCCCATGCCAAAACCCTGCCGGTCGTCGATGCCGTAATATTTCAGATCGACGCCGACCAGCGCGGTGTGCTGCAGCGCGCCGGTGGAGAAGCGGTATTCGAGCTGATTGTCGAGGTTGAGCTGCGTGGCGATGCCGCGGGTGTAGAAATTGCCGCGGGTGACGTCGGCCGCCGCCGGCGTCGTCGCGTAACCGAGCCCGTAGAGCCCGGCGTAATAGACGTCGACATGCGCCATGCGCGCGTTCTGGCGGAAGTCGACGCTGTCAGACACGCTCTTCTGGAACTGGTAGCCGACCATCTCCTGGTCGCGGCGGAACTGGTCGACGCTGGGATCGCCGGCGAACAGGCTGGTCGGAATGCGGCCGAACGGTGCGTTGGTGACGGTGCCGACATAGGGCAGGAAGTTCAGCGCGCGGGTGTTGCTGTGCGAGGCCATGCCGAACACGGTGAGGCTGGTGTCGGCGTCGGGCCGCCAGGTCACCGACGGGGCGAAGAAGAAATTGTTGTCGTAGACGTAGTCGGTCTGGGTGCCGCCGCCCTGGGCCTGGCCGACCAGGCGGTACTGCACTTGGCCGCCGCCGGGCTGCGCCGCCGCGCCGCCGATGTCGAACTGGGTATAGGCGTTGCCGAAATTGTTGACGCCGGTCTCGATGTAGCGAATGGGCTCGGCGGATGGCAGCTTGCTCACCGCATTGACGAGCCCGCCCGGCGCCGAGCCGCCGTACAGGATGCCGGACGGACCGCGCAGCACCTCGACGCGCTCGAGATTGAAGGGCTGCAGCTTCCAGCTCGCATAGGAGGTGTAGAACAGCTGCAGGCCGTCGAGGAACAGCGACTCGTTCTGCGCGGGGAAGCCGCGGATCATGAACCAGTCGTTGCGGAAATCGGCGCCGTAGGTGCCGCCGATGACGCCCGGCGTGTAGCGCAGCACTTCGTCGAACTTGCTGACGATCTTCTGGTCGCGGATCTGCTCGGCGCTGATCACCGTCACCGATTGCGGCGTCTGGATGATCGGCGTGCTGGTCTTGGTGCCGCTGGCGCTCTGCCGCGCCAGGTAGCCGGTGACCGGGCCGTTGGCGCGCTCGTGCCCAGCGCCTGAGCCTGCGGCCTGCGGTGCTGCCTGTGGCTGCGCTCCCGCCGGCGCGACTGTGGCGCGGCGCGAGGCGCTTCGTGCGCGCGTGGTCCGTTGCGAAGGCTGCTGCGATCGCGCCGCTTGCCGGTGCTGCGGCGCATCGACCGTCACGGACGGCAATTGCGTCTGCGCGAAGACCTCGTCCGCACCGGCAACCGAAAGCACCACCAGAGCCGAAGCAGCAAACCGCTGCGGCCGAATCCATCCGTCCGTCATTCAACGCCGCCAAACAGAATTGTCTTCGGCGTCGTTATCACGGTGATTTTCGCGAACAGCCCGCGCGCGGTTAGAAGCTATCGAAGCTGTGCGCAAAGCTCGTGTGTGTGACTGAGGGACAACGGAGTACGACGCACAATTGCACGCATCGCGTGAGAGGCTTGAATCGATCCAGTGTTGAGCGATTCAAAAATCGAACGATTCAAAATCATCTCGTGACTCGATGCATCATGATCGCGCGCGTGACGATCGAGAGAGACGGACGTCGCGTGATTGAGCGGGTCGCTCTGGTGAAGCTTGAGGGCGCGGCTCGCCTTGAGGCGTCAGCATCGGCTGGTCGCGCGATCGGGAAGGGGGCGTCCCGTCCGCCCCCCGCGGGCGCCGGGAGCTATGGCCTGCGGGAGACCCGGAACCGGGACGGGGAGGCGCCGGCCCAGCCGGCTGGCAATCCCCGGCATCCCCACCATATCTGGCATAATTGACCGCCGGGGACCGCAACGGCTTGGCCATTTTGGGGTGATGTGATAACCCTCTGAAACCAGCTTCGACCGCCACTCGTGACCGTCCGCATCCCACCTAAAGGCTTGCGGCGGTGGAGATATTTCGCCGATGACCTCATCCTCCAAGACCGCTTCCGCGCCCGATTCCTTCTTCACGGCAACCCTTGCCGAGGCCGATCCCGAGATCGCCGCCGCGATCAAGGGCGAGCTCGGCCGGCAGCGCCATGAGATCGAGCTGATCGCCTCCGAGAACATCGTCAGCCGTGCGGTGCTGGAGGCGCAGGGCTCGGTGATGACCAACAAATACGCGGAAGGTTATCCGGGCGCGCGCTACTACGGCGGTTGCGAGTGGGTCGACGTCGCCGAGAACCTGGCGATCGAGCGCGCCAAGAAGCTGTTCGGCGCCGGCTTCGCCAACGTCCAGGCGAACTCCGGCAGCCAGATGAATCAGGCGGTGTTCCTGGCGCTGCTGCAGCCCGGCGACACCTTCATGGGTCTCGACCTCGCCGCCGGCGGCCATCTCACCCACGGCTCGCCGGTCAACATGTCCGGCAAGTGGTTCAAGGCCGCGCACTACACGGTGCGCCGCGAGGACCAGATCATCGACATGGACGAAGTCCAGAAGCAGGCCGAGCAGGTCAAGCCGAAGCTGATCATCGCCGGTGGCTCGGCCTATTCGCGTGCGTGGGACTTCAAGCGCTTCCGCGAGATCGCAGACTCGGTTGGCGCGTATCTGCTGGTCGACATGGCGCATTTCGCGGGCCTCGTCGCCGGCGGCGTGCATACCTCGCCGGTGCCGCACGCCCACGTCACCACCACGACGACGCACAAGTCGCTGCGCGGTCCGCGCGGCGGCCTGACCCTCACCAATGACGAGACGCTCGCCAAGAAGCTGAACTCGGCGATCTTCCCCGGCCTGCAGGGTGGCCCGCTGATGCACGTCATCGCGGCGAAGGCGGTCGCGTTCGCCGAAGCGCTGCGGCCGGACTTCAAGATCTACGCCAAGAACGTGGTCGAGAACGCCAAGGCGCTGGCGGAGACGCTGCGCAGCCACGGCCTCGATATCGTCTCCGGCGGCACCGACAACCATCTGATGCTGGTCGACCTCAGGCCGAAGGGCCTGAAGGGCAACATCTCCGAGAAGGCACTGGTGCGCGCTGCGATCACCTGCAACAAGAACGGCATCCCGTTCGATCCCGAGAAGCCGTTCGTCACCTCGGGCCTGCGTCTCGGTACGCCGGCGGCGACCACCCGCGGCTTCGGCGTCGCCGAGTTCAAGCAGGTCGGCGGCATGATCGCGGAAGTGCTGAACGCGCTGGCGCAGTCGCCGGACGGCAAGGCGCCGCTGGTCGAGGCCGCGATCAAGGAACGCGTCAAGGCGCTGACCGATCGCTTCCCGATCTACCAGTAAAGTACAGGGTCGCTGTTAGAGGTCCCATCGGATGCGCTGCCCGAGCTGCAATTCTCTCGATACGCAGGTCAAGGACTCGCGTCCGACCGAGGACTCCGCGGTCATTCGCAGGCGGCGCGTCTGCATGGCCTGCAACTTCCGCTTCACGACCTTCGAGCGGGTGCAGCTGCGCGAGCTGACCGTGATCAAGCGCAATGGCCGCCGCGTGCCGTTCGACCGCGACAAGCTGGTGCGTTCGCTGCAGATCTCATTGCGCAAACGCCCGGTGGAGTCCGAGCGGGTGGAGAAGATGGTGTCCACCATCGTCCGCGAGCTCGAAAGCGGCGGCGAGGCGGAGGTCTCCTCGGAGGCGATCGGCGAGATCGTGATGGAGCATCTGCGCCAGCTCGACGACGTCGCCTATGTCCGCTTCGCCTCGGTCTATCGTAATTTCCGCGAGGCCAAGGACTTTGAGGCCGTGCTCGACGAGCTGACCGGCGAAGAGGACCCGCGGATCGCGACGTTGCGAAAATGATCTTCCGCATTCTGGAAGAGCAGCTCGGGCAGAAGGCCAAAGAGGCGAAGGAAACGGCAAAGGCCGCCGATCTGCGCTTCATGCAGCTTGCGCTCGCGCTCGGCCGCCGCGGGCTCGGGCGCACCTGGCCCAATCCGGCCGTCGGCGCCGTCATCGTCAAGGATGGCGTGATTGTCGGCCGCGGCTGGACTCAGCCCGGCGGCCGCCCGCATGCCGAGGTCGAGGCATTGAGGCGCGCGGGTGAAGCGGCGCGCGGCGCCACGCTCTATGTCACGCTCGAACCCTGCTCGCATTTCGGCCGCTCGCCGCCCTGTGCGGATGCCGTCGTCGCGGCCGGGCTCGCCCGCGTGGTGTCGGCGATCGAGGACCCCAATCCGGAGGTCGGTGGCAAGGGCCACGCCAAGCTGCGCGCTGCAGGGATCGCGGTCGATGTCGGACTGTGCGCGGCCGAGGCCGCGCGCGACCATGCCGGGCATTTCCGCCGCATCACGGACAAGCGCCCGCACGTGATCCTCAAGCTCGCGGTGTCGGCCGACGACAAGATTGCAGCGGGTGGCCACAAGCCCGTAGCGATTACCGGCGAGGCTGCGCAGAGGCGCGTGCATCTGTTGCGCGCGCAGAGCGACGCGATCCTTGTCGGGATCGGCACGGTGAAGGCCGACGATCCGCTCCTGACCTGCCGGTTGCCCGGCATGGCGGCGCGCTCGCCGGTGCGGGTGGTGTTGGATCGCGCGCTGCGTATCTCGGGCGACAGCCGCCTGGTGCATTCGGCGCGCGAGACGCCGCTCTGGGTGATGACATCAGATCTTGCCGAGGCGCCGGCCGCGATGAAGCTCGGTGCCGCCGGGGCAGAGGCAATCCGCGTTGCGTCCAGCGCGCAGCCGGGGCTCGATCTGCCGGCGGTGTTGCATGCGCTGGCGGAGAAGGGCATCACGCGACTGATGGTCGAGGGCGGCTCGCGCGTCGCAAATTCTTTCGTGGCAGCCGACCTGGTCGATGAAATCTGGCTGTTGCGCGGACCTGAACCAATCGGTGCCGATGGCGTTCCCGCGCTGGACGCAATGCCGCTCGCCGCAATCACGCAGTCGCCCGCCTTCCGCCTTCGTGCTAGCGAAACCCTCGATAACGACAGTCTCATCATCTACGAGCGTGCGTAATGTTTACCGGAATTGTCACCGATATCGGCGAGATCACCAGCCTGAAGCCCGTGGCGCAGGGGCAGTTGCACCGGATGCGGATCGCCTGCGGCTACGACCAGACCACAATCGCCGACGGCGCCTCGATCGCATGCAACGGCGTCTGCCTTACCGTGGTCGCCTCCGGCACGGCTGACGGCAAGACCTGGTTCGATGTCGACGCCGCGGCCGAGACGCTCGGCATGACCACCGCCAGGCACTGGGCGCAGGGTGGCCGGCTCAACCTCGAGCGCGCGCTCAAGATCGGCGACGAGCTCGGCGGTCATATCGTGGCCGGGCATGCCGACGGGATCGCCACCATCGTCAAGCGCGATGATCTGCCCGACATGGCGCGGTTCGAGCTGCGAACCAGCCGCGAACTGGCGCGTTTCATCGCCGCCAAGGGATCGATCACGCTGGACGGCGTCTCGCTGACCGTGAATACGGTCGACGACGTCACCTTTTCGGTGCTGATCATCCCGCACACGCTTTCCGTCACGACCCTGAGCGGCTGGAAGGCCGGCAGCGAGGTCAATATCGAGGTCGATCTGATGGCCCGTTACGCGGCGCGGCTGTCGGAGATGAAATAGCCTCGGCCTGGGCATTGTGGCCGAGACAGACATCCTTATCTGCCTGTTCGCCTCGGGCGGCTTCCAGCCGGATAGCCTATGCATTGCGGGCGAAGCCGACCTGAAAAATCAGGCTGATCGCGGTGACATCCGGGTCAGTATTGCCCTTGGCTTTACCGCCTGCTGCGCCTAAAACGCAGCACAACTCCTCCCCAAGTTCCGATTGGTATTGCAATGGCTGACGCGCGGCGCGCACCCCTGAAGGACCAGACCGACATCACCGGCGCACGCGTGCTGATCGTCGAGGCCCGGTTTTATGACGATATCCAGGATGCGCTGCTGGAAGGCGCGCTCGCCGAGCTGAAGACGGCGGGCGCCAGCCATGACGTGATCACGGTGCCGGGCGCGCTGGAGATTCCGGCCGCGATCGCGATTGCGATCGATGCGGCGGCTGCGAACGGCAAGCCCTATGACGCGGCGATCGCGCTCGGCTGCGTGGTGCGCGGCGATACCATCCATTTCGAGATCGTCTCGCAGGAGTCCTCGCGCGGATTGATGGATCTGGCCGTGAGCCGGAAATTCCCGCTCGGCAACGGCATCCTCACCGTCAACACCGAGGCACAGGCCTGGGCGCGGGCGCGCGCCAGCGAGTTGAACAAGGGCGGCGACGCCGCGCGCGCGGCGATCGCGATGCTGCGGATCAAACGCCGCCTGGCAAAGGCCTGACCATGGCTGACAACAAGAAGCCCGCGAAAGCCCCCGACAGGAAAGCCAACCGGCGCGGCGCGGCACGCCTCGCCGCCGTGCAGGCGCTGTACCAGATGGACATTGGCGGCGCGGGTATCAACGACATCTTCGCCGAGTTCGAGAGCCACTGGCTCGGTAACGAGGTCGAGGGCGAGAAATATCTGCCGGCGGAAGCGGCGTTCTTCCGCGACGTCGTCTCCGGCGTGGTGCGCGACCAGGCCAAGCTCGATCCCTTGATCGACGAGGCGCTGTCGAAGGGCTGGCCGCTGAAGCGGATCGACGCGATCCTGCGCGCGGTGCTGCGGGCAGGATCCTACGAGCTCGAGCATCGCCGGGACGTGCCGGGCCGCGTGGTGGTTTCCGAATATGTCGACGTCGCGCACGCCTTTGTCGAGAAGGACGAGACCGGCATGGTCAACGCCGTGCTCGACCAGATCGCACGCCAGTTCCGCGGCGACGAGTTTGTGCGGGGCTGAACCACGTATTCCGCCGTCATCACCCGCGCATGCGGGTGATCCAGTACGCCGCGGTGGTCATTGGCAACAACAGCTTCCGCGGCGTACTGGATCGCCCGGTCGAGCCGGGCGATGACAGCTGAGGGGAAGGCGCGCGATATGGCAGAGCGTCACGACGGTCCCTCCGGCGAAGACTCCCTGATCGCGCGCTATTTCAAGCCGCTCGCGACCGATCCGGGCGCGTTCGGGCTCGACGACGACGCTGCCGCGCTGAGGGCGGCCGGCGAGGACATCGTGGTCACCACGGATGCCATCGTCGAGGGCGTGCATTTCCTCCCCGATGATCCGCCTGACACGCTGGCGCGCAAGGCGCTGCGGGTGAACCTGTCTGACATCGCGGCCAAGGGGGCAGCGCCGGCCGGCTTCGTGCTGACGCTGGCGCTGCGCCACGCCGAGGAGGCCTGGCTCAAGCCGTTTGCCCAGGCGCTCGGTGAGGACGCCAGTCATTACGGCTGCCCGCTGCTCGGCGGCGACACGGTGTCGACGCCCGGGCCGCTGATGATCTCGATCACCGCGTTCGGGCGGCTGCCTCAGGGCAAGATGGTGCACCGCGCAGGGGCAAAGGCCGGCGACCGCGTGTTCGTGACCGGCACGATCGGGGATGCCGCGCTCGGCCTCGATGTGCTCCAGGGCGGTGCGGTCGCGGCGGCACTGGGGGCCGATGCCGCCGGCCGGGATTTTCTTGCGGCCCGCTACCGAGTTCCGCAGCCGCGCAACGCCCTTGCCAAGGCCGTCCGCAGCTACGCCAGCGCGGCGATGGACGTGTCCGATGGTCTCGCCGGCGATCTGGCCAAGCTTTGTGCAGCCAGCGGTGTGACGGCCGTGATCAACGTGCCCAGCATCCCATTGTCGCCTGCGGCCGCGGGGCTGCTCGCGCGCAAGGCGATCGGGTTCGAGACCTTGGTCGCCGGCGGCGATGACTATGAGCTCTTGTGCGCGGTCCCGGGCGATCGCGCGGACGCCTTTGTGCGCGAGGCACGGCAGGCCAAGGTCGCTGTCACCGCCATCGGTGGCCTCATTGCAGGCCAGTCACCGCCAAGCTTCCTCGACGGACAGGGCAGGGAACTGGCGCTGAAGCGCCTGTCCTACAGCCATTTCTAGAACGTCCGGCCGAAACGCGCCGACTTTCCTTCTAAATTGCTGCCGATATCGGCGTTTTCGGCCGTAGGTGGCGTTGCACAGCGGTAACGATTTTGGCAAGGTCGCGCCCGATTTGAGGCAATCCGTTTTTGGGGAGGATTGTCCTCGCAAAATAAGCGCCTGCCGCCCCCTAGCGGCACAAAGAAGGCGCGGGGGTTACATCAAGGATCTGAGGCAACATTCAATGACAGCTTTATGGTTGATTGTGCTCTGCGGGGCGCTTTCCATCGTCTACGCGATCTGGGCGACGCAGTCGGTCTTGAACGCGGATGCGGGCAATGCCCGCATGCAGGAAATCGCGGGCGCGGTGCGCGAGGGCGCACAAGCCTATCTGCGGCGGCAATACACCACGATCGGCATGGTCGGTATCGTGATCTTCGTGGTGCTGGCCTACTTCCTTGGCCTTCTGGTGGCGATCGGCTTTGCGATCGGCGCCATCCTGTCGGGTGCGGCCGGCTTCATCGGCATGAATGTCTCGGTGCGCGCCAACGTCCGCACCGCGCAGGCGGCGACCACCTCGCTGGCCGGCGGCCTCGAACTCGCTTTCAAGGCGGGTGCGATCACCGGCATGCTGGTTGCCGGTCTCGCGCTGCTCGGCGTCACCATCTACTTCATCGTGCTGGTCAAGTTCATAGGGCTGGAGGCCGGTAGCCGCACCGTGGTCGACGCCATGGTGGCGCTCGGCTTCGGCGCCTCGCTGATCTCGATCTTTGCCCGCCTCGGCGGCGGCATCTTCACCAAGGGTGCGGACGTCGGCGGCGACCTCGTCGGCAAGGTCGAGGCCGGCATCCCGGAGGACGATCCGCGCAACCCGGCCACTATCGCCGACAACGTCGGCGACAATGTCGGCGATTGCGCCGGCATGGCGGCCGACCTGTTCGAGACCTATGCGGTGACCGCGGTCGCCACCATGGTGCTCGCGGCGATCTTCTTCGCCAAGACGCCGATCCTGGTGAACATGATGACGCTGCCGCTCGCGATCGGCGGCATCTGCATCATCACCTCGATCATCGGCACCTTCTTCGTCAAGCTCGGCGCCAGCCAGTCGATCATGGGTGCCCTGTACAAGGGCCTGATCGCCACCGGCATCCTGTCGCTGGTCGGCGTTGCGGCCGTGATCAACTGGCTGATCGGCTTCGGCAAGCTCGATGGCGTCGACTTCACCGGCATGGCGCTGTTCGAATGCGGCGTGGTCGGCCTCGTCGTCACCGGCTTGATCATCTGGATCACCGAGTACTACACCGGCACCGACTACCGTCCGGTGAAGTCGATCGCGGCGGCGTCCGTCACCGGTCACGGCACCAACGTGATCCAGGGCCTCGCGATCTCGATGGAGGCGACCGCGCTACCCGCGCTCGTCATCATCGCCGGCATCCTGGTCACCTACAGCCTGGCCGGCCTGTTCGGCATCGCGATCGCGACCGCCACCATGCTGGCGCTGGCCGGCATGATCGTCGCGCTCGACGCCTTCGGCCCGGTCACCGACAACGCCGGCGGCATTGCCGAAATGGCGGGTCTGCCCAAGGAAGTGCGCAAGTCGACCGACGCGCTCGACGCGGTTGGCAACACCACCAAGGCGGTGACCAAGGGCTACGCGATCGGCTCCGCCGGTCTCGGTGCGCTGGTGCTGTTTGCGGCCTATAATCAGGACCTCAAATTCTTCATCGCAGACTCCGCCAACCACCTCTACTTCAAGGGGGTCAATCCGGACTTCTCGCTCAATAACCCCTACGTCGTGGTCGGCCTGCTGTTCGGTGGCCTGCTGCCGTATCTGTTCGGCGCGATGGGCATGACGGCGGTCGGACGCGCCGCCAGCGCGATCGTTGAAGAGGTGCGCCGTCAGTTCCGCGAGAAGCCCGGCATCATGCAGGGCACCGACAAGCCGGACTACGGCAAAGCCGTGGACCTGCTGACCAAGGCGGCGATCAAGGAGATGATCATCCCGTCGCTGCTGCCGGTGCTGTCGCCGATCTTCGTCTACTTCGTGATCTATGCGATCGCGGGCGGCGGCGCGGCCGGCAAGTCGGCGGCATTCTCCGCGGTCGGCGCCATGCTGCTCGGCGTCATCGTCACCGGCCTGTTCGTCGCGATCTCGATGACCTCGGGCGGCGGCGCCTGGGACAATGCCAAGAAGTACATCGAGGACGGCCACTATGGCGGCAAGGGCTCCGACGCCCACAAGTCCGCGGTGACCGGCGACACCGTCGGCGATCCCTACAAGGACACGGCGGGCCCGGCGGTCAACCCGATGATCAAGATCACCAACATCGTGGCGCTGCTACTGCTGGCGATTTTGGCGCACTGAGCGGTACGACAAGACTGAATGCAAAACCCCGCGGTGCAAGCCGCGGGGTTTTTGTTTTGCATAGACTTGGTTCGGTGTACTGCCGAATTGATCGGCTTTCCGCCGACGAGATCCGCGACAACCAGACGCGAACAAAACGGAGATCAATCGATGTCACTCTCATCCGCACGGAACTATGCGCTCCGCGCCTCCAAATCGCAGGATCAGAAGGAGGCCATCGAGCTGTTGTCGCAGGCGATCCTGGAACTGGCGATGTCGATGGAAGCAACCGACGCGAAGATCAAGAAGATCAACAAGTCCTCGTAGCGTTGGCCGCACCGTGCTCCGGAGTGATAGAATTGTAGGGTGGATTGGCGAAGCGTAATCCACCGATAGGTCTAACCGCCGCGGCGGATTACGCCTTCCGCCTTCGCTCGTTGAGCTACGGCGGACGTGGTCGGCTAATCCGCCGTACGGTGCTGTGACAGCGGCGGTTACTTGACCTCCATCTGCAAGCCTTCCTTCTCGATGATGGCGGCGAACTTTGTGGTCTCCGCGCTGACGAAGTCGGAGAATTGCTGCGGCGTGCCGTAGTCGGCGCGCGCGCCCATGCCGGCGATGTTCTTCTTGACGTCGTCGCGCTCCAGCATCGCCTTGATCTGACGGTTCAACTCGTCGACCACGGGCGCGGGTGCCGTCTTCGGCAGGAACACGCCGAACCAGGAGGCGACGTCGAATTTGGCAAGCTCCGGCGCACCCTCGCGCATCACAGGCAGATTGGGCGCGGACTCGCTGCGCTCGGCCGTGGTGACGCAGAGCCCGTTCAGCTTGCCGTCCTGCACCTGCGGCAGCGACGGATAGAGATTGTCGAACAGGATCTGGATGTCGCCGGCGAGCCCGGCCTGCAGCGCTGGGCCGGCGCCGCGGAACGGCACATGCGTCATCTTCAGCCCGGTGAGTTGCAGGAACCAGGCGCCGGTGAGGTGAGGGCTCTGCCCGGTACCGGACGAGCCGTAGGTGAGCTTGTCGGGGTTCTTCTTCAGATAGGCGATCAATTCGGGGATCGACTTGATGCCGGTCGATGGATGCGCCGAGACGATGTTCGGGATCCGGATCATGTTGGAGACCGCCTGTAGCTGGTCGGCCTTGTAGGTCAGGTTCCGGAAGATGCTG
The DNA here is from genome assembly GCF_056429065.1 of Bradyrhizobium sp. USDA3010. NCBI lineage: Bacteria > Pseudomonadati > Pseudomonadota > Alphaproteobacteria > Hyphomicrobiales > Nitrobacteraceae > Bradyrhizobium > Bradyrhizobium sp. USDA3010. The sequence goes on from NZ_JBWJZD010000002.1 coordinate 277,482, forward strand.
AAGGCGATCGCGTTGGGGCCGGGATTGCCGATCAGGATGGTGTGGCCGTCGCCCTTGCTGCGCGCGACCTCCGCGGTGCCGATGGTGCCGCCGGCGCCGGAGCGATTCTCCACCACGACCGACTGGCCCCAGAGCGGCTGCAAATGCGCCGCCAGCAGCCGCCCCATCACGTCGGTCGAGCCGCCGGCCGCCGCCGGCACGATGATCCGGACCGTCTCGGACGGCCGCCAGTCGCCGGCACCGAGACTGGCACGCGGCAGGATCGCCGCCGCCGCCAATGAGGCCGCGCCCGACAATACCGTACGACGGGAAAATCTCCTGGCTCTCACGCGCTTACTCCCTGCTCAGGCTTCTTGTTTGCGAGCAAGCGTAGGTGACCGCTTGCCCGTGGGGCAAGCGACAAACTGGCGCAGTCCTTCAGGCCTTATTTTTTGAGCATGATCTTTTCGGAAAACCGCTTCGCACTTTTCCGGATCATGCTCTAGTTGAAGCTCAGCAGCTTGAAGAGCGGTGTCAGGTAGGACATTTCCTGGCCCGACGTCGGCGTGGTCCGGCTGACGAAGTCGAAGATCTTGCCGTCCTTCAGGCCGTAATTGGCAAGCCGGCGCACCTGGCGGTTCTTGTCGAAATAGACCGCGATGACGCGCTGGTCGACCACGCGCTGGTTCATGAAGGCAACCGGCCGCGAGGTCCGCTGCGAGATGTAGTAAAACACCTCGCCGTCGAGCGTTGCGACCGTCGAGGGCGTGCCGAGCACGATCAGCACCTGATCCTGGCTCGCGCCGATCGGAATCTGCTCGAGCGCTCCGTCGGGCAGGATGTAGCCCTTCTGGAATTGCTCGCCGGCGCAGCCGCCGAGCGCGGCGGCGCAGAACAGACCAACGACCGCGATGGCGCGGAAGCGCGTGAAGAACCCGCGCGCGGAAGCCGCGCGAGACTGTCTTGGAAGAGTGTGGTTCATCGGCGGAACTGATCCGTCCCCTTGCATCGGCCGGAGCATTGACGTACCGGGCAGCTCAATGGATTGCAATCATGCCGAGCTCCAATGGGCGAACCCTCAACAGGCGTCCTTTGGGGGGCCGGCAGCCGGAACCCGCTATGCTTTGGCCGTTCAATCACTTCAGAAGACCCCGGGTGCCCGCGCGCAGCACCATTGAGACCATCTATGGCATGATCGTGACGCAGGCGCGAGAACCGTTGTTTTACCGTGACTTGGGCGTTCCGGACACGGTTAATGGCCGTTTTGACCTGCTTCTGATGCATCTGTGGCTGGTACTGCGGCAATTGAAATCCGCGGAAGGCGGCGTTGGGCTGTCGCAGGCCCTGTTCGATCATTTCTGCATCGACATGGACGACAATCTCAGGGAAATGGGCGTCGGCGACCTCACGGTGCCGAAGCGGATGCAGGCTTTCGGCGAGGCCTTCTACGGCCGCACTGCGGCCTATGATCTGGCGCTGACGGACGGCGACGAGGCCCTGGCCCAGTCGCTCTGCAAGAACATCCTCAATGGTCAGAATATCGACAAGGCCCGCGAACTGGCCGTCTATGCCAGAGAGGCGATGGCGGTGTTGGCGCGCGCGGACCTCGCGGCGCTGACCCAGGGGGCATGGCGCTTCCCGGCGCCGCAAGCTGCGAGGACCACGGCATGAGCGGCGGCAGCACAGGACGGCCCGAAGCCGCGCGGGACCCTTGGCGCGTGCTGGTCAATGTCGCGCAGATCCCTGATACCGGCCTGCATCGCGAGATCGTGGCCGACGAGGCGACGCGCAAGGCGATCGCCGAGGTCGGCGAGTTGCGCGAGGTGGTCTCCGCGCGGGCGGCGTTCGATCTGCAGCCCAAGCGCGACGGCAGCTGCCACGTCACCGGCCGGGTTTGGGCCAGGGTCGGGCAGACCTGCGTAGTGACGCTCGATCCGATCGAGAACGAGATCGACGAGCCGATCGACGTGGTGTTCGCGCCTCCCGAGCAGATCCCGGAGATGGCCGACCTCGTCGACGACGCCGAGCAGGGTGATGAGGAGACGCCGGATCCGCCGGAGCCGATCGTCGGCGGCTTCATCGACATCGGCCGGCTCGCCACCGATGCGCTGTTTCTTGGCATCGACCCCTATCCGCGCAAGGCGGATGCGGTCTTTGAACAAGAGGTTGAAGCGCCTGATCCGGAAAATCATCCCTTCGCCGCGCTCAAGGCGCTGAAGGAAAAGGCGGACGGCAAGAAGCCCAAAGGAAGTTGAGGGGAGTTGAGGGAAGCTGACGGAATTTGAGGGCAGTTTGCTCCAACATTTGAGGGGATGGCTTGCCTGCAGGCCTGCGCGAGGGGGATTTCCGATTACTTCAAGTAAGTGTCATAATAGTTTGAAATATCATGTATTTCTGCTATGTCTTGATGTGTTGCGTGACGGTTCGGCGCCTCGCTTGTTTGTGGTCAAGAGGTTGTGTCGGACCGCGGACACGCTATTGTCGCGGCCCGGCGTTTCGCCGCGCGCCGGTGACGGCGGTGACTTCAAGCTCGCGGTCTTCATCTGAAGGGCTGTGGGAGAGCAGGCTTCCGGGACGTTCATGCCTCATAAGGTTCGAATCGCGCTTGACGCCATGGGGGGCGATGTCGGCGCATCGGTGGTCATTCCCGGCGCCGCGATCTCGTTGAGCCGTCATCCCGACAGCGAATTCCTGCTGGTCGGAGACCGGGCCCAGATCGAGCCGGAGCTTGCGAAACATCCTGCGCTGAAGGCGGTATCGAAGGTGATCCATACCGACGTCGCGGTGAAGAATGACGAGAAGCCGAGCCAGGCGCTGCGGCGGACCCGCAGGGCGTCGTCGATGTGGCTGGCGATCGATGCGGTGAAGCACGGCGAGGCCGACGTTGCGGTCTCGGCTGGCAACTCAGGCGCGCTGATGGCGATGGGCAGCATCAATCTGCGGACGTTGCCGGGCGTCGACCGCCCGGCGCTCGCTGCGGCGTGGCCGACGCTGCGAGGCGATTCGGTGGTGCTCGATCTCGGAGCCTCGATCGGCGGCGACGCCCGCCATCTGGCGACGCTCGCGGTGATGGGCAGCGCGATGGCGAGCGTGCTGTTCAACCTCGAACGGCCGACCGTCGGCCTGCTCAATATCGGGTCCGAGGAGATCAAGGGGCACGGGGAAATCCGCGAGGCCGCCGAGATGCTGCGCGCGATGAACGCACCCCAGTTCAACTATATCGGCTTTGTCGAGGGCGATGCGATCGGCAAGGGGCTCGCCGACGTGATCGTGTCGGAAGGCTTCAGCGGCAATATCGCGCTCAAGGCCGCCGAGGGCACCGCGCGCCAGATGTTCACGCTATTGCGCGAGGCGATGTCGTCGAGCTGGCTGGCGCGGATCGGCTATCTGTTTGCCCGCGGCGCGTTCCAGAAGCTGCGCGACAAGCTCGATCCCAACAAGTCGAATGGCGGCCTGCTGCTCGGCCTGAACGGCGTGGTGGTCAAGAGCCATGGCGGCATCAACGCGGAAGGCTTTGCCTATGCGGTGGATGTTGGCTATGAGATGGCCCACTACGATCTCCTCACCAAGATCAATCAGATGCTCAACCGCGATGGCGGCGCCCTGGTAAAGGCGCAGACCGCGCAGGAGGCTGTCTCGTGACTGCGATACGTTCGGTAGTGCTCGGCTGCGGCTCATATTTGCCGGAGCGGGTTTTGACCAATGCCGAACTGGCGAGCCGAATCGACACGTCCGATGACTGGATCGTGCAGCGCACCGGCATCAGCGAGCGGCACATCGCCGCCGATGACGAATTCACCTCGCATCTCGCCATCAATGCCGCGCGCGCCGCGCTCGCCGATGCCAAGATCGACCCCCAGTCGATCGACCTGATCGTGCTGGCGACCTCGACCCCCGACAACACGTTTCCGGCGACCGCGGTCGCAGTCCAGCACGGGCTCGGCATCAACCACGGCGTCGCGTTCGATCTGCAGGCGGTGTGCTCCGGCTTCATCTTTGCGCTGACCACCGCGGACAATTTCCTGCGCGCCGGGGCCCACAAGCGGGCCTTGGTGATCGGCGCCGAAACCTTCTCGCGCATCCTCGACTGGAACGACCGCGGCACCTGCGTGCTGTTCGGCGATGGCGCCGGCGCGGTGGTGCTGGAAGCGCAGCAGCATTCCGGCACGACCGACGATCCCGGCGTGCTGACGACGCATCTGCGCTCGGACGGACGCCACAAGTCGAAGCTGTTCGTCGATGGCGGTCCCGGCTCGACCAAGACGGTCGGCCATCTCCGGATGGAGGGCCGCGAGGTATTCAAGCACGCCGTCGGCATGATCACCGATGTGATCGTCGATGCGTTCAACGCCACCGGCTTTACCGCCGACGACATCAACTGGTTCATTCCGCATCAGGCCAACAAGCGAATCATCGATGCCTCGGCCCACAAGCTGCATATTGCGCCGCAGAAGGTGGTCTTGACAGTCGACAAGCACGGCAACACCTCGGCAGCCTCGATCCCGCTCGCGCTATCGGTCGCCGTAAGGGACGGACGCGTCAAGAAGGGCGATCTGGTGCTGTTCGAGGCGATGGGCGGCGGCTTCACCTGGGGTTCGGCGCTCGTGCGCTGGTAGCGCATCGTCAAAGAGTATCGGCAGGTTGCCGGCATCTTTCCAGCGCCCGGATGCTGGTCGCTGTTGACCATTGCGCGCTAAGCTTTTAATTTCAGTCAAGAAATTGTTCGCCGAGAGTGCGGGGCAGGCGATGACCACGGGAACCGGAAAAACAGTGACGCGCGTCGATTTGTGTGAGGCGGTCTACCAAAAGGTAGGTCTGTCGCGCACGGAATCGTCGGCGTTTGTCGAGTTGGTGCTGAAGGAGATCACCGATTGCCTGGAAAAGGGCGAGACTGTGAAGCTGTCCTCATTCGGCTCCTTCATGGTGCGCAAGAAGGGCCAGCGTATCGGGCGCAATCCAAAGACCGGCACCGAGGTGCCGATCTCGCCGCGGCGGGTGATGGTGTTCAAGCCGTCGGCGATCCTGAAGCAGCGGATCAATGGCCATGCCGTCACCAATGGCGACGGCAGCAAGGCCGACTAGCGCGTTTTCAAGCGAAGTGGATACCCGGTTCGCGTGAAGAAAACGCGCCAAAACCCGAATGCGGAGCCCCGTTTCGATCGGACGGGAGGGGTTCCAGGCATTGAGGCAAGAGGAGCGGGCATTTGGACAAGGCGCCGGATGCGTTCCGTACCATCAGCGAAGTCGCAGATGAGCTCGATATTCCCCAGCATGTGCTGAGATTCTGGGAAACGCGCTTCGCGCAGATCAAGCCGATGAAGCGCAGCGGCGGACGCCGCTATTATCGCCCCGACGACGTCGACCTGCTCAAAGGTATCCGCCGGCTGCTCTACGGCGAGGGCTACACCATCCGCGGCGTGCAGCGGATCCTGAAAGAGCACGGCATCAAGTCGGTGCAGGGCATCGCCGACCAGACCGCCGCCGTCTCGTTCGGCGCGGTCGAGGAGGCGGTCGGCAACAGCATGGCCGAGCCCGACGATCTCCAGAGCAATGACGGCCTCGATTTCGACGGCGAGGAGGGCGACGGGGACGAGGGGGGAATCGACTACCGATTCGTCGATCCCGACGTGGATCCGATCCTGTCGACCTACAAGGCGCACGCCCACCCGGGCAAGGCGTCGGCTGCGCCGCCGGTGCGCCCGACCGTTCCGCCAGTCGATCGGGAGCGGCTCGAACGCGTGCTGCAGGAACTGGTCGCCTGCCGGCAGCTGATCGATGCGGCGATGAAGGACGGCTGAGCCAAGGAAGCCGTCATGGGAACCGGGCCCGGATTGCAGCCCTCAAAGGGCTTGCTCCGCCTTGCGCGAACGCAGGATCGCAGCTAATGGAACGGCATCGGAGCGTGGCGCAGCCCGGTTAGCGCACTAGTCTGGGAGACTAGGGGTCGGAGGTTCAAATCCTCTCGCTCCGACCATTTTTCAAAGCATGCGATGTTGAGAGCATTCGGGCGTTGCTCGCCGCCCGATGCGGCCATCGTCAGGTCTCGAAATCCATCGCGGCGATCAGGCAGGCCTTTTCCATGCGGTTGTTGAGCATCGCAAGCTTGGCCGTGAACTCGGCCAGTTCGGGCTCGCTGAATTCCTCGAACACGGTCTTCTTGAACGCCTTGTGCTGGTCGGCGAGGCCCGCCAGATGCTTTCGGGTCTTGTCGGTCAGCGACAGGCGGACCACGCGCGCATCGGCCGGGGAGGGCGCGCGGCGCAGCAGCTCCTTCTGCTCGAGCAGCTTGGACTGCGTGGTCACGAACGACGGATCGACATGCAGCAGCTTCGACACCACGTTGATCGGCACGCCGTCATCCTTGTCGAGGTCCGAGATCGCGATCAGGATCATCCATTGCGGACCGCTGACGCCAAGCGCCTTGCCCCAGAGCTGGCGGACCCGTTCAAGATGCGAGTTGATGGACGAGATCTCGAGCGTAAAGCGCTTGATGATGTCGAGATTCTCGATGGCGCGCAGACGCGCCTGATCCTTCCTGGTCACTGACACAGCTTCCCCTTCCCTAGGTGCCGACTCAGCTTTGTGCTGATTTATTTCTTGATTCCCGCGTCGGCGGGACTTTTTTTCTAGTAAGTCGCTCAGGAAGGCAAGTGAACGTAAAGCAATTATGATGCGTATGTGACCGTTCGGCTATTTGGGGTGCGACAAATTTGCCCATGCAGGTAAGGGGCTTAAGTCGAGCGTTGCCGGCGAGACACAGTGTGGCCGCATTCGTATTCCTGACTTTATAAACTATTTTGATTGGGCAACTCGCCCATGCATATTGAACCCGGCGGTAGGGGAATCTCGATCGTCCCGTTGCGGTGATCGTTCAAGTCCGTCGCACACCACAGATTGATCTGAGGGTGCGAGGTTTGGGGAAAACGGTCTTGGACAATGCGGGAGGATCACGGGGCGCTCGCGACCCGGACTCTACGCATATGAGCAACTTGGAGGTTTGATATGAAATTGGCGAAGAGCCTTATTCTGGGCTCGGCCGCTGCGCTGGTCGCGGTCGGCGGGGCACAGGCGGCCGATCTTCCCGTTAAGGCCAAAGCGGTCGAATACGTGAAGGTTTGCTCGCTTTATGGTCCGGGCTTCTACTACATCCCCGGCACCGACACCTGCATCAAGCTCGGCGGCTACGTGCGCGCCGACTTGGTCATCAACGGCAACAGCGTCTACGGCCCGAACTACAATGGCGCCAGCGGTGCCAACAACCGCTTCACCAACGGCTACACCTGGCGTTCTCGTGAAGACCTGAACATCGATACCCGCACCGCGACCGAGTACGGCGTGGTCCGTACCTACTTCGATGCGGTGTTCACCTGGACCTCGGACAGCTACGGTCCGGGCGCTGCCGCCGGTTCGACGATCTATTCGCCGATCGGCACGTCCTCTGCTCCGAACAACGCCAGCTCGGGCAACGTTGCGGCCGGTTCGGTCGGCGTCTACTACGCCTTCATCCAGTTCGCCGGCTTCACCATGGGTAAGGCGGTCTCGCAGTTCGCCGCTCCATGGACGGGCTATCCGGGCAACAACTATGACGGTCTCGTCGGCGGCGTGAACACCACCAACGGCGTGAACCAGTTCACCTACACCGCGCAGTTCGGCAACGGCGTCTCGCTGGCTCTGTCGGCGCAGGATCAGGTGGCGTACTCCCAGGCCGGCGTGAACAACCTCGGCGCCGGTGGTGCCTATGGCTCGAGCGACTTCGCCGGCACGATTGCGCCGGACTTCATCGCCGCGCTCAAGGTGGACCAGGCTTGGGGTATCTTCCAGGCGTCGGTCGCGGCGCATGACAATCACGCAGCCTACTACGGCGGCACCGAGTTGACCGGCCATCCGGACGACAAGTGGGGCTGGGCTGGTGCGCTGGCCCTGTCGATCAAGAACATCCCGACCGGACCCGGCGACACCATCAACATCCAGGGCGTCTACACCGACGGTGCGACCCGTTACAACATCCAGGACCTGGCCAGCCAGGCCGGCTCGATCGCGATCTACAGCGGTTCGAACCTCCCGGGTGCGTATGGCAGCGTCGGCTTCGGCACTGCGCCTGACACGGTGTTCGGCCCCGGCGGCCAGCAGCAAAGCATCAAGACCTGGGGTATGCGCGGTGCGTACACCCACAACTGGGATCCCTACTGGAACACCAGCATCTACGGTGCTTACGCTGCTATCTCGTACAACGACACGGCCAAGGCCCTCATCTGCGGCGTTGGCGGCGTGGGTGGTACCTTCCGTGCCGCGTTCGCCGGTGGCGCTGGCGTGACCAACTGCAACCCCGACTACAACATCGCGCAGATCGGTGTGATCACGCGCTGGACCCCGGTCAAGAACCTGACCTTCTCGGCCGACGTGACCTACTCGCATCTCGATCAGAAGTATTCGGGCGTAATCACCACGTCCGCTGCCGCGGTCGGCAAGCCTTCGGCGATCTACGAGCTGAAGGATCAGGACACTGTCCAGATGCTCCTCCGCGCTCAGCGCAACTGGTAATACCGGTTGATCTGATCACGATCCTACAGAACCCCGGCAGGCAACTGCCGGGGTTTTTCACTGACTGGAATAGGTAGCGGAAGATTGGCTGCGTCATTTCGGTCCAGGCGAACAACGAAGACGTGCCATGCGATTCATTCGCGGCAAATTTATTTACTTACCTGATCTACTAAACTATATACGTGGCGGCCAACACATTGAATGATGGCTCTTAGCTCATGCTAAGCCTCCCAAACCTCCGGCAATGCCCTGCCGGAGGTTTTTGATTCAAGGCGCGGGGGATCGTGACGCGCGCGACGGTCGCAAACAGCTGCTCGCAGCAGGGCCCGCACCATCTCATCGATTCAATGTCGTCAAGATTTGACGGAATCGATCCGCAGTGCATTCTCGTCATTCATGGGACGCTTCAAGAACAGCCGCCTGGCTCGGATGAGCAGCGGCCATTACTGCTTGATCCGGGATCTCGGGCTGGTGAAGGGTGGCAAGGGATTGCGGCACCATGAGGTTGTCATCGACTTCTCGTGGCGCGGCCTGCTCAAGCTTGTCTTGAGCGTTGCCAGCGGCGTGCTGCGACGGCGCGCGCCCGTGCGGATCGAGACGGCCGAATAGCGCGGAGCGGTCCGGCGTCCGACCTGGCGTTCAACGGGGGCGCGGACAAGCGTTCGAGATCGGGCGACATCGCATCTGATCGCGCGCATGCGATGACGATGTATTGCGCCACGCCGCTTCTGCCCTTGTCTGATCTGATCAGCGTGAGCCGTCGGCGCAGGCGCCGTCGCGGGGCTTCGGCGGTGTGACCTCGGCGGCAGCGGCTGTAACGGCAATGCCGGCCGCGATCGCCATCAGCGTCGTTACGACCAATCCATTCAGATCTGCACGATCGTTGTCTCCGCTTGTCGATGTCGGATTGTTCGCTGCGCGGAATGACTTCGTTACAGCGCCGGCTGCCTCGATCTGCTGCTGCCGGCACACTTGCGCGTGAAGGGCGGGCGCCGTTGCTGCGCGATAATTCGGTGATGTAGAGTGCCGCAGCCAAGCGGCTGCGACTGCGATCCGCGCTCCAGCCGAAACCAAGAACAAGCAGGGCAAGAAGAATCAAGGAAGGAACGGATCTCACATGAAGGATTTTGCCGGAAAGATTGCCGTCATCACCGGTGGCGGCACGGGCATGGGGCGCGAGCTGGCGCGGCAGCTCGTTGCTGAAGGATGCAATGTCGCGATGTGCGACGTCTCGGCCGAGGCGATGGCCGAGACCAAGCGGCTCTGCGAGGTCGAGAAGCTGCCGCAGGGCCTGCGCATCACCACCCACGTTGCCGACGTCTCGATCGAGGATCACTACAAGCGCTTTCGCGATGAGCTGATCGAGCAGCAGGCGACCGACAAGATCCATTTGCTGTTCAACAATGCCGGCATCGGCGGTGGCGGCAGCCTGTTCACCAACACGCGCGAGCAGTGGGAGCGCACCTTCAACATCTGCTGGGGCGGCGTCTATCTCGGCGTCCGCACCTTCCTGCCGCTGCTGGTGAAGGCCGACGAGGCGCATATCGTCAACACCTCGAGCGTCAACGGCTTCTGGGCCTCGGTCGGCATGGGCGTGTCGCACACCGCGTACAGCGCGGCGAAGTTCGCGGTGAAGGGATTCACCGAGGCGATGATCAACGATCTCCGGCTCAACGCGCCGCATGTCAAATGCTCGGTGGTGATGCCCGGTCACATCGGCACCTCGATCGTATCGAACTCGCGCAAGGTGCAGAACGGCGCCGACCAGCTCAATCCCGACGAGCTCAAGCAGGCCCGCCAGCGTCTGCAAGGGCAGGGCATCGACGTCGCCAAGATGTCGGATGCCGACATCCAGCAGCTCGCGCTCGACCGCGCTCGCATCTTCCATGACGAGGCACCGACCTCGGCGGCTGCCGCCGCCAAGATCATCCTCGACGGCGTGAAGGCCGAACGCTGGCGTATCCTGGTCGGCGACGATGCGCATCTGCTCGACGAGCGTGTGCGCAAGACCCCGGAGCAGGCCTACACGCCGGAGTTCTACCAGGGCATCGTGGCGGCGACCGGCTGGAAGGTCGGGTGAACCAGCGATCCGGTTCTGATGGATCAGAACCGGACCTGCTTCCCGTTTTGACGCGGTGTGCGTCGCGCGAAACGCTACCCGCGCATCGCGCGCTGCCGTGACCCCGCCTGATAGGCGAGGCGGCAATGCCCGGAGCAATAGGGCATGCCGCCGAGCGGCGTGTTGCCGCAAAAGCAGAAATCGTCGGCGCCCGGCGTGCTGATCGGCCAGCGGCAACGTTGCTCGCTCAGCTCGAACAGCGAGCAGTTGTTGGCGCTGACGATCGTCGCATCGTCGGGCTCTTGTTCGTAGGCCGCCTGCAGCAACTGGAGCTGCTGCTTCGCGGTCGCCCGTTGCGCGGCGTGCGCGGTGTGCGCGGTGGATTTCTTCCGCCTTGCCCGGCGTTCGTCCGGCGTCGTGCGCGTGAGGTTCAGCCGCGACAGCTTGCCGATCACCGCATTGCGGCTGACGCCGATATTGACGGCGATGTCGCGGCAGGAGAGGCCGGCTTCAAAGTAGATCTTGAGTTGGTCGACGCGCTCCGGCGTCCAGGTCGGCTCGATGGTAATCATTTTGACGGTTCCACGTTCTGTTGAACCGCCGCGCCGACGCACACGTCGTCAGGGCGTGCGTCCGTTGTCGCGGATTGCAAGCAACCCGTCCTTGATGGCGAGCCGAATGCCTTCCTCGATCAATGTCCGTGCGACGCCCGGGACGCTCGTGCCGTGGGTGCCCTGTCTCACCAGCTTCTCGAGATAACCAATGGTCGAGAGCGCCAATGTGACCGGGACGCGGTCGGTTTCGGCCTTTTCTGTAGCCATGAGAAAACGCTTAACCCTGAACGCCTGTACTGAAAAGTATCTATTTAGAGTCTATTTAGGAGTATGGCAGTCCGTCAAGCCATGAGCTGTGAAACGGCACGCGCACGCTCGCCCGCGCCGGAAGCTGGTTCCGACGCGGCGCTTTGGTAAAATTAGATATATGAATCAGTTTGTTATGGCCGTAACTCGACCTTGACTGGGAACTTCTTGAGAAGCCGCTCAGCTGTTTCGGCCTTGTCCGCAGGCGCGCTCACGCTCAGGTACAGCCCGCGGGACGGGTCGGTGATGGCCTCGACACTGACCTCGCCGGACAAGCCTTCCCGAGCCAGCAGCTCGCGCGCGGCTTCGCCGGCGGCGATCTCGCGCAGCTTCGGCTTGAAGATCTTGCCGACCGGCGTGACCGGCATCTCCGGGATCACCGACACCACGCGCGGCCGCGCGGGCGGCTCCAGGATGTTGTCCTGCACGAAGGCGGCGAGCGCGTTCGGATCGATATGGGCGCCGGGCTGTGCCGAGACGAACAGCATCGGCACTTCACCGGCGTAGGTGTCGGGACGCCCGACGGCCGCGGCCAGCGCCACGCCCGGAAACGCCAGCGCGGCATCCTCGATCGCCCGCGGGTCGATGTTATGGCCGCCGCGGATGATGACGTCCTTGGCGCGGCCCAGGATGTAGACGAAGCCGTCGGCGTCGATCCGGCAGATGTCGCCGGTGCGCAGCCAGCCGTCGCGGAACGCCTCTTCGGTCTGCTTCTTGTCGACGTAACCGGCGAATACCTGCGGGCCCCTGGTCAGGAGCTCGCCGACCGGCGAGGGCCACGGCCCGGTGTGCAGCTTGCCGCCTTCGAGGATCGCGAGCTCGACCAGCGGATTGCGGGTGCCGACGCTCTCGGCGCGTGGCTTGACGCCGTGCACGTCGTGGGTGATGGCGCCGGCGAGCTCGGTCATGCCGTAGAGCTGCTGGATGCAGGCACCGCCCCAGGTCGCGAGATAACGCCGTTCGATTTCCGGCGGGCAGATCGAGGCGCCGGTGGCGGTGACGCGGAGGGTCGAGATGTCGCTGTCCGCGACCGGGATGTCCGCCAGCGCTCCGAGCGTGGTCGGCACGTTGCCGGAGATGTTGACGCGGTATTTCTCGACGATCTTCCAGAAGTGCGTGATCAGTGACGGATCGCGGGCGCCGGCCGGGCCGGGGATGAAAATCGTCGTGCCGGCGGAAAGGCAATTGGCCGTCGTGCAGAACAAGCCACCGACATGGAACAGCGGCAGCGTGATCATCGCGCGCTCGCCGCGATGGAAATCGAGCGCCATGCGCGAGGATACGGTGGAGGCGACCATCGCGCGGTTGGTGAGCTGCGCCACCTTGGGATGACCTGTCGTGCCGCCGGTCGGCAGCATTACCGCGACGCGGTCGGCCTCGCTCATGTCCTTGGACTTGCCGTAGTCGTCGCGCCACGCAGGATCAGGCCGCAGCACCTCGCCGTCGAACGCAATGCTGCCGTCGAGCGGCACGATCACGATGCGCTTGAGCGACGGCACCTCGCGCTGCAGGCCTTCGACCCGCTCATAGAGCCCGCCCGGCGTGCCCGGCGGCGGCGCCAGCAACAGCTTTGCCTTGATGGCGTTGAGCTGCGCGACAATCGCCTCGCGCGTGAACAGCAAATTGAGCGGCTCGGCGACACCGCAGGCGGCCGCGCCGAAGATCGCGACCACGGTCGCGGGACAGGCCGGGAGCAGGACGGCGACCGCGTCGTCCTTGCCGATGCCCTGGCTGCGGAAATAGTTCTCGGCCGCCTTGATGCAGCCCATCAAATGATCGTTCGAGATCACGACCGGGTTGGGATCGAGCGGCGAACGCAGATAGATCGCGGCTTCCGCCTCAGGCGCGCCCTGCGGACCGCGGGCAATGAGATCGAGGATGCGCGGGCAGGCGGCGAGCGTCTCCTGCATCTCCTTGTCGCGCGCAGCCTCGTCGGCCGGAGAAAGCCTGTCCTTCAGCATATTCGTCCCCGTCCACTTTTGTTCGTTGGGAGGGGGATTGTATCGAGCCGCGCTTCCGGAACACAAGTGCGGCTTATCGATCGGCCGTCAGCCGTGAACGACCGATTTGGCGATCATGCAGTGAATGCCCTTGGAGCCGTTGACCGTCTGCGTGACGCGCAGGTCGGCGGCCAGGCTGCACAGCGTATAGGCGTCCTCGCGCGACAGATTGCGCTTCTCGCCGAGCAGCACGATCATGTCGCGCAGTGCCCGCACCACGCACTGGTCGAGATCGGGATCCATCGCCATGGTCATGTAATGGTCGGCGGTCTCGGCGCGCGGATAGGCGAGCTTGAGATCCTTGCGCAGGGTCAGGCGGAAGCGGCCGGCGAGCGCGGTCTCGATCGCGGTGACGCAGACCTCGCCGTCGCCCTGCACGCCATGGCCGTCGCCGCAGGAGAACAGCGCGCCCGGCACGAACACCGGCAGATACAATTTGGCTCCGGCCCCGAGCTCCTTGTTGTCGAGATTGCCGCCCATCGCGCGCGGGATCAGCGAGGAGATGCGGCCCCAGGCCGGCGGCGGCGACACGCCCATCACGCCGAAGAACGGCTTCAGCGGCAGGTCGAGCCCCCACGGCATGCGGCCGACCATGCGCGCGCGATCGAGCGGGATGTTGAGGATGCGGGTCTCGTGGAAATCGTCGGGCAGGGTGCCGGACAGCGGCTTGATCAGATTGTAACCCCAGTCCTGCCGGAGCTGGACGTCGAGAATATCGACCTCGAGCACGTCGCCGGGCTCGGCACTGCTGATCGCGATCGGGCCGGTCAGGATGTGCCCGGGCACCATCCGCTCGTTCTTCGCATGAATGTCGTCGAGCTCCGGCGGCACATAAAACTTGCCGCGGTCCGGCACCACGTCGGGGCCGCCGCTGACGGTCTCGATCGTGACCTCGTCGCCGCTCGCGATGGTCAGGACCGGTTTCAGCTTTGCTTCGAAGAAGCCCCAATGGCAGGTTTCGGGACTGGATTTCAGATGATGATGGGGCGGATTGCTCATCCATGAGACTCGTTGATTGGCCTTGATTGGCGATGATTGGTGGAAACGAAACCTTCAACTTATCAAGAAGTTAGCCTAAAATTCGAGGGATCGCGGATGATCGTCCGGGATCGTCAAAGAGCCCTCGAAACGTAACCTCAAACCTAGCATCGTGATCCATGACTGACCCGGACAATCGGCCTCCCCGCGATGCGAAAGCCAAACTCGATCGCGCCCTTAAGCTCCTCGCCCACGTGAAGGGGAATGCAAACGAGCATGAAGCCGACAATGCCCTGCGGTTGCTGCGGAAGCATTTGGAGGAGAGCGACGTATCGCTCTCGGACACTAAGGGCAAGTCAAGGGAGTCCACGAAGGGCCGTCGCAAAAAGACCAAGACTCGAAAAAGGAATGGCGTTGAGGAAGTTGTCAACGACCTCGTCTGTTTGTTCACGGAGCTGGACATCCCCAAACTCCAGCTCAAATTGCGTGAGGGGGAAGCCGTGCAGACCACATACCGGGACGAGAAGCCATCCGGGTTGATACTGGTGCTCAACGTGTCTGGCTCCAGGGCTTGGCGCGTCAGCTTTTACAATAAGGCGCTCGGCAAGATGCGAACGGAGCACCTTGGCTATTTCCGGCCCGGCGCTTCGGATCATATGGGTGTGAAAGCTGCGCGCAATGCGGCCGCGAGGTTCAAGTCCAACAAGGATAGCATCCTAGCCGACAGGGCGAAGCAAGCCGACGCAAGCCGGGAAAGTTTCGAGGTCGTCGCCGAGCGCTATCTCAAGCGCTTCGTTGACGGAAAGCTGCGGACAGCCTCCCAAATCCGCAGGATGGTCGAGAAGCTTTACCCGGTTTGGGGAAAAAAGCCGTTTGAAGAAATCAAACGATCGGACGTGTCGAACCTTCTTGACGATATCGAGGAGACTCGGGGACAAAGAACCGCAGACCTCACGCTCGCGGTGCTGCGCCGGATGATGGCGAAGTATAGTGTCTCCCATGACGACTATAACTCCCCCATGCGACCTGGCTTGGCCCGGATCGAGAACCCGAGCGACCACACCCGCGAACGAATTCTCAGCGATGATGAAATCAGGGCCATGTGGAAGGCCTGCGAAGGGTTGGGGACGTTTGGAAACTTCTGCAAGCTGTTGTTGTTGACAGCCCAGCGTCGGACCAAGGTCGCCACGATGAAGTGGGATGACCTCAACCGCGACGTCTGGTCAATCGCGACCGAAGATCGTGAGAAGGGCAACGCCGAACGATTGAAGCTGCCCAAGGCTGCACTCGCGATCATCGAGGCGCAACGAGAACTTCTAATCAATGACTTCGTCTTCTCCGCAGCCACTGTCGGACAACGCGGCAAGCCGGGCCAATACTTTGGGTCACTGACAGCGTTCAGTCAGGGCAAGGCGGCCCTCGACAAGCGGATGTTGGAGGAACTCCATTCCGTCGCCGTTCAACGTGACGACAAATCGATGTTGGCATTCGTCGCGAAGATCAGAGCGCTGTTTGCGGCCATTGAGGCCGAGAAAGACGACAAGGCCAAGAAGAAGTTGAAAGCTGAACTGAAACGGCTTTGGTGGATTCTCCATGACCTCCGGCGGACAGCACGCTCGTTGATGTCACGCGCGAAGGTCCGGCCTGACATTGCGGAACGTGTCCTGGGACATGCGATCAAGGGCGTAGAGGGCACTTACGATCGCCACAGCTACGACAACGAGCGAGCACAGGGGCTTGTCGCCCTCTCGACGCTGATTGGCCGCATCTTGGAGCCCCGAGGCGCAGGGAACGTAGTGCCCATCTCGCGATAACGTCCAGCGCAGCAGGAGCAGCATCCGTGAGGAAATCTGCGCGGACACGCCCCAGACGCGGAGGACGAGGAGAACCGCTCCATGCTGCTCCCCAGCGCGTTTTTCCCTAATGGGATTTCATAACTGGAAAAGATTTTCCTGCGTCCGCGGTAAGCCCCTGTAAGATCGTCCTAATTCGCGGCGCGTCACCGTTGATCGCGATTAATCGATTTGTCACATTCAATGCAGGCCACAGGAGTGGCGCGCAGGCTCGTTCATCATGGTTGGGCGGGATGCGGTAGCTATTGGATTGTTGTCATGGAGAAGTCGAAGAAGCCCGTCCGCACCGTTGTTCCTCGCGGACCAAACAAGCTGAAGGAGATCACCGAAGTACGAAAGCTCGTCTCGCGCAAGGAGGCCGCTGCAATCCTCGGCTATCATCCCGACTCCGTAAAAAAGTTGGAAGAGGGCCGAGGCGGTTCGTTGGTCGTGATCCGCCTGCACCCTAAAGCCCGCACCGTGTTTTATCGGCTCGCGGACATCAATCGCATCGTCGGCGCGCAAAGTTAGCGTCGCACCGAGCATCGTCAGAACTCCATCAACGTCATCGTGAAAATGCAACGACCCCGCTCAGCGTCAACTGGGCGGGGCCTCATTGTGCGTCATCATCACTGACGTCCGCGAAAGACATCAACAATGACAATCGTATCCAAGAAGCGACCGGCCGACAAGCCGACGATCGCGCGGGATCAATCGAGAAAAAGATCAGCGCCGAAGACTACTAGGCCCAAAGAGACGTTCGCGATGATCCCGCGAGCCCTGACACAGAACCCGGCGCAGTTCGGTCTCGGCATCATCGAATTCTCGTTGCTCGCAGGATTGATACGAGGCGCGACCAGACGATGGCTAGAGACGCTCGATCTCAAGGCGAAGCCCGCGGGTGACCGCGCAATGGTCAGATATCAGCAAAAGCATGGAAGGAAATATGGAGCACTCGCAAAGCAAGCGAGAAGCCGCGGCTACCGTGCACGTCTCGCGCAATTGAAGACCACGTTACGTCCACCCGTCATCTTGCGGTTTGATCTTTCGGCATCCACGATGCTGGCCCATTCCGGTTTGTCTGACAGCGCCGCGAACTTGTCCAAGATGGACGCAGCGCTCGCGAGACTGCGGAAGCCAATTATCGACAACAAGCCCGCTCCCTTGATCAACTATCGCATCCTCGATGAGGGAAAGATACGGTTCGCGGTATCGGGTGATTGGATTGATCGCGATCTCCCGAGAGTCAAAGTGCCGATACCGCTCCCGACGAAATCCAGAACGGCGCTGCATCTACTGCTGTTCCTACGGGCGATGAGCGACGGCCCGTACATCAGGCTGTCCAAATTGTGCGATTGGATCGGCATGACACCCTGCGCTCCATTTGAGCAGGCACGTCGGCTTGATCGCGCGTTATGGGCCGTCATCAATTGCATCGAGCATAACCAGACCAAGTACTCGCCACGCTGGAATGACATTCCGAGCCACTACGCTATGAAGATTGAGGATGATCGCGTCTATTTCGGCCAGGTTCGCCGAGGGCGTTCCCATGAATAACGCTTCCGTCCTGCTGACGCGGTTTTTCCTGTCACGCTCCGTCCTGCTGACGTGGCTTGGAGAAATGCTCCGTCCTGCTGACGTGGTGCTTCCGTCCTGCTGACGCGATTGAGTGTGACGATAAATGAAAGAAACCGCTGCAAGAGAGGCACAAATGGAATTCAAGCCGCCTCCCTATATAGAATACATCTGTTTAGATCACACTGTATTGAGAGCACACTTGTAAGAAGGAAATGGCGCTGCGCGCCGATCCTCACTTCGTTCGATCAATGGAGAAAGGAAAAATGAAGCGAGAAAGATTGGACAGCCTCAGAATGAAAGAGGGCAAGCACCCTCGCTGCAGGAAGGCGATGGTTTTCGTCTACAGCCCGGAGTCTCGGCAGAAGAGGGAAGAGCGCCTCGCCCGTGACAGGAAGCGCTCCCACAAACGGCGGTGCGAGAAAGCCGCCCCCGCCACGCTCGTACCAGCAGACCCGATTTTCATCCGGCTGATGAAAACGATCTCGGAGCGTCGGAACGACGACAAGAGACATTGGGAGACGCTGAGCAGCTATCTAGCCACGGGAACAACGCGACGCAGCATCGTCCGGGAACGACTCCATGCGCGCGTCACACACCCGGAGAAATAGGGAAGCAGCATGGAAGCGATTTGCGCGGGATCGGGGCACAGGACCGCGGATCGACGCAATGCCGCCCAGGAACTGCTCCGCTGCGCAGGAAGCCGCCCCAAAATGAATCACGGATGACGGAAAGGACCTAGATGGGCGCACGGGATGATGAGGGCCTCTATGATCACGCTGGCCCGGGAGCCAAACGACGTCGCATGCGACTCGATGAAATTCCACGCACGCTGACATCGAAGACAAACAGACCGAAGCGGCCGGAGCCGAAACACCGTCAGCAAGAAGCCCAAAAAGGAGAAACGACGACGGCGCGGGAGATCACTGGACAGGGACTCAAGAACAAAATCCGTTGCCTCACGCTTCAATCTGATTCATTCCGCGAGGTGCACGACGAATTGCAGCGCGGCGGCATTTCGGTCAGTGGCATCACCGTCAGCAATGTTCGCTCGGAGATGCGCGAGATTGTGAAGCTCCTGATCGAGGAAGGATTGCTGGACAAACAGCGGCTTGAACGTTATCGGCGCCGGCATCAGCGCGATCAGAAGCGGCGAGGGTGAGGGCAGGACTGGGGGACGCGGACGCCAGATTTACATCCCCATTTTTGGTGCGAACCACACATTCCGTTGCGTCGAGAAATTATCGACGCGCGTCCCTTGCGCCGCCTGATTTGGGCGAGTGCGGCGAGTTCTCATGACTCTCTATCACGTGGCGAAGCATAGAAAGCCCTGTCATTAGTGGCTTTCTGCCAAGGGGCTAGTCCTGAGGCGAGGTCCGAGGTTACGTTTCGCGCCCAAATCAGGTTCATTTTGCAGATGCCGTATTTGCGCATGGATTGATCGAGGAACGCGGGAAGACCGAAGATGCATGGCACCCTGAAGAAGACAACGCGAACACGCTCTGCCGTCACGTCAGGAGCGCGCTTGTTCGCTGAGCGGCTTGATCTACGCACCGCTCACGGCATGCGCTTCAAAGACTTGGTCACGATCTACATCCATGACGCAGGAGGCGAGGGCAACATCACGGAGTCCCAGCGTGCGCTGATTCGGGACATAGCGCTGCTCCAATGCCAGCTTGAAGACTTGCAGGCCGAATATGCGCAGTCTGGCAAGTTCACGACGAAAGACCGTGTTGAGTATCAGCGCATCGCAAACTCGATGCGACGCCATATGCGAGACGCTGGCTTGACCGCCGTCAAGCGTGATGATGATGACGACGATCTAGACCCGCTGGAATATGCCAAGCGTGGCGGCTCTCGTCATTCACACGGTGAACGCATGGGGGACTGAGATGGACGCATCTGCACAAGGCAGCATCGTCAGCGCGGCATTCACGCTCGATCCCGGCTCAGCATCGGCCACACTCGACCGGGCGATGACAGAGGCCGAGGCGATCCAGCATGACAATGCAGTCGCCATGGCATTCATACTATCGGGGGATTGATGAGCACTCGTCGTCATCGTGAACGCCTTGACGACACTCAGACCACCGCCACACCTCAAAGACCAATCAAGCTTCCGGCTCCTCGCTCTCGCGACTTCACACTGCTGGACGCAATCGCGGACCCCAATGTGTTCGCGAAGTTCTTCCCCGATCCGGAAAGCTGGTTGAGCTGGAAAAGCTTCATCTGTGCGGCCTTCGGCTTGCCGATGTCGGACGAGGAACTTGCGATCTATCGAGCCTGTACAGGCCGCACCGATCCTCCGACCGAACAGGCTCGTGAATGCGTCCTCGTTATCGGCAGACGCGGCGGCAAGTCGCGCATCCTCGCACTGATCGCGACATGGCTCGCTGCTTTCCATGACTATCGCCAGTATCTCGACGAAGGCGAGCTTGGTGTCGTCCAGGTTCTCGCGGCAGACAGGGATCAAGCCCGCGTCATCTTGCGCTATGTGCGTGGCTTCATCAAGAAAGTCCCGATGCTCTCGCGCAAAGTGCAGCGTGAGACGCAATGGGGCATCGAACTGGCGAACTCCATCTCCATCGAGATCGTCACGGCATCTTTCCGTTCAGTTCGCGGCCGAACCGTTGTGGCAGCGCTGTGCGACGAGATAGCGTTCTGGAATGACGAGGGGGCAAACCCCGACGTCGAGGTCATCAATGCAATCAGGCCCAGCATGGCGACCCTCGCAGGTCGATCAATGCTGCTGCTAGCATCGTCACCTTACGCTCGTCGGGGCGTGTTGTACGATGCTTATCGTCAGTACCACGGTAAGGATGATCCTCGCGTTTTAAGCTGGCAAGCCGCAACCGAGGTCATGAACCCCTCGATTGATCCCGCGTTCCTCGCCGAGCAGTACGAGCGTGATCCAGTTTCCGCGGCAGCAGAATATGGCGCTCAGTTCCGGATTGACGTCGAGGCCTTTATTGCACGCGAGGCAGTCGAGGCCGTCACATCGGACGAGCGCGAGCGGCCTTATCTGGCTCAGTTCAGGTACAGCGCTTTCGTCGATGCGGCTGGAGGCTCTGGTAGGGACTCCTTCACGCTTGCGATAGCGCACTCGGAGAACGGCGTATCGGTGCTCGATCTGGTGCGGGAGTTTAAGCCGCCATTCAGTCCCCGCGAAGTCGTCGAAAAGTGCAGCGCCGATATAAAGGCGTATGCCATCAGCAAAGTCTCGGGAGACAGATACGCGGGGGAATGGCCCCGCGAACAGTTTCGCGAGCACGGCATCACATATGAGCCCGCCGCAAAGCCCAAGAGTGCGATTTACGGCGAATTCCTGCCGTTGCTGATGTCGAAGAAGGTCGATCTCCTCGATCATCCGAAATTGATCAATCAGTTGTGCGGGCTGGAGCGCAGAACTGCGCGATCCGGCAAAGACAGCATCGACCATGCTCCTAACGGTCACGACGATATAGCGAACGTCGTGGCTGGCGCAGTTACGGGTCTCCGCACGCGAAAGTTCGTGGCCGATTACAGCTGGGCGATTTCCGATGAGGAGATGGAGCGAAAGCGCAGTTTCGGCGCAGAAAGACTAAGCGGCTTTCTAACTTCACGAGGACTTTGACATGAATACCAACGACCACGAAATCATCGACCGGAATGGCAAACGCGTCACGCGCAGCAACATCGTCGAAGATGGCGATGTCATGCGCGTTCCAGTTCGGCTGATGGACAACGGCAATCCGGCTCTGATGGCGGCCATGGCAGCCGCACGGACGGCAAAGCGTATCGAACAGTTTGACGCGCACGGAGCAGGCCATCGGCCCGGCTTTGGCGTTTTGGATGCTGCGGCGGGCACGGAACGAGAGCGCCTCCGCGATCAGCGTGATGCTGCACTTTCGAATGCCTGGCGTAATCCGCCTCGGGTCATCGATCAGCAGTTAGCTCAGTCGCGCGACACGCGTCCGGGCACTCTCACGCACGACGAACTGTTGGCCTGCCGGGACAAGCGTCTAGAAGATAGTTGGAAGCAGTGAGAAACGAGGCTCGTCATACTGGCGGGCCTCATAACATCAGGAAGGTAAAACATGAGCACCAGCCCTACGCTTCCCGCGAAGGTGCACGACAAGATTTTACGGCTTGCTGATCAAGAGCGGCAAGCTTACGTGCTGATGCATTCGACAGTTGCTCGCATCAGCGATATCGAGCGCGCAATTGGGAACAATCCGGCTGACGATGATAGGCTTAAGGCCATGCGTCGTGAGTTGGTGACGCTTCAGAACTCGCACCAGCAACATCAAGATAGGCATCACGATCTCGCTGGCTTGAATGCACGGCTCCGAGCTTACCTTGAACGGCTACCGGCCAACGTACAGCTGACGGAGGCCAAGCCGGTGCGCTTGAAACTGCGAGACGGCGAAAGCTATCTCGCTGCTGTTGAACGTGTACGTGGCGAGATCATCGGTGCCGTCTCCGAGCGAATTCGTGTCGATCAGTCGGCTCCGCCACGCTCCGAGGTGAAGCAGCGAGTCAGAGAATGGATTGAACTGCGCGGACATCTTGCGCGTCCAGCCGTCACCGCGACGCACGACGCATTCACTGTCCAGTTCCAGACGTATTTGGACAATGCGACGGCGCCTATCCTCGATATCGCCGCCGCCCTCGCGTGGTTCGATCCGAAGGGGTTCGAGCGAAAGCTGAATGAACTCATTGACGGAATGCCCGAGCCCAGGCTCGCGCTCACAGCGTCGGAGAAGTCCGAGCGCCTACGTGACCTGAAAGACCGCCTTTACGAACTGGAGCGGCTTGAAGAACAGCTCATCATGGCAGCCGAAGAACAGAACCAAGTGATCCCTCGGCGTCCAATCGCTTCTCCAAATGCGGTCTTGGGGATCAGCGTTCGCTCGATCGCGAACGCGGCATGAACCATTCCCTCCGCGTGGTCGGTCCACAGCGCGCGGAGGCTTCTCCGGATCGGCTTTTGATAACTTTCACGATCCGGCCGGGCCACTGTGCAGGTGTCCGTCACAGAATAACAGCACAGAGCCCGCAGCCCGGCTTCCTACCGGGCGTGGCGGGCAGGCTCGCCGTCGCCTCTCACTCCCCAGCGGGGGCGACGGCGGGCGCTATACCCGTATTAGTTGCACGAATCAGATATATGGTAACATCTCCACCCGAAGCTCTTGCGCGAGCAGGATTATGCGGCTTTATCCGATTTCAAGGGCATTTGTTTGGAGCTTTCATCGTTCACCCC
This sequence comes from Bradyrhizobium sp. USDA3010, assembly GCF_056429065.1. Lineage (NCBI taxonomy): Bacteria > Pseudomonadati > Pseudomonadota > Alphaproteobacteria > Hyphomicrobiales > Nitrobacteraceae > Bradyrhizobium > Bradyrhizobium sp. USDA3010. Next base: position 300,548 of record NZ_JBWJZD010000002.1, read on the forward strand.
CGAATTGCGGGATATCTGCGAGAAGCGCAGCGAAGCAAGGGCCAAATTGGGCGATGATGCGGCGCTGGAACTTGCGCGCGTTTTGGCGGACATTGAGGCTTTCGATAATTTTCCCGACTTCGCGGCGACGTTTCGCAGTCGCATAACGGATCGCGGGGAGTACGAGAAGTGTTTTGATTTGGGGATAGGTTATTGTCTAGTTTTCAGGCCGGGACATCCTCGTAACCTCGGGGCCAGTGCCGTTCCTCCTGACTGGCCGAACACTACTAGGTTGATGATTGCAGCGATTGAGAGACTTGATGCCTGAAGCATCTTTCCAGCCTGATTGGTTCTCCAAGCCTGGCGACACACTTTTGAGCTTGATGGAGGAGCGTGCGCTCACGTCGGAGACGTTGGCAAAATTGCTCGGCTGCAACACAGCAACGATCAACGGGCTGCTATCAGGTAGTGTTGCTGTCGATGAGCATTTGGCGACGGGACTTTCGCGGCACGTTGGGGCAACCCCCTCGTTTTGGCGGGCTCGTCAGGTCAAATATTTCGAAGCGCTCTCTCGTGCCGCCAGTGCGATTCCGAGGGAGAGCGGATCGGACTGGATCAAGCTATTCCCGCATCGGGACATGGCACAATATGGCTGGGTGAACCGTCACCCAAAGCAAGACGAGCTTATTCGTGCATACCTCGCGTACTTCGGTGTGAGCACGCCGCAAGAATGGAGCGACAGGTATGAACAGTCGATGAAAGAAACGGCGTTCCGAACGTCGCCATCGTTTACTTCGAAAGTCGGCGCAATATCGGCTTGGCTTCGACGAGGAGAAATTGAGGCTGCTGCCATTTCATGCGCAAGCTGGCAGCCCGACCGACTTCGAAAATTGTTGCCTGAGATTAGGATTCTCACCAAGGCCAAGTCGCCGGATTATTTTCTGCCGCGCGTCAGGAAGATGTGCGCCGATGCTGGCGTCGCGGTCGTATTTGTTCGCGCGCCAGCAGGCTGCAGGGCAAGTGGGGCCACTCGGTTCATATCACGCAACAAGGCTATGGTCATACTGAGCTTCAGATATCTTTCAGACGATCACTTTTGGTTCACGTTCTTCCATGAGCTCGGCCACCTTTTGTTGCACAAATCGTCCATGACGTTTGTCGATGGCGAGCCGGGCATTTCGGGAGAGCTGGAAGCGGAAGCCAACGCCTTTGCTGCCGATGTGCTTATCCCTCCTAGCCGCCGAGACGAACTCGCGGATCTTTCCGCAAAGAGCGAGCGCATCATTCGTTATGCTTATTCGATAGGCGTATCGGCGGGCATTGTCGTGGGGCAGATGCAGCATCGGAATTTGCTGAGCCCAAAGAAAATGAACTATCTCAAGCGACGATTTAAGTGGGACGAAATCGGCGCGGCACTTGGTTAGCCTCGAAAGTGAACGAACGTCGTGGGGCTCTTTTGCCAGTTGCAGATCGAATCTTCCATTACCTGCATTCCGACATGGAGATATCGATCCAGCTCTTGAAGTATGCGCTCAAGCTCCGCCGCGCTTCTAGTAGAGTTGACGTTTCCATCTACGAGGAGCCTCGCGCCGCGAAGAGGGCCGGTAGCTCCAGTTAGATAGGCCGAGCCAGGCGCGATTGGCGCCAAGTCCAGTCGGCCGAGTAACGCGAGAAAATCAAACTTGGCTAATCGGCCAAATCTTGCGATCGTCAGTTTGCGATACGCAGCATCAAAGAGCCTGTGCGGATCGTTGCCTTCCGACCGGACGAGATCAGAAAACCATCGCGACGGCGTTGGCGCAAAACAGGTTACGAAGCTTTCGACCACCGTAGCTGTGCCGTTGTCGGATGCAGGATTTAACGTCTCATATTTTCTGTGATTGCCGAACGCGCCACCTATGCGATGGAAGTTACTTTGCAGCCAATCACGGAATAGTCGCGGATTTGATGAGACGCGACTCCACGTCCACGGCCGTCTCCCCAGCCCAGAATACACGTCTCGGAGCATTCGCCATTTGTGACGACCGTGCTGGCCGAAGTGTGTCGCGAGAAATATGAGCCAGATGGCTTCGTCAAGCTGCCCATTTCGTGCCAAGAGTGCCGCTGCTCGTTCGGGCTCGAACAGGCTGGAGTTGGGGTCGGTACGATCGCTAGCAATGTCGCGCGATTTTATGGCGCGCGTGTAGTCGATACGTCGTAGGCTGGCAATCATCTGCATTGCGAGCGTATCGCGATGCCGATCATCTGTGATGCCGGCTAGGGTTACGTGGCGATTTGAAAAATCAAGAAGTGCTTGAGCCAGTTCTTCTCTTCTCTCCGAACGCGTCGGCCACATCTGTCTAGTTTCCCTTGTCCGACCGAATGCGCCCAAGGATGTACGGACGGAACCGCTTGAATGAGAGTTGATCCGGGATGGACGTGAGAATTGTCTGATCGCCGTTCGCAAAGAAGATTTGAATAATCCGGACCAGGTCTAACCAGTAGTCGGGAAGGCCCAGGGTGGTTACATCCAGCTGCTCCCCAGAACGAATGCGCTTTTCGGCGTCCAATACGACTTCAATGGCGGGCCACGGGTCTCCCGATGGCATTTCAGGCATGGCTACGCGCGCTTGATAACCCTCGTCGACAAAGTGCTGCGCGTCTGCCCAGCGCTCTCGATAGATATGCATGCTTCCAGCGAAATGCCGATAGGTGCCGACCTCGAGCGCCAATGTGCGAGCAATTATCTCCTGAAGCATCGTAAAGCAGAATGCATCGTGGGGCAGGCCAAAATAGGCGTCGTTCGACCGCATTGTAGCGATCATGTCCAACTTTTCACCTCGCACAAAAAACTGAAGATTCGTGGTGCACGGAATCTCCTTATGAGGCTCGGCGATGTCACTCTTGTCGAAGAGCTGAATTACGGCTCGGCGGGACGAGGGGCGCTCCTTCAACAGCGCAATGACATTCGCGATCTGATCAGGAGGACCAAACAGTCTGGGTCCGTAGCCTCCATAGACCGTTTTTCCGTCCTCAGTCTCGCACTTGTATCGTTTAACGTAAGGGAGAATGAAATCCAGTTGATTGTCGCGGGTCAGATACCAGAGCAGTTCCCCCAACGAGCTAAACAATTTCCCTCGGGTCTCAGACCGGCTCAACCTTGCGCGCGGGTCTGTAATCTCGATGAGTGCACCGATGGCTTCAACGGTATCGCCACGTGACGCCGTGACGACCCCATCGCTACGGGCAAGAAGTTGCGGATACAGCTGCAACAGTGCGTCATCAAGCGTCTCGGTCCGGATGAACATCTGCAAACCAAAAATTGGGGGGATGTCTCTACAAAACTAAAAGTAGATACATAATCAATGATTCGTTGAACCCTGCGCGTTCAGGCGACCTGTCAAAAGGTCGTAGGACTAATGCACTTTGATTGCGGAGCTGACCCTAGTCTAGGTGATTTAGGCCCTTCCGGAATACAGGATTGCCCGTTAACGGGGTCTATCCACGGTCCCAGCAACTGAGCCCGGACGCGGTTTCCGGCGCTCCCCCTATGTCACGCCCCCACGGTCCCCCGAACGCCGCTCCAGCCCGCTCCTAGCGCGATTGCGCGGGGCCCTTGCGCGTACGCGATGAAATCTCCGATCAGTCTCGCGTTCTGGGAAAACGACAAACGACGAACCTTCGGGGAACGTCCGAGACCTAACTTAGACCTAGCTTGCGGGAATAGTTGACGGCAGAGGGTCCATTTAAACCATTGATTTAGTTGAAAATAATTAAGGGATTAAATCCTCGGTCATCTGATGATGGGTCATGTGACGGCTTTTGATTGCACTTCGGGCAGCGTATGACGCTGTAGCAGAACTTCGCAGAGGCTTCCCTTGTTTTTTGTGCTCTCCAAGACGCTCGGCATCATGCTGCTGCCGATCAATTTCCTGATCGGTATCGGCGTGATCGGCGCCGTTCTGCTGCTGACGCGGTTTGCTCGGCTCGGCCGCAGGTTGATGGTGGCGTCAGCGCTGCTGCTCGCGATCTGCAGCTTCTCGCCGCTCGGCAATGTGCTGATCGCCGCCCTGGAGCAGCGCTTCCCGCCATGGGACACCTCGCGCGGCGCGCCTGACGGCATCATCGTGCTCGGCGGCTCGATCGATGCCGATCTGTCGGTTGCGCATGACACGCCGGTGGTGCGCACTGCGGCGGATCGCGTCATCGCGGCGGCGGCGCTCGCGCGCAGATATCCGAACGCGCGCCTCGTGTTCACCGGCGGCAGCGCGAACCTGATCTCGAACGACGCGCGCGAAGCCGACTACGCCGCCGAGATGTTCGAGAGCCTCGGCATTGCCAAATCGCGATTGACCATCGAGCGCCGCTCGCGCAACACGGTGGAGAATGCCGAGTTCTCCAAGGCGCTGGTTGATCCCAAGCCGGGTGAGCGCTGGCTGCTCGTGACGTCGGCCTATCACATGCCGAGGTCGGTCGGGCTGTTCCGCAAGGCGGGATTCAATGTCGAGGCCTATCCGGTCGACTGGCGCGTCGGCAATGTCGTGAGCTTCGCGACGCTCGCGATCGACGGCCTGTCGCGCACCGATCTCGGCACACGGGAGTGGATCGGGCTGGTCGCCTATCATCTGGCGGGCAAGACCGACGATTTGCTGCCGGGACCGGCCGCACGTTGAGGTTGGCCACGAGCTTGTCGCTTCCCTCGGCCAATCCGGCTAACATCACACGAACAGGCGGCGCCAAGCCGCCGATCACGGGAGTTTTCGCCATGCAACAGCAGACACCGCCGGAACAGTTCGACCTCTCCGCGATCGTGGCCGACCTGAACAACCTGCTGCGGCTGAAGACCACGGTCATCGGCATCAAGATGTTCGCGCGCGTCGAGGAGATGGAGGCGATCCCGAAAATCCGCCGGCCGTCGGCGGTGCACACCACGGACCAGATCGTCAGCATGGCCTCGCGGCTCGGCTGGACCGTCGGCATTACCGGCGATGATCTGGTCGGCGCGCAATGCCGCGCGGTGATCGGGTTCGCCCCGCAGGACGAGGAGTGGCTGGCCGGCGAGAACTATGTCGGCGTCTGGCATGGCACGGCAGAAGACGCGCGCAAGCGCCAGGAGGCGCTCGACGTGGTGCCTTACGGTCAGTACCAGGCGATGGCGGTGAGCCCGCTCACCAGCGGACGGCTCAATCCGCCCGACATCTGCCTCGTCTATGCGACGCCGGGACAGATGATCATCCTGATCAACGGGCTGCAGTACACCGGCTACAAGAAGTTCGAGTGGGGCGTGGTCGGTGAGACCGCATGCGCGGATTCCTGGGGGCGGGCGCTGAAGACCGGCGAGCCGAGCTTGTCACTGCCGTGCTTTGCCGAGCGCCGCTATGGCGGCGTGCCCGACGAGGAGATGCTGATGGCGCTGCCGCCAGCCTATCTGGTGAAGGCGATCGCGGGGATGAAGCAGCTCGCCAAGAACGGGCTGCGCTACCCGATCGCACCCTATGGGATCCAGGCCGACGTCCGCGCCGGCATGGGCGTGTCCTATGCCAAGAAATAGCGGCAAGAAATAGCTGATTGCGTCGCCGCGCCCGCGATGACAAAAGGGGCGCCCATTTTGCTGCGCAGGGAGCCCGATCCATGTCCTCGTCGAAACTCGACATCGTCGTCTATGGCGCAACCGGGTTCACCGGCCAGCTCGTCGCCGAATATCTCGCGGCCCATTATCGCGACGGCAGCCTGAAATGGGCAATGGCCGGGCGCAGCAAGGACAAGCTCGCCTCGGTTCGCGACGCAATCGGTGCGCCCGCCGACACGCCGCTGATCGTCGCCGATGCCGGTGATGCCGCATCGCTGAAGGCGATGCTGGCGCAGACCAAGTCTGTGATCTCGACGGTCGGTCCGTATCAGCTCTATGGCAATGAGTTGATCGCGGCCTGCGTGGAAAGCGGCACCGACTATTTCGATCTCTGCGGCGAGCCGGTCTGGATGCGGCAGATGATCGACAAGCACGAAGCGGCCGCAAAGGCCAGCGGTGCGCGCATCGTGTTCTCCTGCGGCTTCGACTCGGTGCCGTTCGAGCTCGGCGCCTTCTTCGTCCAGGAGGAAGCCAAGCGGGTGTTCGGTGCGCCGGCGCAGCGCGTCAAGGGCCGCGTGCGCGACATGCGCGGCACGCTGTCCGGCGGCACGGCCGCGAGCGCGAAGGCAACCTTCGATGCGGTCGCCAAGGACTTGAGCCTGGTCGCGATCCTCAACAACCCGTTTGCATTGACGCCGGGCTTCGAGGGCCCGAAGCAGCCACGCGGCAGCAAGCCGGCCTATGAAGACGACCTGCACTCATGGACCGCGCCGTTCATGATGGCGCTGATCAACACGCGCAACGTGCATCGCTCCAACATGCTGATGGGCTTTCCCTACGGCAAGGAGTTCGTCTACGACGAGATGGTTCTGACCGGTCCGGGCGAGAAGGGCGAAGCGATTGCCAAGCGCGTGATGGCGCTGAATGCGGAGAAGACCGGTCCGAGCGCGCCGAAGCCTGGCGAGGGGCCGTCGAAGGAAGAGCGCGAGAACGGCCGCTACGATCTGCTTTATCTCGCGGTCGCGCCCGACGGCCGCATGGTCCGCGCCGGCATCAAAGGTGATCGCGATCCCGGCTACGGCTCGACCTCGAAGATGATCTCGGAATGCGCGATCTGCCTGTTGCGGGATACGCCCGACGTCGCCGCCGGCTTCTGGACGCCGGGAGCGGCAATGCAGGGCAAGCTCATCAAGCGGCTGGTCGATCACGCCGGGCTGACGTTTGAGGTCGAGAAGTAGGTTTTCGCCGCTTACCCCGGTGTCATCGCCCGGCTCGTCCGGGCGATCCAGTACGCCGCGGCCCGTCGGCTCAATAATGACCGCCTCTGGAATACTGGATCACCCGCTTTCGCGGGTGATGACAGCCGGGACTACGCCGCCGCGCGCGGATCATAGGCGTACATGAAATCCATACCCTTGGACGACACCGGCAGCAGCAGCTTCAGCATGTGATCGCGCAGCCAGGCGCCGGTCGGGCCGAACTCGCGCTTGCTGTTGCCGTTGCGCCGGGCGATCGCCACGATCTTCTCGGCGCGCGGGCGCCGCTCGCGCTCGAACGCCTGGAACGTCATGCCGAGTTCCTGGCCGTCGCGCATCAGCATGCCGAGCCGCATCGCATCTTCCAGCGCGAGCGATGCGCCCTGGCCCGCATGCGGGCTGGTCGCGTGCGCGGCATCGCCGATCAGGAGCGTGCGCTTGCGCGACCAGGTCGGCAACGTCGCGACGTCGAGCGTATCGGTCACCACGATGTTCTCGGCGGCCTCGATGATATCGGGGATCGGCGCGTGCCAGCCGGCGTGGAAGTCGCGCAGATGCTGCCTGATCGCGTCCTGGCTCTGCAGCCGGTAGGCGGCCGCGGTCATGCCGTGCGAGGGCTGGGTGCTCCACCACATTCCACCCGTGTCCGGATCGGGGCTGCACAGGCCATAGCCGAAGAAGCCGCTTTGCCCGAACGTCGTCTCCACCTTCTGGCCGATCGGCAGGCACTCGAACATGGCCCGCGGCACGAAGCCGCCGAAGCCGATCAGCCCGGTGTCGAACGGCGTCGGGCCATCCGGGATCACGTGCCGCCGCACCGCGGAATGCACGCCGTCGGCGCCGATCACGAAATCGCCCTCGGCAGTGGTGCCGTCGTTGAAATAGGCGATGACCGGCTGGTCGCCGCGATCCTCGATCTTCACCAACTTCTTCTCGAAGAACACCGAGACGTTGGAGGCCCAAGCCTTGTCGATCAGCGTCTCGTTCAGGGTCGCGCGGCACATGTTCACCGCGGGCTGGCCGAAACGCTGCTGCATGTTCTGGTTGAGCGAGCCGAGCTTCTTGCCGGCCTGCGAATAGAAATCGAAGGACTCCGCGATCGAGCCGCTGCGGATCAGCTCGTCAGCGAGGCCGAGCTCCGCCAGCACATGCATGCCGTTCGGCGCGATCTGCAAGCCCCCGCCGATCCCGGTGGAGTAGGGCCATGCTTCATAGAGCTCGGCCTCGATGCCGGCGCGGGTCAGGAACATCGCGGTCACCGGACCTGCGATGCCGGCGCCGATGATCAGAGCTTTACGGGGACGTGAGGTCATGCCTTGCTCCATGCATCCGTGTGGGATACCTACGAAAGGTCAGTTGCTAATTATCTTAGAAAATAAGATATTAGGCGAGTAAGATAAAGGAGCAGCTTTGTCAAGTGCGAAGTCGCGCGCAGCGCTGATGCAGGAACTCGAGGAGGCGATGCGCCGGTCATCCGCGCAGGGCGTGATGTACGGCCAAGCCGTTGCAAACATGGCCGGAATTTCCAATTCTGACATGGAATGCATGGACATCCTCCACCTTGAAGGGCGCGTGACCGCGGGGCGTCTTGCCGAAGTCACCGGGCTGACCACCGGCGCGATCACCGGCGTGGTCGATCGCCTGGAGAAGGCGGGCTATGTGCGCCGCGAGCGGGACGAGAGCGACCGCCGCAAGGTCTTCATCTCGGTGGTGGAGGAAAAAGCGGCGGAGATCGGCAAGTTCTACGTGCCGATGCAGGAGGCGATGCTCAAGCTCTGGAGCCGCTACACCGACGACGAACTACGGCTGCTGCTGCGCTTCGCCAATGACGGCTACAAGGGCGTGCTGGAAGCGACCGGCGCATTGAAGGCGGTGATCGACATGCCGCCGGAGCAGCGCGCCGAGCTCAAGCTGCCGCCGAAGTCTCGTCGCTGACCTCGGCCGGTGTCGCGCGGGTGCGCTCGGTCGCCGCGTACATGCCCCACATCGTGCCGAGCATCAGCCAGAAGTGCCGCCAATGGTCGGTATCGATGATGAAGCTCTCGCCGACGATGCCGAGGAATGCCGAGAAGATCGCGAGATAGTCGCGCTGCCACGGCACCCGCTTGTAGACGTAGCGGAAGCCGATGATCGCGCTGACGAACACCAGCGCCGGATAACAGATGCCCGAGATCCAGCCGCCCGACATGAAGGCGTTGAGGAAGGAGTTGTGGGTGTCCTCGGGGAAGTAGGTGTGGAATTGCAGCGGACCGATTCCGAACGGCAATTCGAGTGCCATCTGGGCGCCGAGGATGTGGCGGCCGAACCGGCCGAAGCGGCCTTCGTCGTAACTCTGGTCGAAGCTCGCGCGCTGCTTGAACATGTCGGCGACCGAGCCGATCGAGAGCAGCACCGCGACCAGCGCAACGGCCAGGACCGCGGCGATCAGGGTCATCACGATGATGCGCGAGCGCTGCGCCTGCGAGCGGCTGGTGAACACCATCAGCGCCAGCATGAAGGCCGCGGTGACCAGCAGGCCACCCCAGGCGGCGCGGGAGAACGACAGCAGGATCGCAAGCGAGATGATGCCGAAGGCGATCGCGTTGCGGAACGCCTTGCCGAAGCGGTCGGTGACCACGCTTTGCAGCGTGAACAGCGCCGGCAGGATCAGGAACGCGCCGAGCACGTTCGGGTCCTTGAAGGTGCCGCGGGCGCGGTCATACAGCGTCAGCAGATCATAGCCGCCGGGCACCAGATGAAAGTAGCCGGCGATGCCCGCAAGCGAGGCGATCATCGCGCCGACGATCAGGCCGCGGCGCAGCATGTCGAGCCGCGCTTCGGTATCCTCCGACATCACCATCGCGAAGAAGATGACGGTGACGGCCATGTACCAGGAGGTGAGGACCCAGTTCACCACCTCCGGCTTGTCGAGGAACGGTACCGCGCCGATGCTGTAGCCGACATTGAGCACGATCAGCGCGAACAGCAGCGGCATGAACACGAGCTGCATGCGCAGGCCGGTACCAAAGAACAGCACGCAGGCGGTCAGCGTGACGAGTTCATACGGGCTCGGCTCGATGAATACGATGGCGATCGACGCGCCGGCGAGCCACACCAGCGCCCGCTGCAGCGCCAGTACGCCTGACGGCGCCGTTGTCGGCGAATGGGACGTCCCGGCTGTCGCCGCATAGGCCATCGGATACTCACGCAACTCGATACAAAATCTTGGTTCCGTCAGTGCGAGCGGAGCGAAGCAATCCACCTATCCCCGAATTGCGGCATGGATTGCTTCGTCGCTTCGCTCCTCGCAATGACGATAGTCGATCTCAGTACGCGTTCTCGCTCTTGGTCAGCAGCGAGAACGGGGTCTTGAGCAGGATGTAGAGATCGAACAGCACCGACCAGTTCTCGATGTAATAGAGGTCGTATTCGACGCGCTTCTGGATCTTCTCGTCGGTGTCGACCTCGCCGCGCCAGCCGTTGATCTGCGCCCAGCCGGTGATGCCGGGCTTGACGCGGTGACGGGCGAAGTAACCGTCGACGGCCTCGTCGAACAGGCGGTTTTCCAGCTTGCTCTGCACGGCGTGCGGACGCGGGCCGACCAGCGAGAGATTGCCCTTCAGCACCACATTGAACAGCTGCGGTAATTCGTCGAGCGAGCTCTTGCGGATGAAGCGGCCGACGCGGGTGACGCGCGGATCGTTCTTGGTCACCACCTTGGAGGCGGTTGGATCAGCCTGGTGATGGTAGAGCGAGCGGAACTTGTAGACGTCGATCCGCTCATTGTTGAAGCCGAAGCGCTTCTGGCGGAACAGCACCGGGCCGGGGCTGTCGAGCTTCACCGCAAGCGCCACCAGTCCGAGCACCGGCAGTGCCGCAAGCAGGGCCAGGCCGCCGACCACGCGGTCGAACAGCCATTTCAACACCAGATCCCAGTCGGTGATCGGCGCCTCGAACACGTCGAGCGTCGGCACCTTGCCGACATAGGAATAGGAGCGGGGGCGGAAGCGCAGCTTGTTGGTATGGGCCGACAGGCGGATGTCGACCGGCAGCACCCAGAGCTTCTTCAGCATTTCCAGGATGCGGGTCTCCGCCGAGATCGGCAGCGCGAACAGCACGAGGTCGACGCGGGTGCGGCGGGCGAACTCGACGATGTCGTCGACCTTGCCGAGCTTCGGTGAGCCGGCACAGGTGTCCATCGCGCGGGCGTCATTGCGGTCGTCGAACACGCCGAGCACGTGGATATCCGTGTCGTCGTCGGCGTTCAGCGCCTCGATCAGCTTCTCGCCGTTCTGGTCGGCGCCGACGATGATGGTGCGGCGGTCGAGCCGGCCGTCATGCGCCCAGGCGCGCACGATCGAGCGCAGCGCCAGCCGCTCGGCGATCAGCACCGCGAGGCCGACACAGAAGAACGACGACAGCCAGACCCGCGACACCTCGCCGCCGAGCTTGGCCAGGAAGGAGACGCCGATGAACAGCAGGAACACGACGGCCCATGACGAGATCATCCGCGTCATCTGGCGGAGCTGGCCGCGGAATATCTGCACCTGGTAGATGTCCGCTGCCTGGAAGCAGACCACCGCCGCAGCCGACATGCCGAGGATCGATGCGATATATCCCCAATGGATGGCGAGCGGCCTGACATAGGCAAAATAGAGCCCGACGCCGACCAGGCTGAGCAGCACGAAATCGGCGAGGCGAACCACGCCGGTGATCACGACTGGCGAGTAGGCGCTGCGAACTTTCTGATTGGTAACGGTGAGCGCGGCCGGCGACAGGCGGCGGCGGCGTTCGACCTGCGGCTGAGCGGCCGTCGCAGACGCAGCGGCATCCAGCATCGAGCGTGCGTTAAACGGTTCCACGAGTCCACGTCCATTCCTGTGCTTGCAGATGAGCATCCGCGCGCAGCAGTGAAATTCCCCCGGACGCGAGTTAAGGGGACAAATCGGAAGAAACGGTTACGTGTGCAAGAAATGGTTAATGTTTGGCAAATGCGTCGCGATAGCCGGCCAGCACGCCCTCGACCATCGCACTCTGCGAGAAATGTTCGGAAATCCGTTTGCGCAGTTGCTCGGCGCGCGCCGCGGTCGCGGCGGGATTGTCGAGCGCGGCCTTGATGGCGTCGGCCATCGCGCCGGCGTTGCTGGGCGCGAACAGCGCGTCGGTGTGGGTATCGAAGATCTCCGGGATGCCGCCGACATTGGCGGCGATCATCGGAATTCCCGCAGCGCCGGCCTCGATCACCACATAAGGCATCGAATCGCCCCGTGACGGAACCACGAGAACGCTGCCCTTCGAGAAGCCGTAGCGCGCCTTGACGTGGCCGATGAAACGGACGGCGTCGCCGAGCGACAGCCGCTTCACCTGCTCCTTGAGCCGTTCGAACTCCTCGCCGTCGCCGCCGAGCGTCAGCGTCACCGGCTTGCCGTCGGCGCGCAGCTTGGCGACCGCGTCGATCAGGAGATCGGCACCCTTGATGCGCCGGAATTCGCCGACATAGGCCACGTCGGAGGCGTCGTCGGCCTTGGCGACCGGTTCGAATTCCTCCGATGTGACGCCGTTGAAGACGCAGCGGACAAGGCCTGAGGGCTTGCCCACGGTGCGCTGATAGGTGTCGCGGGCAAACGCGCTCTCGAACAGGAACAGGTCGGTGCTGTTCATCAGCGTGCGCTCGAGCTGGCTGTAGAAGCGGCCCTTCCAGGTGTCGAGCGGATAGTGCAGCGAGCCGCCGTGCGGCGTGTAGACCCGGATCACCTTGTTCGAGCGCCGCCGCAGCCGGACATAGGCGCCGGCCTTGGCGCCATGACCATGTACGACATCGGGTTTCAATTTCCGGATCATGCCGGCGATATGCGCCCAGACCATGAAGTCGGCGAAGCGTGGCTCGCGGCGTATCGCCACCCGGTGGACCCCGAGCTTGAGGCGCGGCTCGATCTCGGCGAGGACCGCATCAGCCCGTGTGCCGCCGGTCAGGCTGTCGGCAACGATGCCGACATGGTGACCGCGTTCGATCTGGCCGTTGGCGACATCGAGGATGTGACGGATGATGCCGCCGACCGGGGCGCGGACGACATGCAGGATGCGAAGCAGCGGTTCCTCTTTTTGATCCTGTGCCATCGATCAGAACCAGCGTTCGCCGACGAAGACGGTGTCGCCGGGCCCGATCGGCGTACCCAAGGGAACGACAAAGCGGCCGGCGCCCGATGCATCGGTATGGGTGAGGGTGACCTGGTCGCGCTGGGCGCGCGGCGAGAAGCCGCCGGCGATCGCCACCGCGCTCTCGACCGTCATGTTGGGTAAATAGGGGTACTGGCCGGGGGCCTGGACTTCGCCGAGGATGAAGAACGGGCGGTAGGATTCGATCTCGACCGCCACCGAAGGCTCGCGGATAAAGCCGTTGCGCAGCCGTGCCGTGATCTCGGCGGCGAGCCCGGCAGGGGTGCGGCCGCGCGCCGGCACCGAGCCGATCAGCGGCATCGTGATCGCGCCGGCCGCATCGATCGCGTAGGAATTGGTCAGGCCTTCCTGGCCATAGACCACGATGCGAAGCTTGTCGCCGGGGCCGAGATTGTAAGCCTCGCGCGTCGGCGCGGGCTCGGCGTAGGCCACGGCCATCGGCGTGGCAAAGGCCGGCTGCACATACGCCATCGAATCGAGGGCCGGGTCGCCGGCAACCGGCGACGTCCGGCCCATGCAGCCCGACAGCGCGAGCGCAGCAATCAGACAAACGAGGGGAGCGCGCAGATCGCGCATGTGAGGAATCCCGCAACAATATCGGCGTCGATTAACGGCACTCATGGTTAACAAACGATGACGGAACGGTGGTGGCCGCCGCATCCGTCAACCGCGCCGATTAACCCAGCAGCAACCTTAATGGACTGTAATCGCGGCCATTGAGATGGAATCGCGGTGTCCGCGGGAGTTGGTTATGCGTTTTGCATTCTGGCGTAGAGGCAAGGAAAAGGCCGCGGTGCAACGGGCATTGCCGAAGTCTGCGCCCGTTGCCGCCGAAGCCGTTGCGAGGCCGGCTTCGCCGATATCAGCTCCTGACAGGCCGGCGCCTCCGGCGGAGGCGACAGATCTCGATCTGCATGTGCTCGGGCGTGCGCTGGCGCGCAAGCGAAGCTGGATCATCGTGCCGACCGTGCTCGTGTTTGCGGTGTCGCTTGCCGCCGTCAACGTCGTGACGCCGCGCTACAAGTCGGAAGCCCGAATCCTGATCGACAATCGCGAGAACGCCTTCCTGCGCCCGAACGGCGAGCGCGACCTCGAGCGCACCTCGCTCGACGCCGAGGCCGTGACCAGCCAAGTGCAACTGCTGCTGTCGCGCGATCTCGCCCGCGACATCATCAAGAAGAACAAGCTCGCCGAGCGCCCCGAGTTCGATCCGGTGCTGCGGGGCTTTTCCCCGCTGAAGTCGCTGCTGGCGCTGTTCGGCATCGGCCGTGACCCGTTCAGCCTGACGCCGGAAGAGCGGGTGCTCGATTCCTTTTACGAGCGCTTCCAGGCCTATGCGGTCGACAAGTCGCGCGTCATGGTGATCGAATTCCAGTCGGAGGATCCCGAGCTTGCGGCGCGCGTCGCCAACTCGATTGCCGACGGCTATCTGGTGCTGCAGCAGGCGGCGCGGCAGGACCAGGCCAAGTCCGCCAGCACCTGGCTGCTGGGCGAGATCGACAAGCTGCGCAGCAAGGTCGCGGAAGCGGATTCGCGGGTCGAGGAATTCCGCTCCAAGTCGAGCCTGTTCGTCGGCACCAACAACATCCCGCTGTCGAACCAGCAGATGGGCGAGCTGAATACGCAGCTCAACAATGCCCGCGCGCTGAAGGCGGATGCCGAGACCAAGGCGCGCCTGATCCGCGAGATGCTTCAGGGCGGCAAGCCGATCGAGGCTACGGAAGTGCTCAATTCCGAGCTGATCCGCCGGCTCGCCGAACAGCGCGGCACGCTGCGCGCACAGCTCGCCGAGCAGTCGTCGACGCTGCTCGACAACCATCCGCGCATCAAGGAATTGAAGGCGCAGATCGCCGACCTCGACCGCCAACTGCGCGAGGAAGCCGGCAAGATTTCGCGCTCGCTCGACAACGACGCCCGCGTCGCCGATGGCCGCGTCCAGGCGCTGCAAGTGGGCCTGGATCAATCGAAGAAGCAGGCGTCGTCGAGCAACAGTCAGGACGTCCAGCTGCGCGGATTCGAGCGTGAAGCCAAGGCGCAGCGCGATCTGCTGGAAGCCTATCTTGCCAAATATCGCGAGGCGACCGCACGCGAGAACATCGAGGCCGCGCCGACCGACGGCCGCATCATCTCGCGCGCCACGGTCTCGAACACGCCGGCCTATCCGAAGAAGCTGCCGATCGTGCTGATCGCGACGCTGGCGACGCTGCTGCTGTCGGCCGGCATCATCATCACCGGCGAACTGCTGCGCATCTCCGCGCCCGGCGCGGTTGGCCGTGCCTTCGCGCCGGCCGCCGCAGTGATCCGGCGCCGCGAGCCGGTCATGGAGACCGCAACTGTCGACGAGCCGGCACTGACGCTGCCGCCTGAACCTGAGCTCGCGTCGCCGCTCGCGCCCAGCCTGTCGCCCGAGCCTGATCTGAGGCCCGACCCCGCAGTCGCATATGAGCCGGTCGTCAGCGAGCCGCAGCCTGCGCCCGCCCGGACGGCCAACGAGATCGATGAGCTGGCCGAGCGTCTGGTCGCGGCCGGTCCCGCCGCCCACAAGGTCACGGTGCTTGGCCCGGCTGCCGCCGAGAGCGTCACGCTGACCGCGCTGACGCTGGCCCGTCTGATGGCGCGTCAGGCCAAGGTCGTGGTGGTCGATCTCGTCGCGTCCTCGCCGGCGCTGACGGCGGCCACGGTCGATCCCGGCGCGCCCGGCCTTGCCGAATTGATGCAGGGCGACGCGACGTTCGCACAGATCATCACCAAGGATCGGCAGTCGCGGGTTCAGATCGTCAGCGCCGGGCGTCCGGGCTTCGATCGCTCGCATCTGCAATCGCCGCGGCTGTCGCTTGCGATCGACGCGCTGCTCCGGGTCTACGACCACGTGCTGCTCGACGCCGGCACGGCCGTCGACCTGCCGGCCGAGCTGCTGGCCGCAAAGGCGCAAGCTGTCGTCGTGCCCGACGCCGGCATGGCGCAGGAAGCCCGCCGCTCGATGGTCGATCAGCTCAGGGCCGTCGGCTTCTCCGAAGTGACGATGCTGAGCAAGCCCTGCGCGCCGTCGGAAACGGTCGTGACGGGCCCGCGGGTGGTGGCGGCCTGACCGGACCTCCAGGGCGCGATGAGCTCAGTTTGAGACATCATCGCGCTTCTCTTCGAAGAGCGCCTCTCGCTTCCAGATGACGCCTCAGTGCGCCATCACCGGCGCGCGCGCGGCGCGTTCGAGCACGGGATCGATCCGCAGCCTGATCGTGACCAGCGCGCCGATCAGTCCCATCACGGCGAGGAGCAGCAGCCCTGCGGTGAAGCTGCCGGTCAGGTCCTTCAGGTAGCCGACGGCGAAGGGACCGGCGAAGCCCGACAGATTGCCGAGCGAGTTGATCGCGGCAATGCCCGCCGCGGCCGAGGCGCCGGTGAGGATGCTGGCCGGCATCGGCCAGAACATCGGCGGCACCGCCGACACGCCGATTTGCGCGAGGCAGAGCAGGCCGATGATCAAGAACGGGCTCGAGACCAGACCGGCGAGGCCGATGCCGACGGCTGCGAGCGTCAGCGCTCCGGCGACATGGTATCGCCGCTCGCCGGTCTTGTCGGAATGGCGGCCTAGCAGCACCATGCCGACCGCGCCGAACACGAAGGGCAGGGCCGCGATCAGGCCGGTCTGGGTGTCGGTGACGCCAAATGCCTTGATGATGGTGGGCAGGAAGAACGCGACACCGTAGCTCGCCGCATTGAGGCAGAAATAAACGAAGGCACAGGCAAGAACCCGCGAATCGGTCAGCGACTGCAACACGGAAATGTGCTCCACGGCCTCGGTTTGCTGCCGCTCGCGTTCGAGCGTGGTCTGGATCCATTTGATCTCGTCGGGATGCAGCCAGCTCGCCTGACGTGGGAAGTCGGGCAGGAAGGCGAGCACGCCGAAGCCGACCAGGACCGACGGCAGCGCCTCGCAGATGAACAGCCACTGCCAGCCGTGCAGGTTGAACCCCGACAGGTTGAGCAGCAGACCCGAGATCGGCGCCCCGATGATGCTCGAGATCGGGATCGCGAGCATGAACAGGCTGATGACGCGCGCGCGATACACCGAAGGGAACCAGAGCGTCAGATAGAAAATGATGCCGGGGAAGAAACCGGCCTCGCAGGCGCCGAGCAGGAGCCGCAGGCAGTAGAACACCCACTCGCTCGAGATTCCGGTCGCCGCGGACATCTGCGGGATGAACGCAAATGCCGCCGAGACGATGCCCCAGCTGATCATGATGCGGGCGATCCAGCGCCGCGCGCCAAACCGTTCCAGAAGAATGTTGGAAGGCACTTCGAAGAAGAAGTAGCCGACGAAGAACAGGCCCGCACCGAGGCCGTAGGCGGCCTCGCTGAGGCCAAGCGCTGTATTCATGTGCAGCTTGGCGAAGCCGACATTGACGCGATCGAGATAGGCCACGAAGTAACACAGGATGAGGAACGGAATCAGCCGCCGCATCATCTTTCCGATTGCGCGCTTCTCGACATCGTCACTCATCGTTCCCATCCCTTCCGGTTTTTCGATTCGGCGCACGGTGATCGCGCTGTCCGGGCGGCATCTTCGTCAGCCACAGCGGTCCGTCGCCTTGCCCTTGCAAGTATTGCATTCATTGTTGTGTAATCGAGAGCCGCGTGACTAATGGCATTTGGGAATGGAGCCACGGCGAAACTGTCATGATGCACCGCGGTATAAGCGCGGGAACCCCAGAGTGTTTTCCAGCGAAGTGGACACCGGTTCGCGTAAAGAAGACGCGTCAGGACAGAATCTGGAGCCCCGTTCCGATCTAATCGGAACGAAGAGGCCCTTGCCGGGCAGGATGGTAGCAGGCCGTGATCAATAACCTGAAATTGCGCCAGCTGCGCCTGCTGGTCGCTCTCGACAATGAGCGCAAGCTGCAGCTGGCGGCCGAGCGGTTGAACATCACCCAGTCTGCGGCATCGAAGATGCTCGCCGAAATCGAGGCGCTGGCGCGGGTTCCCCTGTTTGAGCGGACGGCGCGCGGCGTCGAGCCCACCGCCTATGGCTCGATCCTGATTCGCGGCGGCAAGAGCGTGCTTGCCGATCTCGACCAGGTCACCGACGAGTTCGCGGGCTACAAGTCCGGCGAGCTCGGCACCGTCTCCGTCGGAACAGTCGCCAAGCCCAGCATCGACCTGGTTGTCGACGTGATCCAGTATCTCGGCGAGAAGCTGAACCGGGTGAACATCTCGCTCGATGTCAGCACCAGCCCGCCATTGATCACGCGTCTGCTCGCGCTCGAGTTCGACTTCGTCGTCGCCAGGATTCCGGCCGGCATCGACCCCCGGCAATTCGACTATTATGAGATCGGCGCAGAAGAGGCGGTGCTGCTGGTTCGTGCCGAGCATCCATTGGCCGGCCGCGAGACCGTCGAGCTGGAGGACATGGCCGACCAGCAGTGGATTTGCCAGCCGCGGGAATCCTTCATGCGCCAGGCGCTCGAGAGGCTGTTCATGAGCCGCGGCGTGACGCCGCCGCGCCGGGTCATCAACACCGAGTCGTTCTTTGCCTCGGTTGGAATCGCCGCCGGCATCGACGCGATCGTGCCGGTTCCCATGCTGGTGTTCGATCTGGTCGACCCGCAACGGTTCAGGATGCTGCGTCTTCGCGACCGGCTCCTGTTGGAGAATTATGGCCTGATCAAGCTGCGCAAGCGTGCGCTGTCACCTGCCGCGGCGCTGCTGTTCGACGCGATGAGGCGGCTCGGCGTACCGAGTGGCGACGCAGAGCAGGGTGAAGCGGCGAGCTGAGGCTCAGCGGAACATGCTGCGCAGGTTCTGCGCGATCTCGAACAGCGCCGGATTTTGCTTCACGGCGCGCTTGGCGCGGCTGATGGCCGACAGCGCGCTTGCCGCCGGCTTGCCGCGCAGGCTGAGCGGAATGAAGCTGTCGACGATCGCTTCGTCGTCCTTGCAGAACAGCCGCTTGTACTCGTCCGAGCCGATGCCGAGGTCGAAGGCGCGGTAGTTCAGGCCGGCATGGCGATCGATGATGTCGCGCATCAGGATCAGGCCGGGGCTGAACTTGGAATTCGCCGACATCGTGTAGGTGTTGAACATCATCGAGAACCGATGACCGTCGGAGACGCCGGCGAAGATCGCGATCACTTCCTCGTCGCACTCCAGCGCGTGGATGTCGATCGCGTAGCCCTTGCCGTCGGCGCGCGGCGCGAGGCAGGCGCTGCGAATGAACTGCTCGACGCCGGGCTCGGCGAACACGTCGGGCAGTTTCTGCGCGGCCATGCGCTGTGGCTTGACGCGGAAGAACCAGTCGAGCAGGCGGCAGACGTCGGCGCTGGCGCTCGCGACATGGTAGCGGTAGCCGGGCAGCGCCTGCAGCTTGCGCTCCTTGCCCTTGAGGCGGCGGCGAAACGAGTTGCTGATCAGCGCCGCGGGGGCTGCGCCGGGCTCGATCACCAGCAGCGGGCAATCGTTCACCGCAGCCTGGTGCGGCAGCAACGCCAGCGGATTGGGCTGGTCCTGCCAGCGCAGCGGCTGCTGACACAGCACGAGCGCGTCGACGCGAGACCGCTCGGCGATTGATCCGGTCAGGGCCGTGATGTCGGCCTCGGTTGCGTTGGCGGCGAAGTCCTTGTCGTACAGCGCCATGTTGAAGGTCGCATGCTTGCCGCCCATGAAGCCCGCGCAGCTCGCGCCGAGGCGCTGCTCGACGGCGAGCGGCAACAGCAGCAGCGGACGGCGTTCGCTGTCATGGGCGACGACGATGAAGGGCCGCAGGCCCTCGCGCTCGCCGACCTGGCGCTGCCAGTGGGCGAGGAAATCGAAGCGCTGATAGGGCGTGTAGCTGTGTCGCGGTGTCTCGAGACTGCGCCAGGTCGCCTCGGCCGCAGTGAGGTCATGAAAGATGTCGACGCCGGCAACGCGGATTGCGTTCGGCCATGGTTGCGTCCCCGCCGTCTGGCCTTCAACTGCCGCCGCCATGATCATTTCGGAGCCCAAATTTTTTAAGGTATTAATTTACAGGTCTCGGCTGCGGCCGACCTTCGCAGGGAAATGTCAACAAAGAGTAATAACAATGCCGCGGCGGGGTGTGGGAACCGCCGGGCAGAGGCGGGGATCTTGGCGCCGGACAACGGGATTTTGCGGCGGGCCCGGATGGAGTTCGCCTATTTCAGCGGCGCCTTCAGGCTGCGGGAACACGAGGCCGGGGGCGCCGGGGTGATCCTGCGCTTCGCGCGCGTCCGTCCTGCGCGCCGGGGCCGGTTCCAGCCGCTGAAATCCCAGGAGATCACGCCGGCATTCCTCGATCGCAGCATCCGCGCGCTGAAGCGCTGGAAGTACGACATCGTCGGGATCGAAGAGGCCTGCCGCCGCGCGGTGACCCTGCCGGAGCGCCGCCGCTTTGTTTGCCTGAGCTTCGATGGTGCGACCAGGGACATCGTCACGCATGGCTATCCCGTGCTCGCCAGACATGGCGTCCCCTTCACCCTCTATCTGCCGACGGCTTTCCCGGACGGCGTGGGCACGGCGTGGTGGCTGGTGCTCGAGGACATCATCGCGCGCGAGAGCCGCATCAGCCTGATGATCGACGGCAGGGAGCGGCATTTCGTGGTCTCGAGCCTGTCGGACAAATACGAACTGTTCGATTTCCTGTCCGGCTGGCTGCGCAAGCTGTCGCCGCCTGATCTGTCCTATGCGGTGAACGATCTCGGCCGGCGCTATTCGGCCGATGCGGCGCAATTGTCACGCGGCGCGTCGCTCGACTGGAATGATCTGGCGAAGCTTGCGGCTGATCCGAACGTGACATTCGGTAGCGCGACCGTGAATTATCCGGCGCTGTCGAGCCTGAAGGATGCGGCCGCGCAGCGCGAGATGGCGATGGGAAAGGCGGTTGCCGAGAGTGCGCTGCGGCGGCCGATCAAGCATTTCGCATTCCCCTTCGGGGACCGCGACGCGTTCCGCCGTCCGCATGTCGTGATGGCCGAGGAGGCCGGCTTCGCCAGCGCGGTGTCGACCATCTCAGGTGTGGTCGAGGCGCAGGGGCGCACCAACCTTCACGCACTGCCGCGCATCGCATGGGACGGCCGCGTGCGATCGCTGCGGATGATGCGCGTGCTGCTCTCGGGCGTGATGTTCGCGCCGGTGCGGCCGACGCGGCATGCGCGCGACGAGGGCGGGACCTAGGCGCGGTCGGGCCGCGACATCCAGGAGACGATCGGCATTGCCGGCAGCACCCAGCCGAGCCCCGCGACGACGTAGAAGATCGCCTGCAGCAGCCCCGAATTGGCGAGCCAGGGGGTTTGGGCGACCGTCATGCCAAGCAGCGACCACACCACGACCAGGATGAGCAGGGCGATGGTTCCGAGCAATTTGCGGGTGCGTATGGCCATGGCGGATATGTATGACTCGTGATCCAGAGCGTTTTCGAGCGAAGCGGACACCGGTTCGCGTTAAGAAAACGCGTCAAAACAAGATTCTGGAGCTTCGTTCCGGATTGATCCGAACGAGGCTCCGGGCGGCGCTTGCGCGGCTGATACGCCGGACTATAAGGGGCTCGAAAATCCAATCAAGTCAGGGCGAAATGGCCGGTATTTCCGCAAATCCATCGCAGCTCCGCGCCGTCAGGGTCTGGCTGATCGCTGTCGCCGCCCTGATCGCGCTGATGGTTTTGGTCGGCGGCGCCACGCGGCTCACCGAGTCCGGCCTGTCGATCGTCGAATGGAAGCCGGTGACCGGCGCGCTGCCGCCGCTGACCGAGGTGCAGTGGACGAAGGCCTTCGAGGGCTACAAGACCATCCCGCAATATCGCGAGCTCAACGCCGGGATGACGCTCGAGCAATTCAAGACGATCTTCTGGTGGGAGTGGAGCCACCGGCTGCTCGGCCGGGTGATCGGCGCCGCCTATCTGCTGCCGTTCCTGTATTTCCTGTGGCGCGGCGCGGTGAGCGGCGAGCTCGGCCGGCGGCTGTGGGTGATCTTCGGCCTCGGCGCGCTGCAGGGCGGCGTCGGCTGGTGGATGGTGGCGTCCGGCCTCTCGGAGCGCGTCGAGGTGTCGCAGTATCGACTGGCGACGCATCTGGTGCTGGCGCTCCTGATCTTCGCGGCGATCGTCTGGACGCTGCGGCGCTTGACGGACCGTCCGTCCGTGATCGCGCCGCTCAGGCTGAAGATCACCAGCGCCGTGCTGCTCGTGCTGACCTTCGTGCAGCTCTATTTCGGCGCGCTGGTCGCGGGCCTGCGCGCGGGGCGGGTCTACAACACCTGGCCTGAGATCGACGGCGGCTTGATTCCGTCGGCCGACCGTCTCTGGTTCGAGACGCCGTGGTGGCGCAACCTGTTCGACAACACGCTGACGGTGCAGTTCGAGCATCGCATGACTGCCTACCTGCTGTTCGCGCTGGCGATCGCGCATGCGATCGATGCGGTGCGTGCGCGCGCCGGAAGTGCGGTGATAGCGGGCGCCTGGTGGCTGGTGGCGGCGATCACGCTGCAAGCGACGCTCGGCATCCTGACGCTGCTGCATCAGGTGCCGATCGACCTGGCGCTGACGCACCAGGCGGTCGCGATCGTCGTGCTGACATTGGCGGTGCTGCAGGCCGAGCGCTTCGCGGCGCGGCGGACTGAGCGCGACCAGCCGACCCTCGTTCCGGTCGGCCAGTCGCTTTAGTCCGTCAGGACAGATAGTCGAGCCCGATATCGAGCGCGGCCGAGCTGTGGGTCACCCAGCCGACCGAGATCAAATCAACGCCGGTGGCGGCGATCGCCGCGGCGGTCGCAGCCGTGATGCGGCCGGAGGCTTCGGTGAGCGCCTTGCCGCGCGCCATCGCCACCGCCTGGCTGAGCTGTTCGGTCGTCATGTTGTCGAGCAGCACCGCGTCGACGCCGAGTGCCAGCGCCTCTTCAAGCTGCGCCAGTGTGTCGACCTCGACTTCGATCTTCACGAGATGACCGGTATTGGCCTTGGCACGTTCGATCGCGGTGCGGATGCCGCCGGCGAGCGCGATGTGGTTGTCCTTGATCAGCACGGCGTCGTCGAGCCCAAAACGGTGATTGCCGCCGCCGCCGGCGCGCACCGCATATTTCTCCAGCGCACGCAGTCCGGGCGTGGTCTTGCGGGTGCAGACGATCTGCGCGCGCGTGCCAGCGACAGCCTTGACGAGCGTGGCGGTGGCGGTCGCGACGCCGCTCAGATGGCAGAGAAAGTTGAGCGCGGTGCGCTCCGCGGTGAGCAGGCTGCGCGCCGGACCGTCGATGATCGCGATCACCTGGTCGGGTTCGACCGCGCTGCCGTCGGGCCGCTCGGCGCGCAGCTCGATCGCCGGCGACACTGTCTGGAAGGCTGACCGTGCGATGTCGAGCCCGGCGATCACGCCGGGCTGCCGCGCCCGCATCACCAGCCGGGCCTGCTGGCTGACGGGCACGATGGCGTCCGCCGTGATATCGCCGGCGCGGCCGAGATCCTCGCGCAAGGCGGTTTGCACGATCGGCTCATACAGCAGCGGCAACAGGGGATTGAGGGTCATGAGCGGGCACTCCTGGCTGGTAGCTTGGATTCAACGATGTCGTGCGCGGCGGCGAGCGCCTCGTCACGGGTGAGGGAAGACGGCGCCGCCGATAAAGCGGTGTGCGGAAAATCGGTGCGGAAATGACCGCCGCGGCTTTCCTCACGCCTGATTGCGGCAACCGCGATCATCAAGCCGACCAATGCTGCGTCGGATGCCGCACTCGGACTGCGCGCGAGCGGATAGAGGCGGCTAATCGCGCGTGCGATGCCGTCGCGGTCGCGCAGCACGCCGAGTCCCTGGGTGAGGATCGGACGCACGGCGGAAGGATCGGCGGCGGGCGACATGACCTCGTCGCTCAGCATCGCGCGTGGACCTGCGCTGACGCCTTCGATGCTCTCGGCGACCCAGCGCGCGCAGACGATCGCTTCCATCAGCGAGTTGCTGGCGAGCCGGTTGGCGCCGTGCAGCCCGGTGCGCGCGGCCTCGCCGCAGGCCCACAGGCCCTGCACCGTGCTGCGGCCATGGCCGTCAACCGCGATGCCGCCCATGTGGTAGTGCACCGCCGGCCGGATCGGGATCGGATCCGTGGCGGGATCGATGCCGGCCATCTTGCAGAACGCGCTGATCACGGGATAGCGCTGCGCGAAGTCCGCGCCCGGATGCTGGCGCGCATCGAGGAAGGTGCGGTGTCCTGCGGCGCGATGGTGCCAGACGGCGCGCGCGACGATGTCGCGTGGCGCAAGCTCGGCGCCGGGCTGATCGGCCATGAAGCGCTGGCCGGTCTCGTCGATCAGGGTCGCGCCGTCGCCACGGATCGCCTCGGTCAACAGCGGCATCGGCCGTGACGGCCCATCGAAGGCGGTCGGATGAAACTGGACGAATTCGAGATCCGACAGTTTTGCGCCGGCATGGGCCGCGAGCGCGAGCCCCTGGCCGAAACATCCGCCCGGATTGGTGCTGTCTGAAAACAGCCCGCCGATGCCGCCGGTCGCGATCACGACGCGGTTGGTCGCGATCGTCAGCGCGCCGCGGTCGCTGGCTGCGAGCACGCCCCTGACTGCATTGTCCTCGACCAGCAGCCGCCGCGCCTCGACGCCTTCCAGCAAGGTGATCGATGGCGTCCGGCGGACCGCGGCGATCAGCGCGCGCATGATCTCGCGGCCGGTGCCGTCGCCGGCGGCGTGCACGATGCGGTTGCGGCCGTGCGCGGCCTCGAGCCCGAGACGCCAGCTGCCGTCGGCGCGCCGGTCGAAGGCGACGCCGAGCTCGGCCAGATGCTCCACGGCGGCAGGCGCGGCATGGACGATCCGCGATGCTGCGGCCGCATCACAGAGGCCGGCGCCGGCCGCAAGCGTGTCGGCGAGATGGAGAGCAGGGGTGTCATCCGCGCCGACCGGTGCGGCCAGGCCACCCTGCGCCCACATGCTGGAGGCTTCCGCGCCGAGTGGCGATTTCGACAGCAGCACGACCGGCTCGGGCGCGAGTTGCAGCGCGGTCATCAGCCCGGCGGCGCCGCCGCCGATGATGACGGGGCGGCCGTTGAGATCGGAGATATCGGTACTCATATCGCCAGCATCCTTTCGACGCTCCTGCGCGCGCGATCGGCGATCGCGGGGTCGATCGTGACCTCGTGCTGATTGGTCTCCAGCGCGTGGCGGATGTTCTTCAGCGTGATCCGCTTCATGTGCGGACAGAGATTGCAGGGCCGGACGAAGTCGACATCGGGATTGCGGGCCGCGATGTTGTCGCTCATCGAACATTCCGTCAGCAGCACGACGCGCGGCGGACGTTTGGTCTCGACGAACGACTGCATCGCTGCCGTCGACCCCGAAAAGTCCGCTTCGGCGACCACCTCGGGCGGGCATTCCGGATGCGCCAGGATGGTGACGTCGGGATAATTTTCACGCAGCTGGCGCACGTCGTCGGCGGTGAACAGCTCGTGCACCTCGCAGTGGCCTTTCCAGGCGATGATCTTCTTGCTGGTCTGCTTGGCGATGTTCTGTGCCAGATATTCATCGGGCAGCATGATGACGCGCTCGGTGCCGAGCGATTCCACGATCCTGAGCGCATTGCCTGACGTGCAGCAGATATCGGACTCCGCCTTCACCGCGGTCGATGTGTTGACATAGGCGATAACAGGCGCGTCCGGATAGCGCGCGCGCATCAGCCGCACGTCCTGTGCCGTGATGGAATCCGCCAGCGAGCAACCGGCCTTGAGGTCGGGGATCAACACGGTCTTGGCCGGGTTCAAGAGCTTCGCCGTCTCTGCCATGAAGTGCACGCCCGCGAGCACGATGACATCGGCGTCGACCTTGGTCGCTTCACGCGCGAGCAAGAGGCTGTCGCCGACGATATCGGCGACGCCGTGGAAGATCTCCGGCGTCTGGTAGTTGTGTGCCAGCACCACCGCGTTGCGGCGGCGCTTCAGGTCGAGGATAGCATCGACGTCCTCGGCGAAAGTGGCCCATTCGAACGGCGGGATGACGCGCTTGACGCGCTCATAGATCGGCGCGGTGCGGGTGAGCAGATCGGTATCGAGTGCAACCATTTATACTCTCCTTGAGCATAAGATGGCTTATACTTATCCTGAGCATAAGGCGTGTCAAGTGCGCGAAAGCGGAAGCTTGGTGCCGACGACGGCCCGTTCGGCCAAGACGGCATGGCGGAAGCGGAACAGCTTGGCCGGCCGTCCGACGGTATCGCCGGCCATTGCGCCAGTCTCTTCAACGAGTTCCTGCTGCTCCATGAGCCGGCGGAAGTTCTGCTTGTGGACCAGCCGGCCTGCGAGTGCCTCAACACTGCGTTGCAGTTGCAGCAGGGTGAACGCGGCCGGCATCAATTCGAATACCACCGGACGGTATTTGATCTTGGCGCGCAGCCGCGCGATTCCGGTCGCGAGAATGCGGCGATGATCCGCCGTCATCGGCTTGCCCGGCACGATTGGCGCCTCGCGGTCATGCGCGCGTCCGGCTTCCGGGATCAGCAACGCCTCGTACAGCAGCTCGTAGCGTTGCAACACGAGCTCTTCGTTCCAGCCGCGATCTTCGAGACCGAACGTGATCGCACAGCGCTGCCAGCGCTCGCGCTGCAGCGTTGGTGACGGTGCCGCCTTCGCCCACGTCTTCAGCTTCGGCGCGATCATCTTCGCCAGGCAGGCCGGCGTGCCGGCGCGGTGATCCTCCCAGGGGAAATAGTCGTACCAGCCGGACCAATGCGCCTCGAAGCCTTCGCCGACCTGGTCTTCGCGGGTCAGGCCGAGATAGCTGATCGAGACGCTATGCGGCGTCTTGGCGTCGCCGGACCGGCCGCGGTCGGCAAAGGTGTAGAGCTGCTCGACGTAGCCAAGCGGATGGCCGGTCTGGGCCTCGACCCACGCCCGCAGCGCGGTCTGCAGCGAGCGGTGGGTGAACTCGAACGGGCCGCTCGGCAGCGCGGAGCCGCCGGCGATGGTCATGATCTTCGGCGTGCCGTCGGTCACGGCGACCAGCACCGCCACGAGGTCGGCGGTCACCGCGTTGCCCGAAGCCGGTGCGCTGGTTTTCTTCTGCGGCGATCTGGCCACGCGCGCGTTCCGGGCTAGCAGTAGCCGTAGACGCCGCAGGCGTAGGGCAGGCGATCCCAATAGTCGACATAGGCGCCGCCGTAATACGGGCCGAAATAGTTGTAGGAATGCCAGTTGCCGTAATAGCCCGGCAGCGACGATGACCCCGGCAGCAGCGGTTCGCCCGGCACGAACGGGATATACGGCTCTGCGTTGAGCGGGATCACTTCGGGCTCGACGACCACGAGCTGGCGTCCGCGCCGCACATAGGTCGGCTGTGTGATGGTGGTGCGGTAGGCGTAGTGCCGGCGCGGCAGGCCGGCCGGCAGCTGGCGCGCAGCCTTCACGGTGGCGCGTTTGGTGACGACAGGGCCGTCGGCGGCGTCAGCGGGCGAAATCGCAAACAGCGCGATCGCGAGCGGCAATATCCAGCGCAGCATCAATGGTCTCCCGAATCATCCGGAGCCTATCACTGCCACTTTATGCCGGATTGAGCGTTAACGAGAGACCCGTCGGCATTAAGCGTTAACGAGACGGTCGTTTCGGGCAAGATTGCCGGAGCGACGCTGGGCGCACCGCTCCGGAACCAACGTCGGGATCAGGCGCGCAGGGCCTGGTCGAGATCGGCGATCAGGTCTTCCTTGTCCTCGATGCCGATCGATAGCCGCACCACCTCGGGCGCTGCGCCGGACTTCACCTTGGCGGCGTCGTCGAGCTGGCTGTGGGTGGTGGAGGCCGGGTGGATCACCAGCGAGCGGGTGTCGCCGACATTGGCGAGGTGCGAGAACAGCCTCAGGTTCGACACCAGATTGACGCCCGCGTCGTAGCCGCCCTTGAGGCTGAAGGTGAACACCGCGCCGGCGCCCTTCGGCGCGTATTTGCGCTGCAGGGCGTTGTACCTGTCGCCGGGCAGGCCGGCGTAGTTCACGGCCGACACGGCCGGGTGGGTGGAGAGGAATTCCGCCACCGCCTTGGCATTGTCGCAGTGCTTCTGCATGCGCAACGGCAGCGTCTCGATGCCGGTCAGGATCATGAAGGCGTTGAACGGCGACAGCGCGGGGCCGAGGTCGCGCAGGCCGAGCACGCGGCAGGCGATCGCGAAGGCGAAATTGCCAAAGGTCTCCTGGATCCGGATGCCGTGATATTCCGGGCGCGGCTCGCTCAGCATCGGATATTTGTTGTCCTTCGACCAGTCGAAGGTGCCGGCGTCGACGATGATGCCGCCGAGCGAGTTGCCGTGACCGCCGAGGAACTTGGTCAGAGAGTGCACGACGATGTCGGCGCCATGGTCGATCGGCTTGATCAGATAGGGCGAAGCCAGCGTGTTGTCGACGATCAGCGGCACGCCGGCCTTGCGCGCGACGGCCGCGATCGCCTCGATGTCGGTGATGCTGCCGGCGGGGTTGGCGATCGATTCGATGAAGATCGCCTTGGTGTGTGGCGTCACCGCGCGCTCGAAGCTTTCGATCTCGTCGGGATCGGCCCAGGCCACGTTCCAGCCGAACGCCTTGAAGGCGTGGGTGAACTGGTTGATCGAGCCGCCATAGAGTTTTCGCGCTGCGATGATTTCGTCGCCGGGCCGGAGCAGTTGTTGCAACACCACGAGCTGCGCGGCGTGGCCGGAGGCGACCGCCAGCGCTGCCGTGCCGCCCTCGAGCGCTGCGACGCGTTCCTCGAGCACCGCGTTGGTCGGGTTGCCGATGCGGGTATAGATATTGCCGAAAGCCTGCAGGCCGAACAGCGAAGCCGCATGGTCGGCATCGTTGAAGACGAATGACGTGGTCTGGTAGATCGGCGTCGCCCGCGCGCCGGTGGTGGGATCAGGCTGTGCGCCGGCGTGCACGGCGAGGGTGGAAAATCCCGGAAGGCGATCGGTCATTCTTTGTGTCCTGTTGTGGCCTGGTCGAAACGCGCGGCATGCTGATGGCGGCGGCGCTCGCCGTCAAGCGAGTTGGGTACGCCGCCGGTTTTGGGAGAGGCATCCCGGGCTATACCGGACGATCGGAGCGATTATTCCGCTACGATGTCAGGTCGTCTCCGTCTTGTTCTTCGCCGCGCGGTCGGATGCCGCAGTCTGGCCGCCGCCAAAGCTCGTGCGGTTGAGCGACAGCCGCATGCCCTGCGTCGGGATCGGCGCGCGCTTGGAACTCAGCGTGCGCGAATTGACGCCCATCCAGGAAATCTCCGACGACAGCCGGCCATACTCGATCTTCGGGCAGCGGTTCATCACCACCTTGAGTCCCGCGGCTTCCGCCCTCTCGGCAGCGGCATCGTCGCGCGCGCCGAGCTGCATCCAGATCACCTTCGGCAGCGGCGACAATTTCAGTGCCTCCTCGACGACCGGCATGATGTGGCTCGAATTGCGGAAGATGTCGATCATGTCGATCGGGCGATCGATGTCAGCGAGCGATGCCACGAACGGTTTGCCCATCAGCGCCTTGCCGACATGGCCGGGGTTGACCGGGATCATGTCGTAGCCGCGCTGCGCCAGATATTTGAACGCGAAATAGCTCGGCCGCACATTGACCGGCGAGGCGCCGACCATCGCGATCGATTTCACGTTGTTCAGGATGCTGCGGATGTAGTTGTCGTCGTAGGCGTCGTGGTTCATTTCTGATCAATTGTCCGGTGACGTCATTGCGCGGAGCGTAGCGACGAAGCAATCCATTCTATGGTCGCATGGTGAGGTGGATTGCCTCGCTCCGCTCGCAACGACGAAGGTTATTTGTCCTGCCATTTCGGGTCGCGCTTCTCGATGAAGGCGCCGATGCCTTCCTCGGCGTCCCGCGCCATCATGTTCTCGGTCATCACCTCGGCCGCGAAGCGATAGGCGTCCGCGAGGCTCATCTCGGCCTGGCGATAGAACGCTTCCTTGCCGAGCTTGACGGTGTAGGCCGATTTCAGCGCGACCTTCTCGGCCAACGCGATCGCGGCGTCGCGTTCGGTGCCGGCCGATACCACGCGGTTGACGAGGCCGATGCTCTGCGCCGTTGCCGCCGAGACCGGTTCACCGGTCAGCAGCATCTCCATCGCCTGCTTGCGCGGCACGTTGCGCGACAGCGCCACCATCGGCGTCGAGCAGAACAGCCCGATATCGACGCCTGGCGTCGCAAACGCCGCCGCTTCGGAGGCGACCGCGAGGTCGCAGCTCGCGACGAGCTGGCAGCCCGCCGCGGTTGCGATGCCCTGGACGGACGCCACTACCGGCTTCGGCAGGTGCACGATCGCCTGCATCATCGCGCTGCAGGCGTTCATGATCTCTGCGAAATAGGCGCGGCCGCGGTCGGCGTCGGTGCGCCGCGCGGTGAGCTCCTTGAGGTCATGGCCGGCGCAGAAGGCCGGGCCGTTGGCGGCGAGCACGACGGCACGGATGCTCTTGTCAGCGCCGATATCGTTCAGCGCCGCGTGCAACTCGCCGATCAGGCCCTCGGAGAGGCTGTTGCGGGCCGCGGGGCGATTGAGCGTCAGTAGCGCGATACTGCCGACGGTCTCGCGCAGCAGGATCGGCTGGTGTTGCGGCGCTTCCGCGCGGGCGGCTTGGGCGGACATGGTGAAATTCCACTTTGGTCTGTATGACAACTTAATGTAACAGGCAGGCTGAAGCGAGGGCAGGGGCGGCATGGCGATTGCGAAAATGAGCGTGGCTGATCTGGAGGAGTTCCTGCGCAAGGAATTTCCGCAGGCATTCACCCACGACGACATCAGGATCGAAAGTGCCGACGGCGAGACGGCTTTGCTGCGCCAGCGCTACAGCGAACGCATGCTGCGGCCGGGTGGCACGGTGTCCGGACCGACCCTGATGGGGCTGGCGGATTTTGCGATGTATGTGGTGCTATTGTCGGCGATCGGGCCGATCGGCCTTGCCGTCACCACCAACCTCAACATCAATTTCCTGCGCAAGGGGCAGCCGGGGCAGGACGTGCTCGCGGTCGCCAAGCTGCTCAAGCTCGGCAAGCGGCTTGCGGTCGGTGAGGTGAACCTGCTGTCCGGCACCTCTCCGGATCCGATCGCCCATGTCACGGCGACCTATTCCATTCCAAATCAATAGGCTTTTTTGCGGTATTATTGCACCATATTTACAAGCTATTGTTTTCACTGATATAAATTGCGCGTTTCGACGTTGACGCGCACCCGCGGCTTCTCTAGAAACCCACGCAGTTCGGCGCATTCGGCGCCGATTTCCTTTTCACGGATTTCACACATGAGCACGTTCTCGGCCAAGCCCGCCGAAGTGACGAAGAAGTGGGTTGTGATCGACGCCAAGGGTCTGGTCGTCGGTCGCCTCGCCACGCTCGTCGCGATGCGCCTGCGCGGCAAACACCTGCCTACATACACCCCGCACGTCGATTGCGGCGACAACGTCATCATCGTCAACGCCGCGCATGTGGTGCTGACCGGTCGCAAGCGCGACCAGAAGGTCTACTACAAGCACACCGGCTTCATCGGTGGCATCAAGGAGCGCACCGCGAAGCAGATCCTCGAGGGGCGCTTCCCGGAGCGTGTCGTCGAGAAGGCGATCGAGCGCATGATCCCGCGCGGTCCGCTCGGCCGCATGCAGATGGGCAATCTGCGCGTCTATCCGGGTGCCGAGCATCCGCATGAGGCCCAGAGCCCCGAGAAGGTCGATATCGCTTCCCTGAATCGCAAGAACACGAGGGCCGCATAATGTCCGATACTTTGCAGTCCCTCGACCAGCTCTCGCAGGTCAAGCCGGCGGCTCCCGACGCGCCGAAGTACGTCAAGAAGGTCGACAAGTTCAACCGCGCCTATGCCACTGGCAAGCGCAAGGACGCGGTCGCCCGCGTCTGGATCAAGCCGGGCGCCGGCAAGATCTCGGTCAACACCCGCGACATCGAAATCTACTTCGCCCGCCCGGTGCTGCGCATGATGATCCAGCAGCCGCTGGTCGCTGCCGCCCGTAACGGCCAGTACGACGTGATTTGCACCGTCGCCGGCGGCGGTCTGTCCGGCCAGGCCGGTGCCGTCCGCCACGGTATCTCGAAGGCGCTGACCAACTTCGAGCCCGAGCTGCGCGGCGTCCTCAAGAAGGGCGGCTTCCTGACCCGCGATAGCCGCACGGTCGAGCGCAAGAAGTACGGCAAGGCCAAGGCCCGCAAGTCCTTCCAGTTCTCGAAGCGCTAATTCGAGTTCTCAAATTCGCGGCAATTGCCGCGTGTATCGAGTTGCAGAGGGCGCCGCGAGGCGCCCTTTTTGCTGCGCTCGACCGGGCGTGCTTCGGCGCGAATTAGCGTAGTTTTTCATGAAAACTTGCGTGTGCGTGCAAACGAAATTGGAACTCGGGCCTTTTAGCTTGCGGGCTCGTACTGGCGCTGCATCACCGTATTATTTGCGCCTGCGAACGTTGCATCACCGGGCTGGGGTGACACTATGTCGTTCGATCCATCGACGCTTTATCTGTTCGCCACCATGGTTGCGGGCATGCTCGGCGCCATGCTCTGGTTGTTCGGCAGGCAGGAGAACATTGCCGCGCTGAAATGGTGGGGCACCGCCTATCTACTCGGTGCGGCCTCCGTCGCGCTCTGGACAGTCGGCAGCTCGACGCTCGATCCGCTCGTCTTGCTGGGTCTCAACGCGATCGGCTTCGCCGCCTGCGGCATGGTCTGGAATGCCGCGCGTATCTTCCACGGCCGCAAGGCCAACCTGCCGGGTCTGGTGCTCGGCCCGATCGTGTGGATCGGTGCCGCGACGTCAATCGCGGATCCGGCGATGCGCCTGACGATCGGCGCCGGGATCGTCGCGATCTACGCGGCGCTGACCGCCTCCGAACTCTGGAGCGAGCGACGCCGCGCGATGCAGAGGCGCTGGATTGCGATCGCGATCCCGGTCGCACATGGCTGCGTCCTGATGCTGCCGATCCTGGTCGGCGACGTGCTACGACTGAACGGCCAGAATTTCGTCAGCAGCTTCTGGGTCACGCTGTTCTCGATCGAGCTTGTGCTGTACGCGATCGGCACGGTGTTCGTGATCTTCATGATGGTGTCGGACCGCGCGGTCGCCGTGCACAAGACGGCCGCGTCGATCGATCCATTGAGCGGCATGCTCAACCGCCGCGGCTTCACCGAGGCCTGCACGCGGGTGATCGAGCGGGAGGCCGTTGCCGGCCGGCCGGTCACCGTGATGATCTTCGACATCGACCACTTCAAGTCGATCAACGACCGGTTCGGCCATCCCGCCGGTGACGAGATCCTGAAATTGTTCTCCGCCGTGGTGGTCAACAGTCTCAGGATCAGCGATCTGTCGGGCCGGATCGGCGGCGAGGAATTCGCGGCGCTGCTGCCGTGCTCGCTGGAGGAGGGCGTCTTGGTCGCCGAGCGCGTGCGCGAGGCGTTCGAGAACAGCAACATCACCTGCGAGGATGGCGCGGTCGACACCACGGTCAGCATCGGCGTGGCCGGCGGACCTGCCGGGACCGAGCTCGAGGTGCTCTTGGCCTCGGCCGACACCGCGCTCTATCAGGCCAAGCGCGGCGGCCGCAACCGCGTCGAGGCGGCGGAGGAATTGCCGCTGTCGCTGGAGAACTGGCGGCGCAAGACCGCCGGCCTGCCGGCATCGGCGCGGCAAAAGCCGGCGCCTGCCCGCGCGTGAGCGCGGTAACGGCTGATTAACCATTCGATCCCATGCTTTCGGGCATGGAGTCGATCAGCACCCGCAATCCGCAATCAGCCCTGATGTCGCTCGAAGCCGACGCGGCTTCGGCGCGCAGCGGATTCGCCTGCCTGTTCTCGGACTCCGATGAATACGAGACCGCTTTGATCGCCGAACGCCGCGCGCAGGGACGATATCAACCGGCGAGGCGCCGCTGGCCGATCGTGATGTTGGTCGGCGTGATGCTGATGGTCGTCGGTACCGTCCTGCTCTTCAACTGAGCTGCGGCACGTTCGACGGAGCGGGCGTCTGCGCCGGCGCCTGATCCTCCGCCTTGAAGTGGTCGATCATCACCTTGGCGATCGCCATCAGCGGCAGCGCCAGCGCGAGCCCCCAGATGCCGAACACGACCCCGAGCAGGATCTGGAACGCGAACAGCGTTGCCGGCGGGATGTCGAGCGCCTGGCGCTGGATGATCGGCGTCAGCACGTAGCTTTCCAGCGCGTGGACGCCGAGGAACAGGATGAAGGCGGATAGCGCCGCGATCCACCCCGTGGCGAGGCTCGCCAGCACCACGATCAGCCCGCCCAGGATCGCGCCGACCGTCGGGATGAAGGCGAGCAGGCCGGCCTGGATGCCGAGGATGAACGAACTCGGGATGCCGATGATGGCGAGCCCGATCCAGGTGACGAGGAACACCGCGGTCATGGTGATGATCTGCGCGATCAGCCAGCGCTCCAGCGTCTCGCCGATGCGGTCGACGATGACGGTCGCCTGGGCGCGGTATTTGGCCGGCGCGATGAACAGCAATCCGGCGCGGTAGATGCTCGGCTGGGCCGCGAAGGCGAGCCCGAGGAACAGCACGATGAAGAAATTGCCGACGACGCTGACCGTGCCGAGCAGCACCTTCAGCGTCTGGCTGATGATCGCGCCGCCGCTCGAGGCCAGCGCGCCGGCGCCGGGGATGCCATGCGAT
Organism: Bradyrhizobium sp. USDA3010; assembly: GCF_056429065.1. Lineage (NCBI taxonomy): Bacteria > Pseudomonadati > Pseudomonadota > Alphaproteobacteria > Hyphomicrobiales > Nitrobacteraceae > Bradyrhizobium > Bradyrhizobium sp. USDA3010. The sequence continues at coordinate 335,097 of NZ_JBWJZD010000002.1, forward strand.
TGGGGCGCTGCCGGCGTCGTTGTTGTCGTCGTCACGGCGGTGCCTTCCGGCTTTGTCTCGCCGGCGGCGTTGGTGAAATCGAGATAGCTGGTGTCGACACCATGCTGCTCGAGGAACTCCTTGACGCTGCCGAGCTGCGATTTGATCGTGTTGCTCAGCACCGTGGCCTGCTGCGCGATCGTGGTGCCGCCGAGGAACACGATGCCGGACAATAGCCCGGCCATCGCCAGGCAGACGATCGCAAGCCGCAACGCGTGAGGCAGCGCGGTCAGCCGGCCGAGCAGGGTGGTCATGGCATTGAGGGCGACCCCGAGCAGCATGCCCGCGAACAGCAGGAACAGGGTCGCGGCGAACTGCCAGGCGAAGGTCAACAGGGCGGCGAACAGCACGATGCCGATGCCGCCGACGGCGATCGCCCACGCCATGTCAGTGCGGGTCTGCAGGCGATTGTCAGTCGGGTCTGTCACGGGTGATTCCCCCTTCGCGACGGTGTCCGGCAGTCTTTGGCGAAAATCCCGCCGGGATCAAGCTGGGCGGACCGTGCCGGTTTGCCGCTGACGCGCCGTGGTCCGGGCGCGACCGTAGGGCGCCAGACCGGATTAGGGGCCCCGAGGGATGCGAATCTGTGCAGGACTGCAAGCCCCCCTGTGCAGATATAGGCAGTTGATCCGGGGGGAACTCGAAGGCATGATCGTCTCCGCCAAGTCGCAAACTTAGAATAATCATTGCGCGAGACTTCAATAATGAGACGGCCCGTGGTCGGCGTGATCGGAAACGCCCATCGCATTGAAAATCGTTTCACAGTCCAGATGGTCGGAGAGCGCAACCTTCGCGCGGTTGCCGAGGTGTCGGGTGCCGTGCCCTTGATGTTCGCGGGCAGCCCCGAAATCACCGATGTCGGCGCCTTGCTTGACGTGGTCGACGGCGTGGTGCTGACCGGGGCTCGCGCCAACGTTCATCCGACCCGCTTCAACACTGAACCTTGCGCGGCTCATGAGCCTTACGACATCCACCGCGACGACGTCGCGCTGGCGCTGTCGGAAGCCTGCGTCGCGCGCGGCGTGCCGATCTTTGGCATCTGCCGCGGCCTGCAGGAGATGAACGTCGCGTTCGGTGGCTCGCTGCATCCGGAGATCCGCGAGATCCCGGGCCGCATGAACCACCGGATGCCGCGGCTGGAGAACGGCGAGATCCATCCCGATCCCACCGTGGTGTTCGCCGACCGTCACGATGTCGCGCTGACGCCGGGGGGCGCCTTCGCAAGGATCCTCGGCTGCGAGACCATTCGGGTCAATTCGCTGCACGGCCAGGGCATCCTCGAACCCGGCAGGCGCGTCGTGATCGAGGGCATCGCCGAGGACGGCACCATCGAGGCGATCCGCATCGCCGATGCGCCGGGCTTTGCGCTCGGCGTGCAATGGCACGCCGAATACGATCCGCAACGTAACCCGATCAACCGCGCGCTGTTCGAGGCATTCGGCGACGCGCTGCGCGAGCGGCGGCGGGCAGCGTAGGCACCTCCGCACCGCTGTCGTCCCTGCTTTCACAGGGACGACGCTGAATGCGCGGCACCGTTCATGAGTCACACTTCCGCATTCTCGCGACATGAACCGTCCGAACTCTGCTGGCGTTCGGCCGGAGCGACTTAGGGCTTTGCTGGCCCGGATCGGTGCGTTGATGCCACGAAATTCAATCTGAGACGCGACCCCGCCGGCCTTCGCGCCTAACCGACCCTTCTCCGTACTTATACGGATACGAAAGTGGCGGATTGCAGGGCCGGACTCGGCTAAGCAAGAAGGCGCAAGCCACCCGATATTGCCCCGGCGCCGACGATCCTTTTCGATATTGTTTTGCTTTTCCATTTTCCGGTGCAACTGCTCACGATGAGTTGGTCGGGATGAATTTGTCGGGCCGACTGGCGGCCGGGATGATGCTTCCCGTCGTCACACTCCTGCTCGCGTTGGGCTTCATCCATGGCGTCGCCTGGCCGGGCATTCTGCTCGCCGGTGGTGTGGTTTCGGTGGTGTTGATGACGGCTGAGATGATTGCGAGGTCGCAGTCCAGAACGCCCGCCCAGTTGGTGCGGGCGGCGGAGGCGCTGTCGCGCGGCGAGCCGGTCTCGATACGCCCGAGCGGCGACGACGAGGCCGCTCAGCTCGCTGCGACGCTTGCCGAACTGTCCGCGCAATTGGGCAGCAGGCAGCACCTGCTGGAGAAGACCGTCGAGAGCATCCGCGATCCGGTGGTGGTCGCCGACGAGCATGCGATGATCGTGATCGTCAACGCCGCGGCGCGGCGGCTGTACCGTGTCGAACCCGGTTTTGACACCCTGACCGGCGTTCGCACGTTCCAGAACTATTGTGCCGACGGCACGACTGTGATGCCGATCGCGGAGACGCCGATGGCGCGTGCGCTGCGCGGCGATGACGTCGACGATTGCGAGCTGATCGTCAAACCGCTGCGGCCGGAACCGGCTGTCTGTCTTGTCGCCAACGCCAGGCCGCTGCGCGATGATGCCGGCAATTTGCGCGGCGCGGTCATTGTGCTGCGCGATGTCACCGCGGAGCGTCAGGCGCATCAGGCGCTGGTAGAGAGCGAGCAGATGGCGCAGGCCATCGTCAGGACCGCGCTCGACGCCTTCGTCCAGACCGACCAGGACGGCATCGTGCTCGACTGGAGCCCGCAGTCCGAGGCGCTGACCGGCTGGACGCGCTCCGAGGCGGTCGGCCAGCGCGTGGTCGAACTGGTGTTCCCGGAAGAGCTGCGGGTTGCACACCGGCAGCGCATCACCCGCTTCCTGCAGGAGACCGCGGCCGGCGGCATGGGCATGCGTTATGAAACCGCATCCGTGCACCGCGACGGCCACCGGTTCTATGTCGAGGTGTCGCTCAATGCGCTGCGCCGCGGCGATGGCTGGATCATCAATTCCTTCGTCAGGGACGTCACCCAGCGTCGGCGCGCCGAAGAGCAGTTGATCCAGGCGCAGAAGACGGAATCGCTCGGGCGGTTGACCGGCGGCATCGCGCACGACTTCAACAATATGCTGACCGTGATCACCGGCACGATCGAGATCCTCGCCGACGGCGTCAGGGATAACCCGCAGCTTGCCGCGATCGCCAAGCTGATCGGCGATGCCGCCGATCGCGGCGCGCAACTCACCTCAAGCCTGCTGGCATTCGCGCGCAAGCAGCCGTTGCAGCCCGCCGAGACCGACGTCAACGACCTGATCGACGAAGTGGTCCGGCTGCTGTCGCAGACGCTGGGGTCGCAGACCGAGATCAGGACGGAGCTCGGGCGCGACGCTTGGTTCGCCTTTGTCGACCGCAGCCAGCTCGGCGCCGCGCTGGTCAATCTCGCCATCAATGCGCGCGATGCGATGCCCGAGGGCGGCACGCTGACCTTTGCGACCCGCAACATGCAGCTCGGGATTCCCGATGCCGTCGCGCACGGCGTCGAGCGTGCCGGCGACCATCTCGTGATCGAGGTGACCGATACCGGTACCGGAATTTCGCCGTCGCATCTGGAGAAGATCTTCGATCCGTTCTTCTCCACCAAGGAGGTCGGACAGGGCACCGGGCTCGGGCTCAGCATGGTGTTCGGATTCGTCAAGCAGAGCGGCGGCGGGATCGAGGTCAAGAGCGAGCAGGGGCGCGGCACCATCTTCAGGATCTATCTGCCCAAGGCGGACGGCACCGCGCAGCGCGCGGCCGAGGAAGACGATCTGCCGGTCAGGGGCGGCAACGAGGCCATCCTGTGCGTCGAGGATGATCCCACGATCCGCGACTATGTGATGGGCCAGCTCGAAAGCCTCGGCTACAAGGTGCTGGTCGCGGCAAACGCAGATGCCGCGCTCGAGATCGTCAACCGCGGCACCGCGTTCGATCTCCTGTTCACCGACATCGTGATGCCCGGCAGCATGAACGGCCGGCAATTGGCGGAGACGCTGATGGCCGGGCGACCGGCGCTGCGGGTGCTGTTCACCTCGGGCTACAGCGATGGCGCGCTGCCGGCGCAACAGGGCCGCGGTGGCCACGGCATTCCGCTGCTGACCAAGCCCTATCGGCGCAGCGAACTGGCGCGGATGCTGCGGCGCTGCCTCGATCTTCAGGTCGACTTTCAGGGCGATCCGGTTCCGCAGCCTTACTCCGTGCAGCCCGATCTCGAACGCTTCCTGCGCGAGAACCCGCCCGAGAAGAATTAGTCCACAGGGTGGATCCATCACTTTCGCAAGCCCCGACACGACGGATATCGCGGAGTTTGCCATCGGGCCGCGCGCCGCGCGGACCCGTTGGCTCAACCCATCCTGCGCGCTACGCTGCTCGACGCGGGCAAGGCGAAGGAGAACGGTCCGGTGCAGGAAAGCGGCAGGATTGCGATCTTCGACGGCCATAACGACGCGGCTCAGCACCTCGCTGAATACCGGGAAGGCGGGCGGGATTTTCTCGTGCGCTCCGAGGATGGTCATCTCGATCTGCCGCGTGCCCGGGAAGGCGGCATGGTTGGCGGCCTGTTCGCGATGTACGCCAAGGCAGGACATCCGCGTCAAGGCGATTTCACCCGAACCGCCGACGGGTACGAGGTGCGCCTTGCCGAGCCGCTCGACGCGGCCTACGCGCGCCGGACCATCGATGCCCAGCTGAGCGCGCTCGAGACCATGGTGGCCCGCGCAGGCGGGAAAATCCGCTGCGCGACGACCGTGGATGAGATCGAGGGAGCACGCCGCGACTCCGCATTCTCAATCGTGCTGCACCTCGAAGGCGCCGAAGCGATCGACGCCGATCTGGACGCGCTGGCGAGGCTCTACGCCCGCGGCCTGCGTTCGCTCGGCCTGGTCTGGAGCCGTCCGAACATCTTCGGCCATGGCGTGCCGTTCGCCTATCCGCGCTCCCCGGATACCGGCCCCGGTCTGACCGACGCGGGGAAGGCGCTGGTGAAGGCCTGCAATGAGCTCGGAATTATGCTCGACGCAGCTCATCTCAACGAGCGCGGGTTCTGGGATCTGGCGGCGGTCAGCACCGCGCCGATCGTGGCGACCCATGCCTGCGCGCATGCGGTCTGCCCCGCGACCCGCAACCTGACCGACCGGCAGCTCGACGCGGTCAGAGCATCAGGCGGCGTCGTCGGCTTCAATTTCAGTGTGTCCGAAGTGCGCCCGGACGGGCACCGCGATCCGGACATCTCGATCGAGACCGTCGTCGACCACCTCAGCTACCTGGTCGAGCGGATGGGTGACGACCACGTTGCGCTGGGATCCGATTTCGACGGCGCGCTCATGCCCCTTCCGCTCCGGGATGCAAGCCACCTCCCGAACCTGATCGATGCGCTGCGGGCACACGGCTTCGATGACGCCACCTTGCGCAAGATCGCCTTCGACAACTGGATGCGTGTGTTCCGCCAAAGTTGGCGGTGAAAACCGCTGCACTCTTTCCGTCGATCGTGATCTATTATCGGCGCACAACCACGGCGCGGCCGGTCAACGGCCCGATTCAGGGAGCATGGAATGCAGGACCGCAAATGGTCGAGACGCGACTGGCTCAAGGTCACGGCGGCGACGGCCGCGGGCATGGTGTTCGCCGAACCGCTGCGTGCGGCGGCGCCGCCGGCCGAGGCCGTGACGCCGGAGCTGATCGCAGCCGCCAAGAAGGAAGGCAAGATCTCGTTCTACAGCGCGCTCGAACTGAACACCGCGGAGCGTCTCGCGCGCGACTTCGAGAAGAAATATCCGGGGATCAGCGTTCGGGTCGAGCGCTCCGGCGCCGAACGAATCTTCCAGCGCATCGCGCAGGAGCAGGGCAGCGGCATCCATGCCGTCGACGTCGCCAACTCGACCGATCCCGCGCATTACCTCGACTGGAAGAAGAACGACTGGCTCGCGGCCTATCTGCCCGAAGACGTCGCCAGGCATTTTCCGGCCGATCAGATCGATCCCGACGGCACGTCGGCGACATCCTGCGCCTGGTTCGAAGTGATCGGCTACAACATCGAGCAGGTGAAGCGCGAGGAGGCGCCGAAGAGCTACGCCGATCTGCTCGATCCGAAATGGCGCGGCAAGATCGTCAAGGGCCACCCGGGCTACTCCGGCGCGATCTTGACCGCGACCTTCGTGCTGGCGCGCGATCTCGGTTGGCCGTATCTGGAAAAGCTGGCGCAGCAGCGCGTGATGCAGGTGCAGTCGGCTGCCGATCCGCCGAAGAAGATCCTGCTCGGCGAGCGCGCGGTCATGGCCGACGGCAACGACTACAATCTCGTGCTGGCCAAGGATCAGGGCAAGCCGGTCGAGGTGGTCTATCCGACGGAGGGCGCGCCTCTGATCATCGTGCCGAGCGGCGTGTTCAAAAGCGCGCCGAACCCGAACGCGGCACGGCTGTTCCAGAGCTACTTCTTCAGCGCCGAAACCCAGCAGATGCTGGCCGACGAGTTCGCGCACCGTTCGTTCCACGCCAAGGTGAAGGAAAAGGCCGGGCACGTGCCGCTCGACAAGCTGAAGATGCTCAAGGCCGACCCGGTCCAGGTGCAGGCGCAGAGCGAGGAGATCAAGGCGCGTTACGCGAAGCTGTTTCGCGTGTGACCGCCAGTCCTCGCCCCCCATCCTGCGAGCGACGTCAACAACGAGGAGCATTGGACAATGGCGATCGGGGCTTTGCGGACCGCGGATGCACGCTTTGATGGCCTTCCCGGCTATGCGTTCGCGCCCAACTATCGTGACGATCTTCCCGGCTATGCCGGCTTGCGCATGCATTATCTCGACGAGGGAAGGGGCAATGCCCGTGTTGCGCTGTGCCTTCATGGCCAGCCGACCTGGAGCTATCTTTACCGCAAGATGATTCCCGGCCTCGTCGCCTCCGGCTATCGGGTGATCGCGCCTGATATGTTCGGGTTCGGTCGCTCCGACAAGCCTGTCGAGGAATCCGCCTACACCTTTGACTTCCATCGCGAGAGCCTGATCGCCCTGATCCGTGCGCTCGATCTCGGTCGCATGACGTTGGTTTGCCAGGACTGGGGCGGCTTGCTCGGTCTCACCATCCCGATGGAGATGGCCGATCGCTTCGAAGCGCTGCTGGTCATGAATACCATGCTCGCGACCGGGGACCGCCCGCTGACGAAGGGCTTCATGGATTGGCACGCGTGGAGCAACGCGAATCCCGACATGGCGGTCGGCAAACTGATGGCGCGCGCCTGCCCGCAGCTCTCACCCGCGGAGGCAGCCGCCTACGACGCACCTTTCCCTGATGCCAGCTACAAGTCCGGTGTGCGCAGATTCCCAAATCTTGTGCCGGACCAGCCCAATGCCGGCGGCGCGGCCCTATCACGCAAGGCGCGCGAATGGTGGCGAAGCGAATACTCCGGCAAGACCGCGATGGTGATCGGCATGACCGACCCGGTGCTCGGGCCGGCCGTGATGGCGGAGCTGCGGCAAACGGTCCGCAATTGCCCCGAGCCGGTCACGCTCACCGCAGCCGGACACTTCGTGCAGGAATGGGGCGAGGATGTCCTGAGGGGCGCGCTGCCGCTCCTGTCCTGAACGCGGAGGTTGGCAAGTCGCTCCACCCATCCTACGGATCGCGTCAACCTCCCACTTCTGCGCTGAGCATGGGCCCGAACAGCTCCCATCTCTCGCCCTTGAATCGTCTGAGCTGCATCTGCTTGATCGGAGCAAAGTCGATCGCACTGGTGTTCATGCTGATGCCCGGCAACAGGTTGGTGGTCCTGAAGTCCTTCAGACTCGCAGCCTGCTTCATCACGTTGGCGCGCGTGAGATCGTCGCCGCACTGTTTCAACACCTGAGCCAGCGTCTGCGCCGCATTGTACCCTGTCACCACCAGGCCGTCGGCCCGATTACCCTCGGGGAAGTATTTGGAGAGATATTCGTCGAATGCCTTCATGCCGGGGTCGTCTTTCCATTGCGGATCAAGCGGATCCATTAGATAGGCCACCGAAACGATACCCTGCGCGTTCTGGAAGCCGGCAGGCTGGATCACGGCGCCGAGCGAGGAGCCAACCGAGTTGAGGATGTGCAACGGCTTCCAGCCGATCTCGGCCGCCTTCTTGATGGCCTGCGCTGCGAATTTCGGTGTGGCAATGTTGACGAATACGTCGGCATTCATCGACTTCATCTTGACGATGTGCGTGTCGATCGTCGGCTCGGCCACCTCATAGGCATCCTCGATAACGATCATCGCCGCCGCCTTGTCGCCGAGGCCGTCCTTCAGGCCCTTGAGATAGTCCTTTCCATAATCGTCGTTCTGGTAGAGGACGGCGATCCGGCCGCCCGGCTTTTCCTTCAGGATGTGCTTGGCATAGATCCGTCCCTCGCTCTGGTAGCTGGGCTGCCAGCCCATGGTCCACGGGAAGTTCTGCGGATCGTTCCACTTGGTCGCGCCGGTCTGGATGAACAGCTGCGGTACCTTCTTCGCGTTCATGTACTTCTGAATGGCGCCGTTGGATGCTGTGCCGAGTGCGGCGAAAATCAGCAAGACCTCGTCGCTTTCGACCAGCTTGCGTGCCTGCTCGACCGTCTTCGGCGGACTGTAGCCGTCATCATAGGAAATGAATGTGATCTTGCGGCCATTAATGCCTCCCTCGGCGTTGACCTTGCGGAAATACGCCGCCTGAGCCCGGCCGCTGGTGCCATAGGCGGATGCCGGCCCGCTGTAGGGCATGATGTTGCCGATCTTGATTTCGGTGTCGCTGGCGCCGGTGTCGTATTTCTTTTGGGCCAATGCGCTGCCTGCACCGACAGCGAGGATGATGATGGCGGTCGAAAGCGCCGCCATTCGTCGTGCGACGAAAGACATCTCGTTTCTCCCCATGCGAAAATAAATGTGCCTGTTTTATCGGAGACTGCTTTTGAGTCCTTGCCGGAAGTGAACACCCGACTCCACACGTTGTCGATTCCGAACATCGCGCTTTGCGTGTCGGCTCGCGTCACGTCATTGGGTTCGTCAGTATTGCTGACCGTAGTCTTGCGGGCAGCTTGCAACTACGCCGCGCGCATGGTGCGCTGTGCGCGGTAGGCCTGAGGCGACAGCAGCGTCAGCTTGCGGAAGGCCTTGCGAAAGCTGCTCTCGTCCTCATAGCCGGTGGCGCGGGCGATGGCCTTGATCGGTTGCGCCGTCGTCTCCAGCAGCGTGCGCGCGTGCTCGACGCGGCGGCGCATGATGAAGGCCTGCGGCGGCTCGTGGGTCAGTTCGCGGAAGCGGCGGTTCAGCGTGCGCTCGCTCAAGCCCAGCGCCTGCGCGAGGCTGCGCACCGTGATCGGCGCCTTGCCGGTGCGGCGCACCAGCATGTCCGCCTTCATCAGCAGCGGATCCTGGGCGAGCATGTAGCCAAGCGGCATGAAGATCGCCTGCGTGCGTTGCGCGGTGTCGATCACCGCATAGTCGGCGCAGACCTTTGCGACCTCCGGGCCTTCGACGAGCTCGATCAGCCGCAACAACAGATCAACCCACGACATCGGGCCGGCAGCGCAGACCAGGCGGTCGGCCTGGGTGAGCACGGCATCGCTGGCGAGGTCGATCCTGGGATGGCGGCGGCGGAGTTCGCTCTGCAGCCACCAGGTGATGGTGGCGCGGCGGCCATCGAGCAGGCCGGCATTGGCGAGCAGCAGCACGCCGCTGCAGAAGGCGCCGATCAATCGTCCACTAGCATGTTGCTGGCGCAGCCAGGCGCCGGCCCGGTCATATTGCGGTTGCAGGCGCTCGGCGGTCAGATGGTCGACCAGGCTGCCCGGCACGATGATCGCGTCGAACGCCGTCCGCTTGCTGACCGCGCCGTCGACAGCGAGCAGCTTGCCGCCGCCGGCGCGCACCGCCTTGCCATCAAGCGAGAGCGTTTGCCAGGCGAAGCGCGCCTTGCCGCCGCGCAGCCGCATCACATGGTTGCCGAGCGTGAGGATGTCGGCGATGCCGGCGACCGCCGATTGCATGCAGCCTTCCAGCGCGAGGATCGCGAGCTTCATGGGACCTCCGGAATTTGCCGCCATCCTACCCGATCGGCGCAGGCAGGCGGTGGCAGATATTGCCCGATCTCTGTCCGATCGGCCACTGCCTGATCGCACAGCACCGGTCCATCTTCGTTGCGTTGTCACAACCTCAGCAATGGAGAGAGTCTATGCCTTACGTCACCATTTCCACCGTCCGCGGCATCTTCGATGTCGCGCAGAAGCAGGCGCTGCTGCAGCGCGTCACCGATCTCATGGTCGAGGTCGAGGGGCAGGGTAACCCCGACTTCCGCCGCAACGTCTGGGTCAAGATCGAGGAGGGCGAACCGGCGAGCTGGTCGCTCGGCGGCATGATCCCGACGCCCGACATGATCGCGGGCAATTTCGGGGCGCTCGACGCCGCTGGACGGCGGGTCGCCAAGGTGAAGGCGTAACCGCCGGGCCAAAACGAAAGGCGCTTCCGGTGGAAGCGCCTTTCGCACGCGTCATCGGGAGTTCGATGCGAAAGCTACGCAGGAATCCCGGTCGAGGCGATGGCGGCAGCGGCACGCTCGGCGATCAGAAGGGTTGGCGTCTGGATGTTGCCCGAGATCATGATCGGGATCACGGAGGCGTCCGCCACGCGAAGGCCCTCGAGACCACGGACCTTGAAGCTCGCGGGATCGACCACGGCCATCCTGTCGTTGCCCATCCGGCAGGTCGAGGCGGCGTGATACAACGTCGTGCAATGGCCTCGCACGTAGTCGGCGATCTCGGCGTCGCTGCTTGCTTCGGCGCTCGGCGTGACTTCTCCTTCGATCAGCTCGCGCAGCGGCGGCTGGGCCGCGATATGACGGTTGATCCGTACACCCTGCACCAGAGTTTTGATGTCCTGCCCCGTGGGATCGGATGAGAAATAGCGCGGATCGATCGCCGGGTACTCGAGCGGATCGGCCGAGCGCAAGGTCAGCTCGCCGCGGCTGTTCGGCCGCTGCAACGTCGAATGCAGCGTGATGCCCGGCTTCGAGGACAGGAAGCGCACATAGTCGCGGTGCGGACTGATGGCGCCATAGAGCTGCAGATCGGGCTCGACGTCCGGGCGGCTGCGAACATGAGCGCCGGCTGCGACCCAGGGGGAGGAGCGCGGACCGCTGCGGCTCTCCTGCCATTGTTTCAGGCTGGCTGCGAGGCTCTCGTCGGTCCAGGCGCCGACGCCGATATTTTCTCTGGTGTAGAAGGTAATCGGAATGTTGATGTGGTCCTGGAGATCCTTTCCCACGCCGGGCAGGTCATGCAGCGGCGTCACGCCGACGGCCTTGAGCTCGTCGGCGGGACCGATGCCCGAAAGCAGCAATTGCTGTGCGGAGCCGATCGCCCCGGACGACATCACGATGTCGCCGGCCGCGCTTGCCGTATTGAGCCGGCCGTTTTCGAGATACTCGACGCCGGTTGCGCGGCCCTTCTCGACGATCACGCGGATCACGCGAACGCCAGTCTTGACCGTGAGGTTGGCGCGCGCCAGCGCGGGACGCAGATAGGCCTTGCCGGTTCCGAACCGCTCGCCCTGCTTGATCACGAACTGGAAGAATCCGGCGCCCTCCTGATTTTCGCCGTTGAAGTCGAGATTGTGCGCGAGGCCGGCGGCCTTCGCGGCTTCCAGCCAGCGCAGCTCGTTGGGATCGACGAAGGGAACGTGAGCGACATGGAGCGGGCCGCCGATGCCGTGCAGCGGACTGTCGGTAAAATCGGCATTATTCTCGAACGCGATAAAGTCCGGCAGCACGTCGCGCCAGCCCCAGCCGGCGCAGCCGGCCTTTTCCCAGCCGTCATAGTCGGAGGGCAGGCCGCGAATGTAGATCATCGCGTTCATCGCGCCGGAGCCGCCGACCATCTTGCCGCGCGGCCAGAACACCCGGCGGCCGCGGCAGCCGGCCTGCGGTTCGGTGTAGTAGCCCCAGTCGACCGCGGTGTTGAACATCGTCGGCCAGTCCGAGGGAATGTCGGATGCCAGTGGCGCGGCGCGGCCGGCCTCCAGCACCAGCACCTTGCGGGCGGGATCGGCCGAGAGCCGGTTGGCCAGCACGCAGCCGGCCGAGCCCGCGCCGACGATGATCGTATCGTACATCTGTTACTCCACTGCTTAGGCCGGCGTGTCGCCGGAAATTTCCGCCGTGATCCCGGGACTGCGCGTGCGCAGCCGGCGCAGTCGGTCGAAAATGCCCTCAAACAGGCCGATCAGGCCGGTCGGCATCAGCACCATCACGGCCGCGATGATGATGCCGAGCCCGAGCGAGCGAAATTCGCCGATCTCGCGCATCGCTTCATCGGCGGCGACCAGCACGATGGCGCCGACCAGCGGCCCCCAGAGCCGGCCAATGCCGCCCACCACCACCATCGCGATGATGAAGAACAGCTGCGAGAACGACAGCACGCCCGGTCCGATCGCATTGAAATGCGCGGCATAGAGCCCGCCGGCGAGCCCGGTGAAGAATGCCGAGAGGCCGAATACCAGCAGCTGCATCTGGAAGCGGCTGATGCCGCGGGCCATGGCGCAGCCGGGATTGTCGCGCAGCGCGCGGAAGGCGAGCCCGATCGGGCCGCGGATGATGGCCCAGGTGAACAGCATCGTCACCGCGAACAGGGCCACCACCAGCGCGTAGTCCGCCACCAGATATTTGGCCTTGAACATCGCGCGCGTGCCGAGATCGCCGAACCGGGCAAAGCCGACGGCGCCGCCGGTCAGTTGCCGGCACTGCGTGCCAACCATGACGAAGCAGTCAGTGTCGGTGACGATCAACAGATACATCACCTGCGCGACCGCGAGCGTCAGCAGCGCGGTATAGGCGCCGCTGAGGCGCAGGCACGCCGCACCTATCACCAGGCTGAACAGCACGGTCGCAATGGCCGCGAGCGGCATGGCGGCCCAGACGTTGAGGCCGAAATAGAAGCACAGCATCGCGGTGGCGTAGCCGCCGAATCCGAACAGCGCCATCTGCGCCAGCGAGAACACGCCCGAAAAACCGAACAGCAGGTTCCACTGCGAGGCGACGATGGCATAGAACAGGCCGAGCGTGACCTGGCCGATCACGTAGCGGCTGTCGACATAGAACGGCAGCGCGACCGCCGCGGCGAGCACGACGAGGCCGATCAGGAGATGAGCGAGATCTTCGCGTTTCACATCGACCTCACAGACGCCGCACTTCGACCCGGCCGAACAGCCCGCCGGGCCGGCGAATGAGCACCAGGATCACGATGGCCAAGAGAGCCGGGAAGCCCCAGCGCGCACCGGCCAGGAACTGGACCAGCGCCTCGACGATGGCGAGGCCGAACGAGGTGATGATCGCGCCGGGCAGGTTGCCAAGCCCGGCCACCACGCACATGATGAAGGCCTTCAGCATCGGATCGGCGCCGAGCGCCGGCGAAAGCTGGGTGATCGACGACACCAGCACGCCGCAAACGCCGGCGAGCATGCCGGAGAGGATCAGGACCTGCAGATAGACCCGCGCCACCGGCACGCCCATCAGCTTCGCGGCGTCGGGGTTCTGGGCTGTCGCGCGAATGGCGCGGCCAGCCTTGCTCCGGCTGAGAAACAAGGCGGTGGCCCCCATCAGCGCGATGGCGCTGACGATGATGACGAGGTTCTGCCAGGGCAGCACGAAGCCGCCGAGATTGATCGAGCCGCCCACCGAGAGCGGTTGCCCCAGCGGCTGGCCGCCATAGAGCCGCAGCACGACATTCTCGAGCGTGAGCGCGACGCCGAAGGTCGCGATCATGATGGTGGTCTCGAAGGTCTCCGGGCTGCGCCGCGACAGCGGGTAGGCGACCAGCATGAAGATCAGCGCGCCGATCACGCCACCGACTGCGGCGGCGGCCAGCACGGCAAGCGGCACCGGCAGGCCGAGCTGGCTGGCGGCGGTGAATGCCGCATAGCCGCCGAGTGTCAACAGCGTGCCGTGCGCCATGTTGAGCATGCCGAGCGAGCCCCAGACCAGCGACAGGCCGAGCGTTGCCAGCGCGTACAGTGCGCCGGTGGTGATCCCGGAGACGATGACGGGTCCTATGATCTCCACGCGATCAGCCTCCGAGATAGGTTGCGAGCAACTCGTCGCGCTGCAGCAGGACGGACGGTTCGCCCGACCAGACGAATGCACCGTTGTCGAGCAGGTGAATGCGGTCGGCAATGTCGGCGACGCGGGCCGGGTTCTCCTCGACCAGCAGGATGGTGCGGCCGCTGGCTTTCAACCGCGCGATCACCTCGTAGATCTGCTCGATGATGATCGGGGCGAGGCCGAGCGACGGTTCGTCGATCAGCATCACGGTGCCCTTCATCATCAGCCCGCGGCCGATGCCGACCATGCGTCGCTCGCCGCCGGACAGGCTGGCGGCGATCTGGTGCTGCCGCTCGGCAAGTTTTGGCAGCAGCGTGAACACTTCGTCGAGACGCCGGGTCACTGCCGCCTGGTCGGAATCGAGATAAGCGCCCATCAGGAGATTCTCGAGCACGCTCATGGCGGCAAACAGCAGATCGCCCTGCGGCACATGAATCACGCCGCTTGCCGCGACACGATGCGCCGGCTGGCCGGAGATCACCCGGCCGTTCAACGAGATCGATCCCTTGCGCACCGGGAGCAGGCCGGAGATCGCGCGCAGCAGCGTGGTCTTGCCGTGTCCGTTCGGGCCGACCACGGTGACGAGCTCGCCTGAATTGAGCGACAGCGATACGCCGGTCAGGACGTTGCGGCCGTCATAGCCGGTGACGAGCCCGTTGACGACGAGGCAGGCAGAGCCCGGCGGTTCAGCCATGCGCGCTCAGCTCCGGCTGTTTGACGAAGAAGGCCTTGAGCCGGCTGGTGGCCGCCTTGCCCAGATAGGTCTCGACCACCGTCTGGTCGTCAGCGACCGCCGAGGGTGCGCCTTCGAAGATCGCTTTGCCGTGGTGCATGATCACCACGCGCGTCGACAGCGAGAGCAGGAAGCGCATGACGTGCTCGATCAGCAGGATCGCGATGCCCGATGCCGACAGCCGCCTGACGACGTCGGCGATGCGATCGACCTCCGACGGGCTGAGGCCGCCGACCGGCTCGTCGAGCAGCAGCAGTTGCGGCGAGGTCGCGACGGCGCCCGCGATCATCAGAAGCTTGCGGTCGAGCACCGGCAGGTCGCGCGCGATGCGCTGCCGGCCGGAGAGGCCGACGAGATCGAGCGCGGCGGCGGCGCGTTGCCGCGCGGCCCGGCTGACCGCAAAGCCCGGGAAGCGGCGGTTGGTGTCGCCGAAATGCGCGGCGACCTCGATATTCTCCTGCACCGAAAGGCTGTCGAACGCCGCGTTGAGCTGAAACGTGCGGGCGATGCCGGCGCGGCACACCTCATGCGCGGCAAGTCCGGTGATCTCGCGCCCCGCAAACAGGATGCGGCCGGCGGTGATCTCCGTGACGGCGGTGACGACGTCGAAGAATGTCGTCTTGCCGGCACCGTTCGGGCCGCCGAGGCCGACCACCTCGCCGGGGCGGACGGTCAAGGACAGGCCATCCACCGCGCGGAGCGACCCGAAGGTCTTGGTCACGTCCTCGCAGACGAGCAGCGGGCCGTTCGCCTGGTCAGGGGAGGTCACCGCGTCAGCCCTTACGCCTTGATCCACGGCGGCAGCTTCATCGCGTCGGTTGCATAGAGCGCGGGCGCGATCAGCTTGGGATCGGTGCGGTAGTCCTGATGTTGCAGGAACTGGTGCGCCATGCCCAGCGACGGATCCTTGATCTGGGTCGGATAGCAAAACGCGGACTGGCCCTTCGGATCGGCGTGGTAGATGCCGTTGACGCCGCGATAAATCAGCCGCTTCATCGCCTCCGAAATCTTGCGGGTCTGCTCCTTGTTGCTGGGCTCGCTGGCGCCGCCAGCGATCGCAGCCGAAAGCGCGTAGTGCCAGAGCCCGTCATAGGTCTGCGAGCCGGTGATGAAGGCGGCATTGGCGCCGAACTTCTCGCGATAGGTCTTGCGATAGGCCGCGGAGAACTCGTCGGGCAGGCAGCCGATCACGGTGGAATAGATCACGCCGTTGACGGCTTCCTTGCCGATCTCGCGGAAGGCGGGAAGCGACGGCCCGTATTGCATGTAGACGAGGCTCTGGGTCGGCTCGGGCAGGAACTGGGTCATGAACTGCGCCAGATCCTGCGGCAGGAAGTGCGTCACCGCGATTGCGGCCGGCGGGTCCTGGCGCAGCTTGGCGAGCGTCGGGCCCCATTGATTGGTCGGGAACGGCACCGTCTCATAGAGCCCGAGCTCGAAACCGAATTCCTTGACGCGGTCCCGGATCGCGTTGGCGATCACGATCGAGTATTCGTTCGCTGAGGGGATGATCGCAATCTTGCGGTTCGGCGGCGACCATTGCTTATTGTCGATCAGCGATTTCAGGAACAGCAGAAAGCCGGGGCCGTAGTAGAACTCGGGCGGATCACCCTGGAAGCAGGAATAATAGCGCTGCGGATCGCTGAGGAACTTGGTGTTGTGCGAGATCAGCGTGTTGTAGTGCACGAAGATCACGTCGTTGTCGGCGGCGACGTCCATCTCCACCATGTTGGTGCCGACGTTGTAGCCGTTGATGATCGCGCTCGCCGAGTGACGATCGATCAGGCGCTGCATCGCCTGGGTCACGATATCGGCGCCCATCTCCTTGGTATCCTCGATCGCGATCTGGATCGGACGTCCCAAAATGCCGCCGGCGGCGTTGATCTCTTCGGCGGCGAGCGTGAGGCCGTTCTTGAACTCGATGCCGTCAGCGGCGGCAAAGCCGGACATCGGCAAGGCCGAGCCCACCTTGACCGGGCTGCCCGCGGCGCGCGCGCCGCTGTTCAAGCTCGCCAGCATTGCAATTGAACCTGCGCCGGCGGCGACGCCGCCGAGAAGTGAACGTCGGTCGAGCATGATCGTCAGTACCCTTCGTCTCCGGCGCGGACTATCCGACGCCTCCATTTAAAGCAGGAGATGCACGGCCGCGGCTGTTGCAGCGGCTGCTGCACGAACCGTGCCATGGCATCCGGCAATCGCTTTCAGCAATCCCACCGTCAACGCGCAGCAGGCAGCCGAGTGACGAGCGCGGCAGCCGCGTCGATCACCGCGGCCTGATGCGGCTGCAATTCATTGCCGCCCCACGCGGCCATCAACGGCTCCCAGGGATCCGCGATATCGGTCTTGATGCCGGATAGTTCTTCGAGCACCGCGAGCCCGCAATAGGGCGCGTACATTTCCGAGTAGCCGCCCTCATGCGTCATCAGGATGCGGCCGTTGCACAACGTCTCGGCAGCAGCGCGCAGCATGCGCGTCATCTCGCGATACGCCGTTGACGACAGCATCATGCGGCCGAGCGGATCGACGCCCGACGCATCGAAGCCGGACGCCACCACGATCATGTCAGGTGTGAAACGATGCAGTGCCGGCAGCACGACGCGTTCGAACGCTGTGCGATAGGCGCCGATGCCGGAGCCGGGCGGTAGCGGCACGTTGATGTTGTAGCCGTCGCCTGCACCGGCGCCGTTCTCGGCAAGTGAACCGGAGTCGGGCGGAAACAGATTGTCCTGATGCAGAGAGATCGTGAGCACGCTCGGGTCTTCATAGAATACCGCCTGGGTGCCGTTGCCGTGATGCACGTCCCAATCGACGACGGCGACGCGCGAGACCTGCCCCGTGGCCTGCAGATGACGGATCGCAATGCTTGCATTGGCGAACAGGCAGAAGCCCATGCCGAGGTCGGGCCGGGCATGATGCCCCGGCGGGCGGATCAGCGCGTAGGCTGTCTCGACCGAGCCCGATGCGACCGCTTCGGCAGCAGCGATGGCGCCGCCGGCCGCGAGCAGCGCGATCTCATAGCTGCCGGCGCCGAGCGGCGTCAGGGTGCTGGCGTCGCCGCCGCCTGCGTCGCTGAGGCGCTTGATATGGGCGATATGATCTGAGGTGTGGACGCGGGCGAGCTCGCCCACCGTCGCCGCGCGCGGCTTGATCTGCACGAGATGATCGAGCAGGCCGCTGACCTCGACCAGGTTGCGGAAACGGCGCTTGGTCTCCGGGTTCTCCGCATGCGTTCCGGGTTGGATCGTCAGGCCGGGCGGAAATACCTGAGCCCAGTTGCCGGTGTTGTGCCACATGTAAAGTTCATGGCAGACGAACCCAGTAGCCATGCGAGCAATCCCTTGTCCTGGCGGCCCGAACTCGTGTTGATCTATTCGACCGCGCTGATCGCCTCGTCGAAGGTGTCCGCGATCCTGTCGGCGTGTTCGGTCGTGAAGGTCAGCGGCGGGGATATGATGAAGGTGTCGGCGAGGTTGCGGATCAGGATGCCCTTGGCGACACAGCGCTCCCAGATCCGCTGACCAAAATTCTCCGCGAGGTCGAACGGCCGCTTGGTCTCGGGATCGGCGACCAGCTCGATGCCGATCATCAGCCCCTTGCCGCGCACGTCGCCCATGTTGGGGTGGCCCTTCTGGATGTCCTTCAGCCGCGCCAGCAGATAGGCGCCGACCTTGCCGGCATTGGCCGGCAGTTCCTCCCGCTCGACGATCCGTAGATTGGCGATCGCGGCCGCGCAGGCGAGTGGATGGCCGGCATAGGTGTTGCCGTGCATGAAGGCGCGGGGCGTGAACTGCGACTTGTCGTCGGACTGGAAGGCCGCATCCACCTTCGCATTGATCAGGGTCGCACCGAGCGGGATGTAGCCGCTGTTGATGCCCTTGGCGAACACCATGATGTCGGGTTTGACGCCCCAGGCGCGGCTGCCGAACATGCTGCCCGAGCGGCCGAAGCCGGTGACGACCTCGTCGGCGATCAGGAGCACGCCGTGGCGGTCGCAGACCTCGCGCAGCAGCGGCCAGAAATTCGCCGGCGGCACGATCACGCCGCCGGCGCCCTGTACCGGCTCGGCCATGAAGGCGGCGACGCTGCCCGGTCCCTGATAGACGATCTCGCGCTCGAGCAATTCGGCGCAGAGCCGGCCGAGCGCCTCCGGATCCGATGTAAACGGGTTGCGGTAGACGTGCGGCGTCTCGACCTGGAAGAAGCCAGGCAGCAGCGGCGTGAACTGCTCCTTGTAGACATTGACGCCGCCCGCGGACAGCGCGCCCAGCGTGACGCCGTGATAGGCGCCGCGCAGTGAGATGATCTTGGTGCGCAGCGGCTCGCCGGCGAGCCGCCAATACTGCTTGGCGAGCTTGATCGCCGCCTCGTTGGCCTCCGATCCGCCGGACGAGAAGAATGCGCGGACCATGCCTTCCGGCGCGGCCAGCCGGCACAGTTCCTCGGCAAGGGCTACCGACGGGCTGTTGGTGGTGTTGCCGAAGGTTGAATAGAAGCTGAGACGATCGAGCTGCTCCATGATCGCCTGTTTGATCTCGGGGCGACCATGCCCGACATTGACGTTCCACAGTCCGGCCTGTCCGTCGAGATAGCGGCCGCCATGGCCGTCCGAGACATAGACCCCTTCGCCTCCCTCGATGCAGATTGGCGGGTTCTCGGCGAGGAAGTTGGCATTGGCGAAGGGGTAGACGACGTGACGGGTCAGCGTGTCGTTGTTGCGAGCGGCTGCTGCGGTCATGTTCCCGTTCCTCTCGACGATTGTTTTCCCCGGTTAATCCGGTGCTCATTGCCGCAAGGATAAACACAGGAGTCAAAATTGGTCAAATGACCAATTTTGTGCAACATGCAAATTTGTGCGGCACGGGATAAACAATCGTTGAGCGCATTGGAGAAGCGGATGGCAACTGCAGGACGTGAGGCGGTCGGTGCCAAAGGCGAACGGACGCGGCGCCAGATCATTGAGGGCGCCTTGCAGGCACTCGGCACCGGCGGTGTCGCGGCGACGACGACGCGCGACATTGCGGCTGCTGCCGGCGTCCGCCTCGCCACGCTGCACTATCACTTCGAGAGCAAGAGCGCGTTGCTGCTGGCGGTGCTCGAATATCTGATCGACGAGACGACCGCGGCGTTGCGCGAGGAAACCAGCGATACCGCCGACGTCGCGAACTGTATCCGCGAATCCCTGCGCGCCGGCTGGCGCTATCTCACGCGAACGCTCGAGCTGCAGATCGTGCAGTATGAACTGACGCTGTACGCGCTTCGCCGCGACGACGCGGCCGGGCTCGCAGCCTATCAGTATGACGCCTACGTCAGGGTCTATCAGGACATCCTGCAAGGCGTTGCGGTTCGAACCGGTGAGCTCGATGCGGCGGGATGCGCCGACGTTGCCCGCTTCATGCTGGCCAGTATCGACGGCTTGCTGTTGCAGGAGCTGGCGAAGCCGAACAAGGCGCGGTCGTCACGGGCGATCGAGACGCTGATCGCCGCAGCCCAGGGATTCGCGAGCAGGGTGTCGAATGATCGCAAGGCGCGAAGATAAGTGTGGAGGCGCGCGGGATCGGCATCGCATATGGCTACGGGCACGCCTCGTAGCACAGGGCGACGTGCGCCTGCCCGATTTCCGAATAATAGAATTATGCAGCTGATTTGCCCGACATGTCAAGTTGCCGTGTCGAATGCCGGTACGCCGCCGGCTCCTTTGCATGGGGTTGTTTTCGATGTTTTGGCAGTGCGCCCCTGCGGAGGCAGGCCGTGGGATGGGTAGAGCGAAGCGAAACCCATCATGTCGACGCTTGCGCAAGGCGCGATGGGTTTCGCTTCGCTCTACCCATCCTGCGCACTTCTCGACCCATCCACACAGCGTTCACCCAAAACAAAAGGCGCTTCCGATGGAAGCGCCCTTCGCATTCGTGAGGTGCCGCAAGGCTTACAGCGAGTAGTACATCTCGAACTCGACCGGGTGCGGGGTCATTTCGAAACGGGCGACCTCCGTCATTTTCAGCTCGATATAGGCGTCGATGAAGTCGTCGTCGAACACGCCGCCGTTCTTGAGGAACGCGCGATCCTTGTCGAGGCACTCGAGCGCCTCGCGCAGCGAGCCGCACACGGTCGGGATCTGCTTCAGCTCTTCCTTCGGCAGGTCGTAGAGGTCCTTGTCCATCGCCGGACCCGGATCGATCTTGTTCTTGATGCCGTCGAGGCCGGCCATCAGCATCGCGGCGAAGCCGAGATAGGGATTGGCCATCGGGTCGGGGAAACGCACCTCGACGCGCTTGGCCTTCGGGTTCGCCGTATAGGGGATGCGGCAGGACGCCGAACGGTTGCGCGCGGAGTAGGCGAGCAGCACCGGCGCCTCATAGCCCGGGACCAGACGCTTGTAGGAGTTGGTCGACGGGTTGGTGAAGGCGTTGATCGCCTTGGCGTGCTTGATGATGCCACCGATGTAGTGAAGGCAGTTCTCCGACAAATCGGCATATTTGTTGCCGGCGAAGGTCGGCTTGCCGTCCTTCCAGATCGACTGGTGGACGTGCATGCCCGAGCCGTTGTCGCCATAGACCGGCTTCGGCATGAAGGTGGCGGTCTTGCCGTAGATGTGTGCGACCTGGTGGATGCAGTATTTGTAGATCTGCATCTGATCGGCCATCAGGGTCAGCGTGTCGAACTTCATGCCGAGCTCGTGCTGGGCGGACGCCACTTCATGGTGGTGCTTCTCGACCTTGACGCCCATCTTGGCCATCGCGCCGAGCATCTCGGAGCGCATGTCCTGCACCGAGTCCTGCGGCGGCACCGGGAAGTAGCCGGCCTTGGTGCGGATGCGGTGGCCGAGGTTGCCGCCTTCATATTCAGTGGCCGAGTTGATCGGCAGCTCGGAGGAATCGAGGCGGAAGCCGGTATTGTAGGGTTCGGCCGAATAGCGCACGTCGTCGAACACGAAGAACTCGGCCTCGGGGCCGACGAACACGGTGTCGCCCACGCCCATCGACTTCACCATGGCCTCGGCCTTCTTGGCGATGCCGCGGGGATCGCGGTTGTAGGGCTCGCCGGTGGTCGGCTCGAGCACGTCGCAGGTAATGACCATGGTGGTCTCGGCGAAGAACGGGTCGATCGTCGCGGTGACCGGGTCCGGCATCAGGCACATGTCGGATTCATTGATCGCCTTCCAGCCGGCAATCGAGGAGCCGTCGAACATCTGGCCTTCGGAAAAGGTGTCCTCTTCGATCATACCGACGTCGAAGGTCACGTGCTGCCACTTGCCGCGCGGATCGGTGAAGCGCAGGTCGACGTATTTGACGTCGTTGTCCTTGATCGATTTCAGGACGTCTTTGGCGGTCTTCATGAATACCCCTTATGGATGTGCGGGTCGGTTTCCAGCGGTGAGCGACGTTATTCCCGCTTTTGGCGAGTTCGTGTGACTGCTGAAACGAAATGAGGCTGCCGAAGCAGCCCTTTTTCTCTTTTGCCGTCAGAAAATCCGGATAGCACCGGGCTCAAATAGCGTCCAGCCCGGATTCGCCGGTCCGGATGCGGATGGCTTCCTCGATGTTGGAGACGAAGATCTTGCCGTCGCCGATCCGCCCGGTCTGGGCCGCGCGGCGGATCGCGTCAATCGCCTTCTCGACCAGGTCGTCGCCGATCACGATCTCGATCTTCACCTTGGGCAGGAAGTCGACGATGTATTCCGCACCGCGATAGAGCTCGGCATGGCCCTTCTGGCGGCCAAATCCCTTGGCCTCGGTCACGGTGATGCCTTGCAGTCCGACTTCCTGGAGCGCTTCCTTCACCTCGTCGAGCTTGAAGGGCTTGATGATGGCTTCAATCTTCTTCACTGAGCGCCTCCCGGGCATTGCAGATTGCAGGGTCGAGTTCGATGCGCGTGGGGCGCAGTCTGGTTGGTCTTAAGCCTTCCGGCGGGTGGCCGGAAACACGCGCAATGGTCGCATCGAGCGGCATTGTGCGCGGCTTCCTCAAAAGCAGGGTCTATGCCAAGTTGTTAAGGTCCCCGATTTCGGAATGTTATCAGCCTTTTAACAGGCAGTCGGCTGATATCGAACCACATGGTCTATGATATCCAAGCCCAACAAATAGGCAAATAGATCAATCCGTATGCAGTCGGCCAGTAGAAACCCTGCGAACGTCACAGGAATTGCCTCTCGAAAAGGCGAAGCGATTGAGGATTCGGCATGGACGTTCTGACCACCACCGAGATGGAGCGCGCCGACCGGCTGACCATCGCAGCCGGTACGCCGGGCTTCGCGCTGATGATGAGCGCCGGCCAGGCCGTCGCTGAAGCCGCGATGGACCTGGTCGAGGAGGGGCCGATCGTCGTGGTCGCCGGCCGCGGCAACAATGGCGGCGACGGCTTTGTCGCCGCCGCCGAGCTCGCCGCGCGCGGACGGGAGGTGTCGGTGATCCTGCTCTGCGAGCGCGACAGCTTGCAGGGCGACGCGGCGCTGGCGGCAAGGGGCTGGAAATATCCGGTGCTGCCGTTCAACCCGCAGGCACTCGGCAAGCCGGCGCTGATCATCGACGCGCTGTTCGGCGCCGGGCTCAATCGCCCGGTCAAGGGTGACCCGCTGGAGATGATCGCGGCCATCAACGCCAACGGTGCGCGGGTGCTGGCGGTCGACCTGCCGAGCGGCATCAACGGCACGTCGGGCGCCGTCATGGGCGCGGCCGTGCAGGCGACCGAGACCGTCACCTTCTTCCGCAAGAAGCCTGCGCACCTGTTGCTGCCGGGCCGGATGTATTGCGGCCGGGTGCGCGTCGCCGACATCGGCATCGCGGCGCAGGTGCTCGACGAGATCAAGCCGCTGACCACCGAGAATCTGCCGCAGGCTTGGCGCTGGTCGTTCCCGGTGCCCCGGATCGACGGCCACAAATACGCGAGGGGCCACGCCGTCGTGGTCTCCGGCGATATCGCCTCGACCGGGGCGGCGCGGCTCGCCGCGCGCGCGGCGCTGCGCGCAGGCGCCGGCCTCGTCACCCTGGTCTCGCCGCGCGATGCGCTCGCCGTCAACGCGGCGGCGCTGACTGCGGTGATGGTGCGCGCGGTCGACAATCCGATCCAGTTCGCCGAACTGCTCGACGACAAGCGCCTCAATGCCTGCGTGATCGGCCCTGGTGCGGGCGTCAGCGCGCGCACCCGCGACTTCGTTCACACCGCGCTGTCGGCGCAGCGGCATCTGGTGCTCGACGCTGACGCGCTGACCAGCTTTGCCGGTTCGCCGGACCGGCTGTTCGAGGCGATCAGGGCCTCCGACGGTCTTGGGGTGGTGCTCACCCCGCATGAGGGCGAGTTTCCGCGGCTGTTCAGCGACATCTCCAACAAGCATCCCGGCCGCTCGAAGCTCGAGCGCGTCCGCGCGGCGGCCGAGCGTTCTGGCGCGGTGGTGCTGCTGAAGGGCGCCGACACGGTGGTCGCATCTCCCGATGGGCGCGCGACCATCGCAGCCAACGCGCCGCCTTGGCTTGCCACCGCCGGCGCCGGCGACGTGCTGGCCGGCATCATCGCCGGCTTCCTGGCGCAGGGCGTCGCGGCATTCGAGGCCGCCAGCATCGGCGTGTGGTTGCACGGCGAAGGCGCCAGCGAGGCGGGGCCCGGCCTGATCGCGGAGGATCTCACCGAAGTGCTGCCTTCCGTGTTCCGCCGGCTCTATGACGAGTTCGGGATTGAATATTAGGCGGCTCCAGCTTGCCGACATGGATGCCGCCGCCCGCGTGCACCGCGCGGCGTTCGACGAAGCGTTGCCGTGGCTCGCGGGCCTGCACACGCCGGATGAAGATCGCTGGTTCTATCGCGAGCGAATGTTTGTGACCTGCAAGCTGTGGGGTGCGTTCGACGGCGAGGCGATGAGCGGCGTCATCGCATTCCACGACGACTGGATCGAGCAGCTCTATGTGCTGCCGGCCGCACAGGGCCGCGGCATTGGCGGCGCGCTGCTCGAGATCGCGCAGCAGGGTGCGGACCGGCTGCAACTCTGGACGTTCCGGCGCAATGCGCGGGCGCGCCGCTTCTACGAGGCGCGCGGTTTTGCCGCGGTCCAGGAAACCGACGGCAGCCGCAACGAGGAGAGGGAGCCGGACGTGTGCTATCTCTGGGCGCGCAGGGCCGGCGGATGACATATTGATCGGATTGACTGACCCCAGGCGGATCCGGGGAACAGGACGGGGTTCACGGCTGGGCGAAAGATCGTGTGGCAATCGGCCACCATTTGAGCACTTAATGCCTGTATCGACGAGCGAAAGTACCCTCGAGCCTCGAAGCCGCGTGGTACGGACCGGAGCACCATGACGAGTCCCTGCCGCGTTCTAATGATCTATCCGAAGTTCGTTCCAGACTCGTTCTGGAACTATACGGAAGCTTGCGAACTCGTCGGCGCGAAGTATCCGGCGGCGCCGCTCGGACTGATCACCGTCGCCGCCATGCTGCCGAAGCATTGGGAGATTCGGCTCGTCAACCGTAACACCGAGCCTTCGACCGACGCGGACCTTGACTGGGCCGATCTCGTCATGATCGGCGGTATGCTCAACCAGCAGCCTGATTTTCTCCACCTGATCGATCTCGCCCACCGGCACGGCAAGCCGGTATGTGTCGGTGGGCCTGACGTCTCCTCGAGCCCGCACCTTTACGCGGATGCGGACTTCCAGGTGATCGGCGAGGCCGAACACATCATCGAGGAATTCATCGCCGCCTGGGAACGCGGCGAGCGCAAGGGCGTGTTCGTCGCCGAGAAATTCAAGATCGACGTCACGCTAAGCCCGATGCCCCGCTACGATCTGATCAAGTTCGATCATTATCTCTTTATTGGCGTGCAATATTCGCGCGGCTGCCCGTTCACCTGCGAGTTCTGCGATATTATCGAGCTGTACGGGCGCGTGCCGCGCACCAAGACTCCCGATCAGATTCTCGCTGAGCTGCAAGCGCTCTACGATCATGGTTATCGTGGGCATGTCGATTTCGTCGACGACAATTTCATCGGCAACAAGAAAAACCTCCGCATCTTGCTGCCGCGGCTCAAGGCCTGGCTGGAAGAGCGAGACTATCCGTTCGAGTTCTCGACCGAAGCCTCGATCAATATCGCTGATGACAGCGAGCTGTTGCAGGCGATGAAGGACGCGAACTTCTTCGGAATTTTCGTCGGCATTGAGAGCCCGGATCCAGAGACCCTCGTGCAGATGAAGAAAAAGCAGAACACCAGGCGCAACATCGCCGAGAGCGTTCACAAGATTTACGACTATGGCATGTTCGTCACCGCGGGTTTCATCGTCGGGTTCGATACCGAGAAACTCTCGATGGCGCAGGCGATGATCGACTTCATCGAGGAGGCGAGCATTCCAGTCTGCATGGTCGGACTGCTCTATGCGCTGCCTGGCACACAGCTGACGCGGCGGCTAGCCCAGGAAGGCCGCCTGCACGAAGGCCATGATCTCATGAAGGTCGAACAGGCGGGCGACCAATGCACGCTCGGCTGCAATTTCGACACCAAGCGTCCGCTTCGTGACATCCTTACGGATTACAAGGCTGTGCTCGGGCACGTCTACAGCCCGACAGCATACGCAGGACGGCTGTCGCGGCTTTCCGTCATGCTCGACCGGTCCCACCGGCGCCGCGATCTGCCCGATGGCGACGTGCGTACGAAGCTTGGCGGCATCGAGGGCGTGCACAGGATCATGCGGACCCTGCCGGAGGTTCGCGAGCCGTTCTGGAAGACCTTCGTCGAGGTCGCCAAGTCCAACCCAGGCGCACTGCGCTACATCGTGATGCTGATGGCGCTGTACCTGCATTTCGGGCCGTTCTCGAAGCACGTGATCGGTGAGATTGACCGCCGGATTGCAGAATTGGACGGTACGCCTCCGGTGAGGGCCACGGCGCTTGTGCAATGAGTTCATCAAGTCTGCAGTTTGATGGACGGCAAAGTCTGCCAGGGCTTCGGTTCTGATTGAATCTGGACCGAAGCTCTGGCTTCTTGTTTGAGCGGCTGGCGCGGCTCAGGCAACGTCGGTGGAGAGCGAAACGCTCTTCCAGGCATCGAATTCGGCCTGCAGCAGTTTCATTTTTTCATCGACCAGCTGCACGGCATCGCTGCCGAGCAGGAGATGCGTCGGCGGATCGGCCGACAGGGCGAGTTTCAACATCGCCTGCGCGGCCTTTTGGGGATCGCCGACCTGCCAGCCACTCAGTTCCATGCGACGTTTGCGGATTGGATTGATGACAGCGTCATAATCTCCGATCGACCGCTCCGCCCGTACCATCGATCGTCCGGCCCAGTCGGTGCGAAAGCCGCCCGGCTCGACCGCGGTGACCTTGATGCCCAAATCCTTGACCTCCTTGCCGAGGGATTCCGATATCCCTTCCAGCGCGAACTTGCTGCCGTGGTAGTAGCTGAGGCCGGGCATCGTGATGATCCCGCCCATCGACGTGATGTTGAGGATGTGCCCGGCGCGCCGCTTGCGCATGAAGGGCAGCACCGCCTGGATCATCGCCACCGCGCCGAAGACGTTGACCTCGAACTGGCGTCGCAGATCGTCGATCGATGATTCCTCCAGAATGCCCTCGTGGCCGTAGCCGGCATTGTTCACGAGAACGTCGATCGCGCCGATCCTGCGCTCGACGTCGGCGACCGCGGGCGCGATGGCCTCGGTGTCGGTGACGTCAAGAACCATGGCGTGCACGCTGGCGCCGAGCGCTTCGAATGTCCGCTTGTCATTCTCGTTGCGCACGGTGCCGGCGACGGTGTGGCCGTCGCCCAACGCTGCCTCGGCCAACGCGCGGCCGAAGCCGGACGAAACGCCCGTGATGAGGAAAGTCTTTGCCATAGGAGATGTCCTTCAGATCGAGATTGCGGACTCGATATAGGCGACTTGATTGCTGCAATAATCGGCATAGAGTGGCATGACCTGATGCAGATAATCGAACAATGCAGCATGCTGGCCTTTTCGAGCTGAACGCCGTCGTCGCGATTTCAACGCATCGCAGCTTTCGCGCGGCCGCGACTGAACTCGGCATTTCGCCCTCGGCGTTGAGCCATGCGATCGCCGCGCTGGAAAAGCGGTTGGGCGTGCGCCTCATCAATCGGACGACGCGCAGCGTCGCGCTTTCGGAGGCGGGAGAGCGTTTCCTTGCCAGGGTCAGTCCCGCGCTGCGCGAGATTGCCGGCGCGATGGAGGATGTGAACGAGTTTCGCGACACGCCCGCGGGAACGCTGCGTATCAACCTGAAGGAGCGCGCCGCGCACCAGATCCTCCGCCCGGTCGTCGCAAAGTTTCTGCGGCGCTATCCCGACATGAACGTCGAGCTGACCCTGGAGGGACGTCCCATCGATATCGTCGCGGAAGGTTTCGACGCCGGCATCCGGCTCGCCGAAGCCGTGCCGCAGGATATGGTCGCGATCCCCTGCGGCCCGGACACGCGCTTCATTGTCGTCGGCGCGCCCGATTATTTCGCGCGCTGTTCGGTGCCGCGGTCTCCGCTCGATCTGCTCGCCCATGAATGCATTCGCAGGCGGATGCCCAGCGGCAAGCGGTATCACTGGGAGTTCGAGAAGCGCGGCGGCGAGCAGATGGTGGTGGATGTCCGGGGCAGGCTGACCCTCGACAATGACAGTCTGATGGTTGAAGCCGCGCTCGACGGCCTTGGACTGGCGTTCGTCAGCGATTTTTGGGTAACAGGGCATCTCGCCGCTGGAGCCCTGCGCGCCGTGCTGGACGACTGGACGCCGCCATTTCCCGGCTTGCGTCTCTACTATCCGAGGCACCGGCACATGACAGCCGGGCTTCGTGCTTTCGTCGACATGGTGCGGGAGGAGACCAAGGTGACCGCCAGGGGCAGGGAGGTCCACTCACCCCCCGCCAAGCGATCGGGTAGTCATCGCAAGCGCACGTGAGCCGTCTCCACATCGGCCATCTACAGATGCGGCACCACCTCGACGCTTGCCTTGAGGAGCGCTGAAGCCGGCGAGCTGTTCATCAGCTCGGAGGAAAATCGCGTCTCGAAATAGTCGCCACCGGGAAAGCCCTTGTTCGGGCTGTAGGCGGTGCTGGTCTCATTATCAGCCCAATACTTGCCACGGTTGGGGCTGATGAGCATCTTCTGAGGGCGCATCGGCCCCGGCGAACCATAGTTGATCCGGCACACGTGATCTTGCAGCACGACGGCGACCCATCCCATCCGAGCGCGATCCACTGTGCCTGCGTCACGAGACTTTTGGTAGACGCGTGGGAAGAGGCGGGTTAAAGCCGCATGACATCCCTTTGCATCCCGTGAATCTCCCTCGTGAGTGACAGGCAGAACAGTTTCCTCGCTCAGGCGCTGCAACAAGGCGCATCCGCGTTGCGGGCGCGGCAGTTTGCTGAGGCAGAGCAGATCGCGACAAGCATCCTGAAATCAAACCGCAAGGACAGACACGCGGCGCTTCTCCTGGCGCATGCCCTGATGGGGCAAAAGCGGGGAGGCGAGGCGATTGCACCGCTCGAGCGGCTTGCACGCCGCGGCGACGATGGCGAGGTCGAGACCTTGCTTGGCGCATTGTTGTGCGGTGCAGGGCGCACCACGGACGGCCTCGCACAGCTTCGGCGCACGGCGGCACGCCGCCCACCATATCTCCCTTCCTTTCAGGAACTCGCCGGGCAGCTTGCCAAGGCCGGTCAATACGACGAGGCGATCAGCACGGTCGAGGCCGGCCTCGCGCTTGCCCCCGGCAGCGTCGATCTGAGGCTCGATCTCGGGCGGCTGTTGCATGATACCAATGACTTCGCGCGGGCTGCGAGTGTCCTGACCGCCGCACGTGATGCTGCGCCGGGACGCCCGGACATTCTTAACCAGCTCGGGCGGGTCCTGATCCTTCATGGCGACTACGCCGCAGCCGCGGACGCTTTCCGCCGCGTACTCGCGCTCTATCCGGACGATCGCTCGACCCGCGCCTACCTCGCCACATCCTTGTTCGAGCAGGGTGAGCGCGACGCCGCCGAAGCGGCGCTGCGCTCCATCATTCGTGGTCAGCCCCAGCTGCTGGGTCGCGCGGCATTCGTCATGGCCGCGGCATCGCATGGTCGCTTCTTCTTCTCCCAGCGCGACGTTGCGAAATTCCTCGGCGGGGAGTGAGGCCGGACGCACTGGACGAGATCTCGTCGCGCCTCACGCCCTGAAGTTTCTCCGGTAGAGGTTGGGCTGCCGCCTGAGCTCATTCCGGAACTGGCCGACGCGCTTGGCTTCTTCCGCGGTGAAGGAGGATGCCTGCGCAGTCCAGTCGTCTCGCTTGACCGGAATGCATTGCGCGATCGGAGTCCCCTTGGGGAGGACGCCTCTGAAATTCCGGTCGTGCCAGTATGCCGGGAAATGCACCCAATTGTCGGTATAGAGGTCCGAATTGACCAGGCCGCTGAGCGTGGTGAACGGCAGGTCGAAGCGGTTGACGGGATGGGTGAAGTAGGTCGCGTAGCCTTCGGGCGCCTCGACGGTCCACAGATTGTGGAATTTGAGAAAGAAGCGGCCCGCTTCGAACAATGGCGTGCCGCTGACCTGACCCGGATCGTGAAAGCCGATCGGCGAACGCGGAAATTCGGGTGTGCCTCCCGGCGGCAGGTCGTGATCCCAGGAGATTTCGCCGTTCTCGACTCTGAGATCGCAGACCAGTGGCAGCAGGAACCCGCAGGTCATCGCGTCCACGAAGGGCGGGCAGCGCTTGATGGTGTCCTCATCGTGCAGGTTGATCGAAGAGAAGGCCGTCGCAGGCATTGTCTTGAGCCAATCGGGAACGCCCTGCGCCGCCGGGATGGGGGCCGGAATTAGTCCCTCAAGCTCCTTCGGACAGCGAAATTTGAGCGTCAGTTTGCTGTTGGTGGACATTGGGCGCTCCGATGTCGTGATGACCTACATGAATGCGTTGCAAAGGTGAAGCTCACGATCAGGCGCAAGATCGGCAGATTGCAAGAGCGGTCGGCAGGCTCCATCAATTGCGCACAAGATAGAGCGGCGTTCTCAGCGTCAGCTGATAGGATGGCTTCGGCACCCAGATGATTTGGGCCGTGACCCCGAACAGTCGATTGTCGTTGTCATCCATCCGGTCGAGGTCAAGTCGGAGGATGGGCTCGGTGAAGGACTGGATTGGCGTGAAATTCAGGAGCTGCGCGCCGCCGAAATGCTGTACTCCGACCCGGCCGGTGAATTTCCAGTTGCTCGGCCACTGATAATAGCCGCCGACATAGCCGATGATATTTGGATGGATCCGTGCGAGATCGGTCGCTACCTCGACGCGGGTGTCCTGGATGCCCGCCAGCATTCCGCGCGTTCCGTCCTTGTCGAAGGCATAGTCGAACTCGAGAATGTTGTTGAAGGTCGTCGTCCCAGTCGGCCCGTTCGGGATCGCCTGGGTGATTGTCGATTGCCAGGTGATGGTCGGGATTGAGCCGCCGTTCTGGCTGTAGAGGTCCGCCTGAAAGCCGACGTTCCAGCTGGTGACGTCGAAGGGCGTCCACCCCTGCGCGGGGCCATAGGTCGTGGTGCCGGAAATGCCGGCATACAGCGAGACCGCCTCGGTGACATCTACCGTCAATGGAAGATCGACGGCGAGGGATTGCCGGGACGGCAAGGAGACGCTGGTCGGAAGCGAGCTGCCGTTCGCGAGCGCAAGCGACTGCAGCGCGCTAAACAGAGCCGGGCTGCCGAAACCGACCGGCAGAGCGCCGGCCGGCACCGTTGCGTAGCTTGTCCGCAAATCGAGATAGATATTTGGCGGAGCCCCTGCTGGGTTCGGAGCGCCGCTGTCGTCGTCGCGATCTTTACCGAACGCTGGTCCGGCCAAGCATGAGCCGATGAAACAGGCCAGCACAAGGCCCGGTAACGACGGAAAATCGCCAAAAGAGGTTGTCAGAATGCGCGGAGAAACTGGCACGACCTTTAGGCTCCTCTCTTGACCCGGCGAGCCGCTAGCTCACGAGATACTTCGCCACCGCCGGCTCGTTCCATTCGATGCCGAGCCCGGGACCGCGGGCGGTCACCGCGCCGTCTATGATCTCGGCGGGCCTTGCGAGGATCGCGCCTGCGAAGTCGAGGAACTCGAGCCAGTGCGCGGTCGGCGTCACCGCGAGCAGATGCGCGCTGACTTCCGCGAACAGATGGCTCGACATCGGGATCGACGCCGCATCGGCCTGTCCCGCGACCTGCATCCAGCCGGTGACGCCACCCACCTTCATCACGTCGGGCATGATGAAGTCGGATGCGCCGGCCGCGATCGCCTCGGCGAAGCCGCGCGGGAACCACCAGTTCTCGCCGGCCTGGATCGGTGTCGGCGAGGTCTCGCGGACCTTGGCGTGGCCGGACAGGCTCTCCTGCGGCACCGGCTCCTCGATCCAGTGCAGGTCGTAGGGCGCAAGCCGGGCGATGCGACGGGTGGCTTCCGCCGGATCGAGCGACTGGTTGAAATCGATCATCAGCGCGACGTTGGGGCCGAGCAGGGCGCGCACGCCCTTCACGACGCGCTCGTCATTGGCGGCATCGCCGTCGCCGCCCTTGATCTTGATGCCCTTGAAGCCTTGGTCGAGCGAGCGGCGCAGCGTGCGCTCGTCCGCAACGGGATCGACCGCGCCGTAGCTGTCATAGGCCTTGATCGGCTTCGCCGAGCCGCCGAGCAGCTCGACCAGCGGCCGACCGGTGAGTTGGCCGAGCACATCCCAATAGGCCATGTCGAGACCGGACACGGCCATCCCGACCAGACCCTGCGCGCCGAGCAGCCGGAACTTGGCGTCCATCGCCTTCATCAGATCGAACGGGGCGATCGGCCTGCCGATCAGCTCGCGACCGATCTCTTCGATCAGATAGCAGAGAGGGTTAAGTGTGAGCTTGCTGTAGGCGAAGATGTAGGTTCGGCCGGTAACGCCTTGATCGGTTTCGACATCGATCAGCACCAGCGGACCGGTATCGATCACGCCAAACGCCGTCTTCACAGGACGCTTGAGCGGCACCACGACGCTTCGTGCCTTCACTCCGCGAATCGCTGCAACTGTCTGGCTCATCGGTGTTTCCTTAAGGCGGTTTCCACTTCTTGTTATTGGACACTGTACCATCGCAAGAGCCGCGGCGCGGCCCAATCGGTCGCGACCTGCTCGATCAGATAGCGGCCCGGATATTCGGCGAGGAAGGCGATGCGCTGGGTCTGGCCCGGTTCGACCGCGAGCGTGTCGAGCCAGAACGGCTTCCAGCCGTCGTCGAGCCGGTCGAGCAGACGGAAGTGATGGCCGTGCAGGTGAAAGACGCTGGCGATCGTGGCCTGGTTGGTCAGGGCCAGCGCGACGGTTCGGCCTGCCCTGGCCTGAAAGGCCGGAGCCGCTGACGGCTTGAAATCGGCCGGGCGGACCCACTCGGTGGGCGCGCCGAGCGCCAGATCGAATCGCATCGCGCTCTTGAGGTCGAGCTGGGCCGGCATGTCGTTGCCCGGCAGCGGTGGCGCCGGCGGGAACGGCGCCGTTCGGATCGGCGGCTCGTTCGAGACGGCGAGCTTGCCGACGGGACGGGCTTGCTTGCCGTCGTGCAGCAGGATCGGGAAGCTCGTTCCGCCCGAACCGGCCGCATCGACGAAGACGTCCGTGCGGCTTCCGGGAGCCAGGACCAGCGCGCCGTTGCGGGCCGGGAACGGTTCGGCCGGCTGGCCGTCGATCGCCATCACCCGGACGTCGAGGTTGTCCAGCTTGACCGCCAGCACACTGCGTTGGCTGCCATTGATAAAGCGGAGTCTGAGGCGGGCATTGGCCGGTGCCGAGATGTCGTATGAGGTTTTGCCGTTAATTGTATGAATTTGTATCGAATCTTTGGGATCGTTCCCAGGCGGGATCGCGGTTCCATCGGGCTGCAGACGCCACTCCTCGATCAGCAAGACCTCGTCGCGATCGACCGCGACCGGCGAGGTGCCGGTCACGATCAGCGGGCGCGGCCGTGCCGGCGCCGTGCTGTCCCCGAACAGCGGCTCGCACAGGAAGGTGCCGGCATGCCGAAGCGGCAGCTGAAACGTATCCTTTGCCCCCGTGGCAAGGGGCGCCCGCGAGGCCAGCGGCTCCGCGGCCGGGACGCCATCGAGCCCGCGGCAATCGAGCGCGGCCGCAACCGGCAGCTCGTTGCCGAACGTCACGTCGAGGACCTCGCCCCGCTTGAAGCGGAGATCGCTGCTGCCGAGCGACCAGACCGGGGTCTCCGGTCCGTCGGGACGGAGCAAGATGCGGTCAATCTTGGCCTGCAGCGCAACCGCCGTCCGGCCCTGCGCCGAGCCGGCGGTCGGCCAAGCGGGGCAAAGCGCTGCGGCGCCCAGGCCGGCGATCAGGTCGCGCCGGGTGAGGGAAAATTCGGGACTTGCTAGGGGGCTTGCCATCCGGCCGATGCGGACCATTTTCAAGTGTACCTGTCCAGTCGCGATCGGTCGCAGGGCGGGCTCTCCAGCGGCCATTTTTTTGCTGCGAACCGGTGGGCGCATGTTATAAGCCCGGCCGCCCGCGGCATCGCGGCCGGACTGGATGCTTTTCGCGCGGGCGTGGCGGAACTGGTAGACGCGCTGGATTTAGGTTCCAGTGACGAAAGTTGTGGGGGTTCGAGTCCCTCCGCCCGCACCAAGCGCTTACAGCGTTTGCATGACGATTCCTTGGAGAACCTTGGGCCCCGAAGGGGACGAGGGTTCGCCGAACCCACAGACGTTAGGCCGCAAGGCTCACCGTCGAACAGATTGACACTGCCACGGCCGCTCGGGCCGCGGCAAAAGCGGAAGAAGATTGATACCATGCAGGTCACCGAGACCCTCAACGAGGGACTGAAGCACGAATTCAAGATCAGCGTTCCGGCATCCGATCTCGATGCCAAGGCGGGCGCCAGGCTGGTCGACCTCAAGGACAAGGTCCGTCTCAACGGCTTCCGTCCCGGCAAGGTGCCGGTGGCGCACCTGAAGAAGATCTACGGCCGCTCTGTCATGGCCGAGACCATCGACCAGACCATCAGCGACACCAACCGGCAGATTTTCGAAGATCGCGGCTTCCGCCTCGCCGGCGAGCCGAAGATCACGATGCCGACCGAGAAGGACCAGGTCGAGGAATTGCTGTCGGGCAAGACCGACCTGACCTACACCGTCGCGATCGAGGTCGTGCCGCAGATCCAGCTCGCCGATTTCAAGTCGTTCTCGGTCGAGAAGCCGGTGGTCGATGTTTCCGACGCCGACGTCGACGATGCCATCAAGCGCATCGCCGAAGGCAGCCGCCCGTACAGCGCAAAGACCGAGGGTGCGGCGGAGAAGGGCGACCGCGTCACCATCAGCTTCAAGGGCACCATCAACGGTGAAGCCTTCGAGGGCGGCACCGGCGAGGGTATCCAGGTCGTGATCGGCACCGGCCAGTTCATTCCGGGCTTCGAGGAGCAGCTGATCGGCATCGGCACGGGCGAGACCCGCACGCTGAAGGTTGGTTTCCCGAAGAACTACCTCAACGACAAGCTCGCCGGACAGCCGGCCGAGTTCGAGACCACCGCGACGCTGATCGAGGCGCCCGGTGAGACTACGATCGACGACGAGTTCGCCAAGACGCTCGGCCTCGAGTCGCTCGACAAGCTGAAGGAAGCCGCGCGCGAGCGCCTGACCGCCGAGTTCGCCGGTGCGACCCGCCAGAAGGTCAAGCGCGCGCTGCTCGACCGGCTCGACGAGAGCCACAAATTCGAGGCGCCGCCGTCGCTTGTCGCCGAAGAGTTCAACCTGATGTGGAACTCGATCAAGGCCGAGATGGATTCCTCCGGCAAGACCTTCGCCGACGAGAACACCACCGAGGATGCGGCCAAGGAAGAGTACCAGAAGATCGCCGACCGCCGCGTCCGCCTCGGCCTCGTGCTCTCGGAGATCGGCGAGAAGAACAAGATCACCGTGACCGACGACGAGGTCTCGCGCGCCGTGATCGAGCGCGCGCGCCAGATGCCGGGCCGCGAGAAGGAAGTCTGGGATTACTACCGCAGCAACGCCCAGGCGCTGGCCCAGCTCCGCGCTCCGATCTACGAGGACAAGGTCGTCGACTTCGTCCTGGAGCTCGCCAACGTGACCGAGAAGAAGGTCTCCAAGGATGAGCTGTTCAAGGATGAAGACGCCGAGCAAACTGCCGCTTAATTGCGGCACCTCGCGTTAATGATGAACCGCGAAAGCAGGCCTGGCGAGGTTCCCCTCGCTAGGCGCGCGGACGCGAATCGGCTTGAACTTCTGCGTCCTGCCCAGGTGGCTAGTACAGCCAGTGCCGGTCTTGTCGGCCGGAAATTGGCCTATATCTGGGTTAAGCCTTAACGTTCTGCATCACCCCTAACCCTTGGGTTCTTTCATGCGCGATCCCGTTGAAACCTACATGAACCTCGTGCCGATGGTCGTCGAGCAGACCAATCGCGGCGAACGCGCCTACGACATTTTCTCGCGCCTGCTGAAAGAGCGCATCATCTTCGTCACCGGTCCGGTGGAAGACGGCATGGC
The DNA here is from genome assembly GCF_056429065.1 of Bradyrhizobium sp. USDA3010. NCBI lineage: Bacteria > Pseudomonadati > Pseudomonadota > Alphaproteobacteria > Hyphomicrobiales > Nitrobacteraceae > Bradyrhizobium > Bradyrhizobium sp. USDA3010. Next base: position 371,322 of record NZ_JBWJZD010000002.1, read on the forward strand.
GACGCTGACCGTCGCGCAGCTGTTGTTCCTCGAGGCCGAGAATCCGAAAAAGGAAATCTCGATGTACATCAACTCGCCGGGTGGCGTGGTGACGTCGGGCCTTGCGATCTACGACACGATGCAGTTCATCCGTCCGCCGGTGTCGACGCTATGCACGGGGCAGGCGGCCTCGATGGGCTCGCTGCTGCTCGCAGCCGGCGAGAAGGACATGCGCTTCACGCTGCCGAACTCCCGCATCATGGTGCACCAGCCGTCCGGCGGCTTCCAGGGCCAGGCGACCGACATCATGCTGCACGCGCAGGAGATCCTGAATCTCAAGAAGCGCCTCAACGAGATCTACGTGAAGCACACCGGCCAGACCTACAAGGCGATCGAGGACGCGCTCGAGCGCGACAAGTTCCTCACCGCCGAGGACGCCAAGGCGTTCGGTCTCGTCGACAAGGTCATCGACAAGCGGCCGGAAGACCCGTCGGCGGCCAAGGCGGCCTAACAAGGCTGCCTGATCTGGACAGGCGACCCGAGGCGTCGGTGTGATCTCCACATTGGCGCCTCACATAGTCGGCAAAGCAGGACGGCGGAGTACCTCGCAAGCGCATATGCGGGGGCAGAAAGTTCCGCTTTCGTGCTCATGGCTCGGCGTGGTAATCCCGCAACGTTCCGTGGATTTCGAAGCGTATTCCACGTGCGATCGTGGAAAATCACGGTATTGTCACGGTCTTGAGCCTGCCCCCCGATTAGCGAATTCTTGATAGTCGGGTGCCAGCATGGTTGGCTGTAATGCATCGGCTATGATCGCGGAGATTCGAATAAACCGTGATCCACACGGTCAGTATTGCGTAGGGTCTTTTTTGGTACGGAATTTGCTCTATCTACCCAATACTCCGGTTTTGTGCCGGATTGGGTCGATCTGGCAAACGAGGTCGAACGGCGGACGGAGATAATGAATGAGTAAGGTCGGCACGAGCGACGCCAAGAACACGCTATATTGCTCGTTCTGCGGCAAGAGCCAGCATGAAGTTCGCAAGCTGATTGCCGGACCGACTGTCTTCATTTGTGACGAGTGTGTCGAACTCTGCATGGACATCATTCGCGAGGAGAACAAGTCCTCGCTGGTGAAGTCGCGCGACGGCATCCCGACACCGAAGGAAATCTGCAAGGTACTGGACGACTACGTGATCGGTCAGAGCCATGCCAAGAAGGTGCTCTCGGTCGCCGTCCACAATCACTACAAGCGGCTTAACCATCAGACCAAGCACAACGACGTCGAGCTGGCGAAGTCGAACATCCTGCTGATCGGTCCGACCGGTTCGGGCAAGACGCTGCTCGCGCAGACGCTGGCCCGCATCCTCGACGTGCCGTTCACCATGGCTGACGCGACGACGCTGACCGAAGCCGGCTATGTCGGCGAGGACGTCGAGAACATCATCCTGAAGCTGCTGCAGGCCGCAGACTACAATGTCGAACGCGCGCAGCGCGGCATCGTCTATATCGACGAAATCGACAAGATCAGCCGCAAGTCGGACAATCCCTCGATCACCCGCGACGTGTCGGGCGAGGGCGTCCAGCAGGCGCTGCTGAAGATCATGGAAGGTACGGTGGCCTCGGTCCCGCCGCAGGGCGGCCGCAAGCATCCGCAGCAGGAGTTCCTGCAGGTGGATACCACCAACATCCTGTTCATCTGCGGCGGTGCGTTCTCGGGCCTCGAGAAGATCATCTCCGCGCGCGGTCGTTCGACCTCGATCGGCTTCGCGGCGCAGGTGCTGGCGCCGGAGGATCGCCGTACCGGCGAGATCTTCCGTCACGTCGAGCCGGAGGATCTGCTGAAGTATGGCCTGATCCCGGAATTCGTCGGCCGTCTGCCCGTCGTGGCGACGCTGGAGGACCTCGACGAGGCCTCGCTGAAGAAGATCCTGACCGATCCGAAGAACGCGCTGGTGAAACAGTACCAGCGGCTGTTCGAGATGGAGAACATCGAGCTGACCTTCGCCGACGAGGCGCTTGGCGCGGTCGCCCGCAAGGCGATCGAACGCAAGACCGGCGCACGCGGCCTGCGGTCGATCCTGGAGAGCATCCTGCTCGAGACCATGTTCGACCTCCCGGGCCTCGAAGGTGTCGAGGAAGTCGTAATCTCGCGCGAGGTCGTCGAGGGCACGGCGCGTCCGCTCTACATCTACGCGGATCGTTCCGATCGCGCCGTCGAGAGCAGCGCGAGCGCCTAAGGCGCAACTTTCTGTCGTCGCAATTCATGCGGCTGCCGGGCGATCCGGCGGCCGTTGCGGCGCAGCGGCAGGCCATTTTCGCGTCGCAGTAAATGCCTGTTTAGCCTACATTTCCCGGCACTTCTCAGACTTGACACCCCCCTGCCTGATAGCCACCTAATGCTATCGGTGAGGGATCTCATGCGTTGAGATTCGTCGCTTTACGATGCGGAATATGCGGCTGCTGACGGCAATCTGATTCCGTATCACCAAGGCACCTTGTGGCGGTTGCGCAAGCAGGCGGACTGCGAGCAAGGGGGCAAAACAAAAGGATAAGGCCATGATGACTTCAAAACCCCGGCCAACGATCGTCCACGGCGAAAGCCATTCCTATCCGGTGCTGCCGCTCCGCGACATCGTCGTCTTCCCGCACATGATTGTGCCGCTCTTCGTCGGCCGCGAGAAATCGATCCGCGCGCTCGAAGAGGTGATGAAGAACGACGCGTTGATCATGCTCGCGACGCAGAAGAACGCGTCCGATGACGATCCGGCTCCCGATTCAATTTACGAGACCGGTACGCTCGCCAGCGTGCTGCAGCTCCTAAAACTGCCCGACGGCACCGTCAAGGTACTGGTCGAGGGCCTCGAACGCGCGCGTGTCGAGAAGTATTCCGACCGCAGCGAGTACTACGAGGCGACCGCGGTCGCGCTCGCCGACACTGACGCCAACTCGGTCGAAGCCGAGGCCTTGGCGCGTTCGGTCGTGTCCGACTTCGAAAGCTATGTGAAGCTGAACAAGAAGATCTCCGCCGAAGTCGTCGGCGTGGTTCAAGCGATCAACGATTTCGCCAAGCTCGGCGACACCGTTGCCTCGCATCTCGCGGTCAAGATTGCCGATCGGCAGGCGATCCTGGAGACGTTGTCCGTCACCCAGCGCCTGGAGAAGGTGCTGGGCCTGATGGAGAGCGAGATCTCGGTGTTGCAGGTCGAGAAGCGCATCCGCTCGCGCGTCAAGCGCCAGATGGAGAAGACCCAGCGCGAGTATTACCTGAACGAGCAGATGAAGGCGATCCAGAAGGAGCTCGGCGACGACGAAGGTCGCGACGAGCTGGCCGATCTGGAGGAGAAGATCTCCAAGACCAAGCTTTCCAAGGAAGCGCGCGAGAAGGCCCAGCACGAGCTGAAGAAGCTGCGCCAGATGTCGCCGATGTCCGCGGAAGCGACCGTCGTGCGCAACTACCTGGATTGGCTGCTGTCGATCCCGTGGGGCAAGAAGTCCAAGGTCAAGAAGGACCTCGAGGCCGCGCAGGCGGTGCTGGACTCCGATCACTACGGGCTCGAGAAGGTCAAGGACCGTATCGTCGAGTATCTCGCGGTGCAGTCGCGCGCCAACAAGCTGACCGGACCGATTCTGTGCCTGGTCGGGCCTCCCGGCGTCGGCAAGACCTCGCTCGGCAAGTCGATCGCGAAGGCGACCGGCCGTGAGTTCGTGCGCGTGTCGCTCGGCGGCGTGCGTGACGAGGCCGAGATCCGCGGTCACCGCCGCACCTATATCGGCTCGATGCCCGGCAAGATCATCCAGTCGATGCGGAAGGCGAAGACCTCGAACCCGCTGTTCCTGCTGGACGAGATCGACAAGATGGGCGCCGATTTCCGCGGCGATCCGTCGTCGGCGCTGCTTGAGGTCCTGGACCCCGAGCAGAACTCGACCTTCAACGACCATTACCTGGAGGTCGACTACGACCTGTCCAACGTGATGTTCATCACGACCGCGAATACGCTGAATATTCCGGGCCCGCTGATGGACCGCATGGAGATCATCCGGATCGCCGGCTACACCGAGAACGAGAAGGTCGAGATCGCGCGCAAGCATCTGATCCCGAGCGCGCTCTCCAAGCACGGTCTGGACTCCAAGGAATGGTCGATCGATGACGCGGCCTTGCTCTTGATGATCCGCCGCTACACCCGCGAAGCGGGCGTGCGTAACCTGGAGCGCGAGCTCTCCACACTCGCCCGCAAGGCGGTGAAGGAGCTGATGATCTCCAAGAAGAAGTCGGTGAAGGTCACCGAGGCGAACATCGAAGAGTTCCTCGGCGTGCCGAAGTATCGCTTCGGCGAGATCGACGACGAGGATCAGGTCGGTATCGTCACCGGTCTGGCGTGGACCGATGTCGGCGGCGAGCTGTTGACCATCGAAGGCGTCATGATGCCCGGCAAGGGCAAGATGACCGTCACGGGCAATCTGCGCGACGTGATGAAGGAGTCGATCTCGGCGGCGGCGTCTTACGTCCGCTCGCGCGCGATCGTCTACGGCATCGAACCGCCGATGTTCGACCGCCGCGACATCCACGTTCACGTGCCGGAGGGCGCAACGCCGAAGGACGGTCCGTCCGCCGGCGTGGCGATGGCCACCGCGATCATCTCGGTCATGACCGGCATTCCGGTGCGCCACGATGTCGCGATGACCGGCGAGATCACGCTGCGCGGCCGCGTGCTGCCGATCGGCGGTCTGAAGGAGAAGCTGCTGGCTGCCGCGCGCGGTGGCATCAAGACGGTGCTGATCCCCGAGGACAACGCCAAGGATCTCACGGAGATTTCCGATGCGATCAAGGGCGGCATGGAGATCATCCCGGTCTCGCGGCTGGATGAGGTCGTCGCCAAGGCGCTGACCCGGGTGCCTGTGCCGATCGTCTGGGAAGAGGAGACCAGCAAGGTCGACGTCAAGCCCGACGCTTCGGATGAGGCGTCCGGCGGCCTGACGGCGCACTGAAGCGAGCTCCGGTCGAAATAATGAAACGGCGCCTTCGGGCGCCGTTTTTGTTTGGCGCTTCGTGCGCCTTTATCGTCCGGATTGCTCTTTCTTCTCGACGACGAAATTGCCGATCGCCCCGAGTGCCATCAGTACGCTGGTGCCGAGGAACACCGCGCGCATGCCGATATGGCCACCGATGAATCCGCCGGCGAGCGGGCCGATCACCTGGCCGGCATATTGCGCCGAAATCGAATAGCCCAGCATGCTGCCGGTGGCCGTGTCAGGCACGTTGTGCCGGATCACGCTTGCGATGCAGGGCAACAGGCCGCCGAGCGCGAGCCCCATCAGGAAGCGGAGCAGGATCAGCTGCCAGCCGCTGACCACGAAGGCCTGCGGGATCAGCAGCAGCGCCGAGGCGGCCAGGCAGATGGTGATGATCCGCCAATGGCCGACGCGATCGGCGAGCTTCCCGAGATGCGACGACGACAGCAGGCTGCCGAACGCCGCCGCCGACATCACGAGGCCTGCGACGAACGTCACCTGCGGCGCCTCGACCAGCTGCGCGACATAGACCGTGATGATCGGCTCGATCGACATGTTGGCGATCATCAAGAGCAGGCCGGTGCCCCACATCGCGATCACAGGACGCTTGTCCGGAACCAGCGACCAGCCGCCGCGCGCCTTGGCGCCTTTCGCCGTCTTCGGACGCGCCTCCTCGCGGATCAGGAAGGTCGTGCCGAGGAAGGTGATGAAGATGACGCCGCCGATCAGGAAGAAGGTCGCGCGGATGCCGATCAGGCCCGGCAGCACGCCGCCGATCAAGGGGCCAACCAGGCTGCCGGCCATGATGCCGGCCGACAGCACGCCGATCGCCCAGCCGGACCGCGCCTTCGGCGTCTGCGACGCGACCAGCACGGTCGAGCCCGAGGCGTAGCCGCCGAGCAGGCCGGTCAACAGCCGTAGGCCGACCAGCTCATAGACGTTGTGCGCCATGCCGATCAGCGACATGGCAACCGCCATGCCGAGGCTCGCGCGGATCAGCATCAGCTTGCGGCCATAGCGGTCGGCGAGCCGTCCCCATAGCGGCGCCGTCAGCGCCGCGCTGAAGAAGGTTGCGCCATAGGCTACGCCCGACCATTGCACGATGGCGGCATGGTCGGTCACGCCGAGCTGCTCGACATAGAGCGGCAGGAACGGCAGCAGCAGCGTCATCCCCACGATGGTGGTGAAGGAGCCGAGCACACAGACGATCAGGTTGCGTTTCCAGGGGCCGGCGTCGAGCGCCGCCTCGCGATCGATCTCCATGTTCATGTCAGCGCAGCCCGATCACGGCGAAGCCGCGCGCCCGCAGGCCGCGGCGATCCTCGTTGAGCGAACGGAGCAGCCGATCGCGGGTGTCGGTGATGTGAGCGGCGGCCTCGCGCACGGCAGAATCAGGATCGTTGGCCTCGATGAAGCCGAGAATGCGCCGATGCTCGCGCCAGGCCTGCTCGCGCGACGGTTCAGTCCACACTTCGAGCCAGCGCGCCCGCGACAGCCGCGTCATCGCTCCGGCGATCGCCTTGACGATGAAGGGATTGCCGGAGAGGCGCGCGATCTCGACATGGAAATCGGTGCCGACACGGTGCCATTCCTCGCGCGGCGCGCCGGACTGGCAGGCATCCAGCATCGCTTCGACGCCGGCGATGTCGGCCGGGCTCGCCCGCGTGCAGGCGAGGCGGACAGCCGTCGTCTCCAGGGGAATCCTGAACTCGGCCAGCGCCTCCAGCTCACCGAGGTCGATTGGTGCGACGATCCAGTTGCGACCGTCGCGGCGGACCAGCTCTTCGCCTTCGAGCCGCACCAGCGCGGCGCGGATTGGCGTGCGTGATCCCTCGAACCGGCTCTCGAGCCAGCGCTCCGTCAGCCGCTCGCCGGGGCCAAGGTCGAGAGAGAGGATCATCTCCCGGAGCTGGTCGTGGATCTGAAGCATCTGCGACATGGCGGTCCACCGGTGCGGGCGTAGAGTTTTCGGGACCCTATCGACGTATCCCGGATTGGTATCCCAAACAATCCCGTTTTGGGATACCAGCATTGCGCCATCGGGGCACCGGGCCGGCCGCGTGCGGAGCCGTGCCACCCGGCGCCCCGCAGGGAACGCCAGCTCGGGGACGGCCTTTATTGGACAACGCCGAATTGGGAGAATGCAGATGCGGATTGACGGGCAATGCCATTGCGGGGCCGTGAGCTATGAGGCCGAGATCGATCCCGAACAGGTGTCGATCTGCCATTGCACTGACTGCCAGATGCTGACCGGCTCGCCCTATCGCGCCACAGCGGTCTGCGCCGCCGAGCAGGTCCGGCTGACCGCAGGTGCGCCGAAACAATACGGCAAGCGAGGCGACAACGGCCGAATCCGCTTCCAGCATTTTTGCGGCGACTGTGGTTCCCCCTTGTTCACGAGCGGCGAGGACGGCGGTCCCGACGATTGGGGTATCCGCTGGGGCAGCATTCGCCAGCGCGCCGAATTGACCCCGCGACGCCAGGTCTGGTGCCGCTCCGTCGCGCCCTGGATCAATGATCTCAAGGCATTGCCGGCGCGGCCGATGGATTGAGGCTCTGCGACCTTGCGCCTGAGGGGCGGGCGAGGCTAAAGAGGCGCGCTGGTAAGGGCGGTTAGCTCAGCGGTAGAGCACTGGTTTTACACACCATTGGTCGGGAGTTCGATCCTCTCACCGCCCACCATTCGCAAGCCCTCTGAAGCCCGCAGAGCGACCCGGCTGCCGGGACCAGCGGGCGATGATTGGGAGATTTTCACCGGCACTGGCCCGATGTGGTAAGGGGGCCGGATCCAGCCCTATGGTTGGAGCATCCTGATTGTCGAGATCGGCCACTTCCCGATGTGCCCTTTGATCGAGATGCGTAACCCGTGCGACTCGTCCAGCGCCACGCTCTCGACGGTCCCTGCCGTCCCATCGGTGAGAACCGCAGCCCTTCCGACAAGCTCAGCCTCCACTTGCACATGCTCGCGCAAGATGACGGTGGCGCGGTGTTTCACGAGTTGCAAAGCGGCCTCTGGTTGATGGGCCCTGCGTAGTGAGGCCATTGTTCGGCCCTCCGTGAGCGCGCGGAGAGGGCGCGATCCCGGCCTTGGGGTAGTCTATGGGGTGGCCGGGACCGCGCTTGCTCCGCGCTGGTGTGCCGAATGTCATTCGATATCCGATGGCGCGAAAGGTGCCGAAAGTCACGCTCTCGCCGCTGGGCGGGATCGGTTCCTGTTGGCGCGATACCGCTCAGGTTTGGCACCGACGCTGCTGCGATGCTATTCTCTGCGCCTAACCGGGAACTTGATGCATGCGCAAACTCGCCGCGATTTTTCTTCTCACCATGATTGCCGGACCGGCATGGGCGCAGCAGGACCATGTTCAGCGCTATCGCGAAGAGATCGAGAAGTCGCCATCGGATGTGGCCAACGAGGCGCGGCAGCAGCGCGCCTACCAGCGCGCGCTCAGCGGCGTGCCGGACCAGAAGCCCACCGACCCTTGGGGCATTGCGCGCAGCAATGACGGGCAGGCCGCGCCGAAGGCCAATGCCGCCAAGACGACCCCAGCGCCGAAGCAGGCCAAGCCCACGAGCGCTGCCGCCAAATAATCCCCGAGCGCGGAGCAGGTTGATGAAGTACTACGTCTGCAAATTGACCGGACCGCGCCCGACCTTTCCGCAGGACATGACGCAGCAGGAAGCCGCCATCATGCAGGCGCATGTCGCCTATTGCGGCGAATTGCTGCAGGCCGGCAAGGCGCTGATCTTCGGGCCGGTGGCCGATCCCGCCGGCGTCTGGGGACTGGGCGTGCTGCAACTTCCCGACGATGCCGATCCGCAGGAGATCGTCGCCAACGATCCCGTCAGCAAGGCCAATGCCGGATTCACCTATCAGGTCACGCCGATGTTGCGCGCGGCCACGCGCGAGACTTGCTAGGATCGGCGCAACTCCTCAACAGGTTTGGATCGCATGAACGCAGGCCATCCACAAAACGCCGATCAGATTGCATATTGGAACGGGCCGGGCGGTCAGCGCTGGGCCTCGAGGCAGGCCGCGCAGGATATCGTGCTGCAGCCGGTGCTCGACCTCTTGATCGATCGCGCCGCGCCGAAGGCCGGCGAGCGCATCGTCGATGTCGGCTGCGGCAGCGGCGCCTCGACGAATGGGTTTGCGACCAAGGTGGGGCCGTCAGGCCATGTGTTCGGCGTCGACGTCTCCGGACCGATGCTGGAGCGGGCACGGCAAAGCACGCCGAAGGATCCGCCGGTCACCTATGCGCTTGCCGACGCCACGGTCTATCCGTTCGATCCCGCAAGCTTCGATCTGTTGGCGTCGCGCTTCGGCGTGATGTTCTTTGCCGATCCGGTGGTGTCGTTCGCCAATCTGCACAAGGCGCTGAAGCCGTCGGGCCGGCTCGCCTTCGCCTGCTGGCAGGAGCCGCGCGAGAATCCGTTCTTCATGGCGCCGTTGCAGGCCGTCTACAAGCACGTGCCGAAGCTGCCGCAGCTTAGTCCCGAAGACCCCGGTCCGTTTTCGTTTGCGTCCGAAGCGCGCGTGAACCGGATCCTCGGCGAGGCCGGCTTTTCCGGTATCGCGATGGAGCCCTGCCGGCTTGAGTTCGACGTCGCGATCGGGCGCGGAATCGACGCCGCTGTCCAGAGCGCGCTCGAGATCGGGCCCGCCAGCCGCGCACTGGAAGGACAACCGGATGACCTACGGGCCGCCGCCGTCACCTCGATCCGCGAGGCGTTGACGCCGTTTGCGAAGGGCGATGCGGTGCTGCTGCCCGGCGCGATCTGGATCGTGACCGCGCGGGCCTGATTAGGCCCGCTCTTCCCAGATCATCGCCAGGTGCACGATGGTCTGCACGGCCTTCTCCATGTCCTGGCGGCTCACCCATTCGAGCCGCGAATGGAATGCGTGCTCGCCAGCGAAGATGTTCGGGCAGGGCAGGCCCATGAACGAAAGCCGCGAGCCATCCGTGCCGCCGCGGATCGAGGTCTTCACCGGCGATAGCCCCGCGCGCTCGATCGCCTCGATCGCATAGGCGACGATCTGGGGGTGACGATCGATCACCTCCTTCATGTTGCGGTATTGCTGCTTGACCTCCATGCGGTAGGTCGAGCGCGGATATCCCTTCATGACGTCCTGCACGATCTTCTCGAGCAGCGCTTCCTTCTGCTTCAGGCCTTGCTCGGTGAAATCGCGGACGATGAAGTCGATCCGCGCATTCTCCAGCGCCCCAGAGATTGCGACCGGATGCAGAAAGCCTTCCTTGCCTTCGGTGGTCTCGGGCGAGCAGGTGTCCTTCGGCAGCCGATCGACGATCGCGGCCGCGATCTTGATCGCATGCTCCATCTTGCCCTTGGCGAAGCCCGGATGGGTCGCGACGCCTTCGATGATGATGCTGGCGCCGTCGGCGGAGAAGGTCTCGTCCTCGATGTGGCCCGCGGTCTCACCGTCCATGGTGTAGCCGAAATCGGCCCCGAGCTTCTTGATGTCGACCTTGTCGACGCCGCGGCCGATCTCCTCGTCCGGCGTGAACAGGATCTTGATGGTGCCGTGCTTCACCTGCGGATTGGTGACCAGGAAATGCGCGGCGTCCATGATCTCGGCGAGGCCGGCCTTGTTGTCGGCGCCGAGCAGGGTGGTGCCGTCGGTCGTGATGATGTCGTTGCCGATCTGGTCGGCCAGCGCTTCGTGCTCGGCGGCGCGGATCACCTGCGAGGCATCGGCCGGGAGCACGATGTCGCCGCCGCGGTAATTCTTCACGACCTGCGGCTTGACGTTCTTGCCGGTGCAGTCGGGTGAGGTGTCCATGTGCGAGCAGAAGCAGATCACCGGCACCGTCTTGTCGGTGTTGGCCGGAATCGTCGCATAGACGTATCCGTGTGGATCGAGGTGCGCATCGGATATGCCCATCGCCTGCAGCTCGGCGACCAGCAGGCGGCCGAGGTTCTTCTGCTTCTCGGTGGAGGGCGTGGTCGGTGAATCCGGATCGGACTGGGTGTCGATCACGACATAGCGCAAGAAGCGCTCGGTGACGGTGTGCTTGAAGTCGAGAGCCGGTGCCAGCATGAAGACCGCGCGAGGGTAGGAGAACGGGAATAAGACGCTCAGGCGAAGTTGGTTCGCGCAAGCAAAGCGCATCGAGAGACAACTCTACAACAGAAAAGCGCCACTCCGGGGCCGCGTCACGAGCCGGAATGGCGCCTTGGTATCAAACCGGGAAGGTCAAAGCCTTAGACGGCTTCCTTCAGCTCCTTGGCGGCGCGGAAGGCGACCTTCTTGCTTGCCTTGATGTGGATCTGCTCGCCGGTCGCCGGGTTGCGGCCCATGCGGGCGGCGCGCTTGCGAACCTGGAGGATGCCGAGGCCGACGATGCGAATCCGCTCGCCCTTTTTGAGGTGCTTGGTGATCCGGGTGACCATGTCGGTCAGGATCGCCTCGGCCTGCTTCTTGGACAGCTCCTGCTCTTCGGCGATGGCCGCCGCCAGGTGCTTCAGCGTGATCGTCGCCGGGGTCGCTGCTTTCTTCGCCATGTGTGGCCCTCCTCGTTGCTGAATGGCTGGATTGCTGCTTTCACGCGAATGGCGCGCCGTTCGCGTCGGGAAAGTGCGTCCGGAAAAGTCCTGAAACCGCCGGTTCTGGGGAACGGGCAGCGCCGGGCCCGGCCACAGGAAACCCAGACGTATCAGGCCTTATTTGATTCGGGGCTTTGCTGACTACGCCGTTTCCCCTGAAAACAGGCGACAACTCGCGCCTCCAGCGCGAAAATGCCCGCGCTGTGCAGGGCTCTGCAACGTGCTTGACTATCCGGATGCGGGCCTTTATGCCCTCGGTCCTGCGCGGATCAATCCGATGATCGGCATCCGCGGGAGTAGCTCAGTTGGTTAGAGCGCCGCCCTGTCACGGCGGAGGCCGCGGGTTCGAGTCCCGTCTCTCGCGCCATCAATTCAAGCGCAAAATCAAAGCCTTACCTCAGTTCCCCTGACCGGTGCCGCTTTTCAAAAGTGTCACAAGGGACGCCAGTGTGACACTTTCGGCCGCCCTTTGTTCGGCTGCCTCGAGCTTCTTCGCGCCGACCACGCGCGCTTCGTCGAAGCGTCGCACGCTGACGACATTGACCGGATTATAGGTGCGCCGCAGCCGCTTGTTGGTGTCCACCGTGTTGGCCATTTTGTTGGACTGGTCCTCGACGGAACCGCCGCCGGCGTCACCCTCGACAGTGGTCATCAACTGTTTCCCGCGCCTGCGCGTGTGTCATCCGATGTGACCACATTGCGGTCGACGTTGCCGACACGGGTTCTGCGACGGTTTGCGTCGGCTTCGTTTCAGCGTCTTGTCGCTGGCGGCGCGATGGAAGCTGACGGAACAGATCCAAGTTCTGCGGTTGAGGTCTGTCGCTATCACTCCTGGTGAACGGCGATCGCTCGTCCATGGCGCAGGAACGACATCAGCGGTTCCACCAGCTTGCGGAACTCGCACGCGTTCGATGGGTCTTAAAGTTGCCGGAGTAAGCGAAGACAGTTCAGGACATTCAAACGACGCGAGCGTGGGCGAGGGCTGATCCAGCGAACCTAACACGGAGGCGTGCCGATGAACTGGAGTTCGTGGCTGAACGAATACTACAACGACGAACTGGAAAGAGCTGACGCTGCCTGCCGAAGGGGAGGGTCCGTATACGACGCACTCAAATGGATCGACGATCCGTATCTGTGGAATGTGCTGCTCTGGAAGGAGTATGATGGCTTCAAGGCGATCAAGGCCGCCATTCCCGATCCGCCTGATGCCGGGACCCAGAAAAACTGGAGCGGTCGTTCCGGGATGGAGCTCGGCGCCGCCGTCATCGAAACCTATCGTCTTTTGCACGATAAGCTCAGGCGGCATCTGGATAAGCCGTTTGATGAATGCGAAGTGCTGGACTATGGCTGCGGCTGGGGCAGTGTGCTCCGGTACTTCATGAAGGATGTGCCACTGCGCAATCTGCATGGGTGCGATCCGCACAAGGGCATCATCCAGGTCGCGCAACGCTCCAACCCGCACGCCGACATCGTGTTGTCGGACAGCCTGCCGAGACGTCTCCCGTTCAACCAGAAATTCGATGTCGCTTACGCACTATCGATCTGGACGCACCTCTCGCCTGCCGCAAGCGACACATGCCTGACCGCGGTTCACGATTCTCTGGAGAATCGCGGTCTCTTTCTTCTGACCGTTCGGCCGCCGGCATACGCATTCTATGAGCCGATTGCCAAATTGCCCGGCTGGGATCAGCAAAAGATCGCCGAGACTGTGGCGCGGGAGGGATTCTACTTCTATCCGCAAAGCTATCCGGTCGATGGCGAAATGACCTACGGCGAGACGATCATCAGCAAGCGGTACATCGAGACGCACTGGACCGACCGGTTTGATCTCGTTGACGTCGGCATGAACGGGATCTCACCGTATCAGAGCATCATCGTTCTCCGAAAGAAGTGAGGCCACAGGGGCGCATCGGCGTCGCTTGGTCGCGGCTGCCGATCGCTCAGGCCGCAGCGTCGTGCCGCGGGCAGGGCGTAGAAAAATCAGGCCGCGACACCGACGGCATCGACGGGTCGCGTTGACTGTTGCTGATGCTGCGAAGCTTCCGCTCGCCATTCGGGCGTCAGCCACCACAGCAGGAACAGCAGCGCGATCCCGTTCGACATCAGGCTTGTCGTGAGCGGCACGTTCATGATGGCCTGAACCGCGATGCCCGACGACACTGCGATGAAGCGCGGCGACAGGTGCCGCGAGACCGTCGACCCCACCGACAGGATCAGGCCGCATACGAGTGCCGAAATCGGCGCGAGCGCAAGACCGACCGACGCGATGCCCTCGGTGGCGAGGAAGGAGGCGTTGAAGTTGCCGTCCCGATAGATCGCTCCGAGCGCCGGGCCGAGCTCGCCGTACGGGCAGGTGGTCACCTGTCGCACGATCGATATCTGGCAGAAGCGGGTCAGGTCGCGGTGCGCGAAGAAGTCGGCATATTGATCAAGGGCGAGCGACGGGATTGCGAGGAAACGCAGATTGATGGCGCTGAACACGACGTAGTCCCTGTCGGCGCCGAGCACGGCGAACGCCGTGAGCCCAATGATCATGGGAATGAGGAATGCGAGCACCGTGGCCAGCCGCGGGGTGAACCAGCCGAACAGCCAGAACAGAAACGGCAGCCAGATCGGCAACAGCAGCACGGTCTTGTTGTTGACGACCGGATAGAAGCAAAGCGCAAACAGCAACACGCAAGCGGCCTGCACCCATTGCCTGCGCGACGCGAAATGCGCGAACAGATAAGGCAGGACCGCGCCGATCATGATCCCGGTGAGATAATTCAACAGCGCCGGCCGCGTGACGGCGTTGCGGGCTGCGCCATAGGGATTGCCGAGATTGGCGCCGTACGAGATGTCGGCGACCAGCACGGCCAGGGACGACGCCAGCAGCAGCAGCGTAATGCGTTTGATCGCCGTTTCGGACAGGCCGGGCCGCCAAACCGGCATATTCTGGAACATCAGGGGGATCATCGCGGCCGCTAGCGCGGCGATCATGGCCCAGCGGGCGATGGCATGCGGATAATCGAACGCGGTGAAGAAGCTGAGCCAGACGAAGCCGAACACCGCTGACAGCAGCGCGAAGCTCACCAGATAACCGAAGCTGAAGCGGCCCGCGACGAACGCCGGGATGAAGACGGCCATGACGGCGGTGCCGAGGATCGCCTCGGCAGTGATGCCGGAGCGCCAGACGTGCATCGCCGGGAACGCGTGCCCGCAGGCGATCATCGAGGCGGTGCTGAGGACGAGGAATCCAGGGATCGTGACCCCGACAGTCAGGTCGTCGCGCGTCAATTGCATCGGCCCGTCCGAATCGAAAGCTGGGCGACAGCTAGCCGATCGACCTCGGGCCAATCAAGTCAAGCAAGGTTAAGCGACGTCTCGGTCTGTATTGTTCTGTTTCCGCCGGGCGATCTGTCACCGCGGCGCCGCATTGAATTCACAAACGCGGAACGCGCCGCCTTGATCAGGCAAAGAATGCGGCGACCGCGTTGAGGTCGGATTGTCCCGGGGCCTCGCCGCGCAAATTCGCGTCGATGATACGGCGGCAGGCGTCAACCGTGTGGGTATCGCCCAGTTCGTTGGCGGCCTCGAGGATCGACCAGACCGTGTCCAGGGGAATGTCGCTCTGCATGGTCGCGTTCGGGTCTGACAGCATCGGCGGCGCCGGGGTTAGAATTCGAACAGGTCGCGGCCGCGCCGCGCCAGGGTGTGCAGATCCGCCACCGTGCCGCGCACGGCGTTGCAGCGGCGGCATTCGATGATGGTGTCGCCGGTCGCATGCGCGGGATCGGCGACCTTGATCGCCAGGCTGCCGCAATCCGTGCAGATGATCTTGAAGCCGGTCGAAATTACTTGCTGCTGCAAATTCATTGTGGGCCTGCGCCTCTGTTGACGCCGACCCTAACGGAACAATTTTTAAAACTGGGGTCGCGGAGCGGATTGCAATCGAACGACCGCGTTAGGAGGCGGTTAAGATTTCGCCGCGGCTGCGCGGTCGCGCGTCAGCCAGACCGCGCATGCACAATCAGCAGCGGATTGCGGCGCAGGATCGCGAACAAGCTCAGATCGAACAGCTCGTCCTTGATCAGGGTGCCGTCGAGGTCGAGCACCAGCACCAGCGATCTCGCGTGCGCGATCTGTGTGGTCCTGCAATCGCTGTAACCGAACGTGGTGAAGGCCACACCGCTCTGATCGGAGTGCGAGACGATCAAACCCAACAAAAAAGCCGCCCGAAGGCGGCCGCTTTGTCTGTCGAAGCCTGAATTCGTCTTAGCGGACCGTTGAGGCGCCCGAGGAGGTGATCGCGACGGGCTTGCCGGCCTTGATGACCTGGTTGGTCTGGGCGGTCTGGGTGAATTCCGCGTTGTTCCGGGCCGAAATGCCGAAAGCCGCAACCCCGATGGCCGCAACGAGAGCAACCACCACAATCTTGAGGTGGGTCGCGCGATCGGCTGAATGGATCGAGTGGTTCATGGTCGCCTCCGGGCGTCTATGCGCCGTCTATGGCAGCTACTGGTAAGCCCCATCTGTTTCCGGATCGTTTCGTGAGTTCCCGGAAATGGTTTCGTGCCACGGACGGATTGGTTTCACCGTGCCTTGCGTCACACAGGGAGAGGGCTGAAACTGGCCATAGGCGCGGACTGCGCTTGGGAGAAAAACAATAATGAAAACAGGGAATATGACCCGCCGCCGGATGCTGGGAACTGGCGCCGTGGCACTTGCCGCCGCGATGTTTGGTAAGCCGTCTCTTGCCGCGGTCGAGTTCGACTTCAAGCTCGGCGTCAACACTCCGGAAACCCATCCGCTAACAATCCGTTTGGCCGAGGCGGCGAGGCTGGTCGGCACGCAATCGTCCGGCCGGGTCAACATCTCGGTGTTCGCCAACAGCCAGCTCGGCGGTGATCCGGAGATGCTGTCGCAGGTCCGCGCCGGCGGTATCGAGCTATTGGCGGCACCGAGCATGACCTTGTCGACGCTGGTGCCGCTGTCGGGCCTTCCCAGCATCGGTTTTGCGTTCCAGTCCTACGATCAGGTCTGGGCGGCGATGGACGGCGGGGTCGGCGATATCGTCCGCGATGCGATCGCCAGGACCGGCGTCGTGCCGCTGAAGAAGGTCTGGGACAACGGCTTCCGCCAGATCACCTCGTCGTCGAGCCGGCAGCTCAACAGCGTCGACGATCTCAAGGGTTTCAAAATTCGCGTGCCGGTGACGGCATTGCTGACGTCGCTGTTCTCAGGACTTGGCGCGCTGCCGTCGAGCATCTCCTACAGTGAACTCTATTCGGCGCTGCAGACCCACATCGTCGAAGGGCAGGAGAATCCGCTGGCGCAGGTCTCGACCGGAAAGTTGTACGAGGTGCAGAAATACTGCGCGCTGTCGAACCATTGCTGGAGCGGCTACTGGATCCTCGGCAACCGGCGCGCGATGGCGGCCCTGCCGCCCGATCTGCTCGAACTCGTCAATGCGGCATTCGATGCGGCGGCAGTGAGGGAGCGCGCCGATCTGGTCGAGATGGACCGCTCGTTGCAGGCCGAGCTGACCGGGAAGGGCATGACCTTCAACACGCCCGATCCCGTGCAGTTCAGAGCCGCGCTGGTGAAGGCCGGCTTCTACACACAATGGCAGAAGACCTATGGCGCGGACGCCTGGGCGGCGCTGGAGAAATACACCGGCGAGCTGACCTGACGCCGCGCAGATCGCCACCAGTAACGCAGCGGCCGATCATGCCAGTAACGCGATGCACGGTCGGCATGCCTTCGCAAGGATACCGGCAAGGCTGCACGCGAACGTGTTGCGCGGGCGCGGAAAATTGTGCGGGTCTCGCTTTGTGGCAAAGAAGGCACATCCTCGCGCTTTCGGTTCCATTTTTGTTTTTTGTCAAGCGGCAGGATGTCTCAGGGGATACAACCTGCCGCTGTGATTTTCAGTGGCCGCGCTGTGCGCGGCCCGAGTTGGAATGCCATGCGCGTGTCCCTTGTTGAACGCTTTCGAACCCGTGCATGCTATTGCGCTGGGACCCTCTTCAATCGTTCCTGTGTGTCTGAGTGTGCCACAGAGCCGAGCGATCCAGTCGGCAAAATGAAACGTGCGGAGGTCCGAGCACGGCGGTCCTCTAGATGCAGCCTGACGTCGATATCGGCCGGTGCTACATCGCTTGCACTGATCTCTCTGCTTTGCTGGTCGCCGCTCGCGCCGGCGTTCGCTGATGGCGGCACGGGAGGCAATGCCCATCATGGCAATCCCCCGAATCTGGTCGGTATCGGCGGCGCAGGCGGAGCGGACGGCCTGGCGGGAGCATCGGGCACCAATGCGGCTGCCGGCACCGCCAGCGGCGGCGGAGGTGGCGGAGGCGGTGGCGCCGGAAGCGCACCGGGCGGCCAGGGCGGGCTTGGAGATACCTCCGGCAGCGCATCGGGCGGCAATGGTGGCGCGGGCGGCGCCGGCGGCGCCAACGGGTTGTCAGTCCCCTTCATCCAGAATGTTGCGCCGATCGTCGGCGGGACAGGCCTGACCGGAGGCAGCGGCGGCAACACCAGCGGCGGTCCCGGCCCTGACGGCGGAGGTGGTGGCGGCGGCGGATCGGGCGGGAACGCCCTCGTCGTGACAGGACCTGCCGCAAGCTCGAACGGCTCTACGCTGACGGGCGGCACCGGTGGAACGGGTGGCAGCGGCGGCAACGCCTCGGCGTCGGGCGGTGGCGGCGGCGGTGGTGGCGGTGGCGGGGCTGGCCTGAGGCTTGGGGGGCCCGGGGCAGTCTTCACCAACACCGGTACGATTCAAGGAGGTCTCGGCGGGGTCGGAGGGGTGGGTGGCACCGGACCTACTGGCGGCAACGGCGGCAATGGCGGATCGGGGGGCGTGGGGGTTCTCGGCGCCGGTGTGCCAGCCGTGCTCGTCAATAATGGGTTTATCCAGGGCGGCAATGGCAGTGTCGGAGGCGCCGCAGGTAGCGGTGCTATTGCGATTGCAGGTACGGCAGGGACAGGTGGTGCCGGCATTGTCGGTGCCAATCTCACTGTCATCAACAGCGGCACCGTTGCAGGCGGGATATCGGGCGCAGGCGGCATTCGCGCCAACGCCATCACCTTTACCGGCGGCAGCAACATGCTCGAACTGCAAGCAGGCTCGACCATCATTGGCAACGTGGCCGGCACCGGCAGCGACACGTTGCGCTTGGGTGGCGTGGGTAATGCGAGCTTCGACGTGGCCACGATCGGGTCGGCTGCGCAGTATCAGGGTTTTGCGGGCTTCGTGAAGACCGGCACCGGCACCTGGACGCTGACCGGCTCGACGACAGCCCTCACGCCCTGGAGCATCAACCAGGGGACGCTGGCGATCTCGACCGATGCCAATCTCGCGGCGGCAAGCAGCGCGCTCACCTTCAACGGTGGTACTTTGCAATACGCAGGTGTCGGATCACTTGTGCTTTCGCCGACCCGCGCCATTACCTTGAATAGCGGCGGCGGCACGTTCGACGTCGCTAACGGTGGTCCTTTCGATGTTCTGTCAATCTCCTCTGCCATTGGCGGCTCTGGGGGCTTGACCAAGATCGGCATAGGCACCCTGGTGTTGAACGGAACAAACATTTATGACGGGGCGACCATCATCAACGCCGGAACGTTGGATGTCGGTAACGGCAACGCGATTCCCGATACGTCAGCCGTGACGGTCGCCAGTGGTGCGACTCTGGGCATCGCAAATGACGAGACGATTGGTTCGCTCGCGGGCGCGGGCAAGGTGCTCAGTCCAATCGCGGGCGGCCAGGTGATCCTGACGTCCGGTGCCGACAACTCGTCGACCACGTTCTCGGGAACGATTTCGAACGGTGCATCTCTGAATCTGACGCTGGGTCTTACGAAGATTGGCACCGGCACCTTCACGCTCTCCGGTGCCAACACCTATACCGGTCCGACCACCGTGAACGGCGGTACGCTAGCGGTAGATGGCTCAATCGTATCTTCGACCACGGTGAATGCCGGCGGCACACTCGGCGGCAACGGCACGGTCGGCGACACCACCATCAACGCCGGTGGCACGCTCTCGCCGGGCAATTCGATCGGACTCCTGACCGTTCGGGGCAATCTCGTTTTCACGGCAGCGTCGAGCTATCTGGTCGAGGTTTCGCCTGCCAATGCCGACCGCACCAACGTGACGGGGACCGCAACCCTGGGCGGCGCGATCGTGAATGCGAACTTTGCGGCGGGCACTTATGTCGCCAAGCAGTACACCATCGTGAATGCCGCCGGCGGCGTGAACGGCACGTTCAACGGACCGGTCAACACCAATTTGCCGAGCGGATTCAAATCGAGCCTGAGCTACGACGCCGACAATGTTTTTCTGAATCTCGCGCTGGATTTCACGCCGACACCGACACCCAATTTCGGCGGCGGCCTCTCCGGCAATCAGCGGGCCGTCGGCAACACGCTGGTCAACTACTTCAATGCGACCGGCGGCATTCCGATGGCCTATGGCACGCTCACGCCAGCGGGGCTGACCCAGGCGTCCGGCGAATTGGCGAGCGGCTCGCAGCAGACGACGTTCGATGCCATGAACCTGTTCATGGGGCTGCTCACCGATCCCTTCACGAACCGTACCGGCGCGGCCGGTTCGATGCCGGGCGCAACGGGCTATGCGGAAGAGGCCGAAGCGAGCGCCTATGCCGCGACAAAAAAGACCGACGCATTCGCGATGTTCACCAAGGCGCCGCCGGTGCCGTTCGTGCCGCGCTGGAACGTCTGGGCCGCCGGCTTCGGCGGTTCGCAATCCACCAGCGGCAACGCCATTGTCGGGTCGAACGACACCACCAGCAGCGTTTACGGCACGGCGGTCGGCGCCGATTATCTGTTCTCGCCGAACACCGTTGCGGGATTTGCGATCGCCGGCGGCGGCACCAGCTTCTCGGTCGCGGGCAGCGGCAGCGGCCGGTCCGATCTGTTCCAGGCCGGCGCCTATGTCCGCCACATCGAAGGTGCGGCCTATATCTCCGCCGCGCTCGCCTATGGCTGGCAGGACATCACCACCAACCGCACCGTGGCGGCCGCAGGCATCGACCAGCTTCGCGCCGAGTTCAATGCCAATGCGTATTCGGGGCGGCTCGAGGGCGGCTATCGTTTCGTCGCGCCGTGGATCGGCGGCGTCGGTATCACGCCTTACGCCGCCGGCCAGTTCACGACATTCGAGCTGCCTGGTTACGCCGAGCGGGTGATCTCGGGTCTGTCGACGTTTGCGCTGACCTATGGCGGCAAGAGCCTGACCGATACGCGCAGCGAGCTCGGCCTCCGCACCGACAAGTCCTTCCCCGTGCAGGACGGCATCCTGACGCTGCGCACGCGCTTCGCCTGGGCCCATGACTACGACCCCAGCCGCTCGGCTGCCGCGACCTTCCAGGCGCTGCCGGGCACCAGCTTCGTCGTCAACGGCGCGGCGCAGGCAAGCGACTCCGCGCTGACCACGGCCTCGCTCGAGATGAACTGGCGAAACGGCTGGTCGGCGGCCGCGACGTTCGAGGGGGAGTTCTCCAACGTCACCTCGAGCTACGCCGGCAAGGGCGTGGTGCGGTATCAGTGGTGAGACGGGCGCGTTTCCGTTTCCGTAAGCTTGGCATCACGCGCGTGATTACCTGAGGCGTAATCGCGCGCGCGATCTCCCTTTGCGATGGTCGGTGCATCGGCGGCGATGTTGCCGATCGATCCGCAAAGGGAAACATATCATGGCCAGCCAACCGCTTTATGCGACCGCGAGCGACGGCACAAAACTGTTCGTGCAGGATTGGGGCTCGGGCAAACCGGTGCTGCTGCTTGCCGCCTGGACGTTCAATTCCGGCGTCTGGGGCAGCCAGATCGTGGCGCTGAACGCCAAGGGTTTTCGTTGCGTCGCGCCGGATCGGCGCGGCCACGGCCGTTCCGACATGCCGATGACGGGATACGATCTCGACACGCTGACCGACGACGTCGCTGCCGTGATCGAGCAGCACGATCTCCACGACGTCACGATCGTCGCGCATTCGATGGGATCGATCGAGGCGGTGAACTATCTGGCGCGTCACGGCGCCGGTCGCGTAGCGCGGCTGGTCCTGGTGGCGCCGACCACACCGTCCATCGTCCAGACCGAGGACAATCCGATCGCGGTGCCGAGGGCGATGGTCGAGGCGCAGAATGCCGCGATCGCGCAGGACTTCCCGAGATGGATGGGCGAGAACGAGGCGCCGTTCTTCATGCCCGACACGCCCGAGGCGACGCGGGCCTGGATCAGGGAGATGATGCTGAGCGTGCCGCTACCGGTCGCGCTGGCCTGCCGCAAGACCATCTCCTTTGCCGACCTGCGCGCCGCGGCCAAAGGTATCGATCGCCCGACGCTGATCGTGCACGGCGACAAGGATGCCAGCGCGCCGCTCGAGCTGACCGGCGCGAAGACGGCGGCGCTGATCAAGGGCAGCAAACTCGCCGTCTATGAAGGCGCGCCGCACGCTCTGCCGCTCACGCACAGTGCGCGCCTGATGGCCGACCTGCTGGCCTTCATGGACGCTTAGCTGGCGCGCGCGATATCGGCATGGATCCAGCGCGCCGCCCAAACGAACAGCAGTGCGCCCAGCGTCGTCGTCACCGCGGCCGACAGCAGCGAGTAGCGAACCGCATCCGTACCGTACGCGCCGCCCTTCAGGGTGTCGTTGATCATGCCGACGGCGAGGGGGCCAACGCCCTGGCCGAAGCAGGTCGCGGTGAGCAGCACGATCGCCGAAGCCAGCGCCCGCATGCTGGGCTTTGCGACCGTCTGGGCGATCGCAAAGATCGGGCCGAGATGGAAGCCGACCATGAACGAGGTCAGCGCGAGCGTCGCGACCATCAGCGTGAAGCTTTGCGTCAGCATGACAATGCGAAGACGGGACCGGCGAGGCCGGACATGATCGCCGGCGCCCACAGCTTCCAGCGATCGTCGCGGCGGCCGATCTGCGCCACCACGAGGCCGCCGATCAGCGTGCCCGCCATGCCGGCGAGACCCTTGAAGGTGCCGGCATAGGTGCCGATCTCGGCGCTGGTCAGATGATGGATGCGCGCCAGGAACGGCGGGATCCACACCGCAGTGGCGTAGTTGGTGTAGGTCGTGAGGCAGAAGCCGACCAGCACGATGACGAAGCTCGGCTGCGAGATCAGGAAGCCCAGCGTCGGCCAGATCGGCTCGGCCTTGAAGGTCTCGGCCATCGCACCGCGCTTCGGCTCGGAGATCGTCAGCCACAGCACCCCGGCGAGCGCGATGCCGGGCAGGCCCGCGGTGAAGAAGGCCATCCGCCAGCCATAGTGCTGATTGACATAACCGCCGATGAAATAGCCGAGGAAGACGCCGAGATAGGTGCCGATCGCGTAGATGCCGAGCGCGCGCGGACGCTCGTTCTTGTCGAACAGATCGGCGATCATCGATTGCGAGGCTGGCGTGCCTGCGGACTCCCCGATGCCGACGCCGATCCGCGCCAGTGCCAGCGTCGCGACGCTGGAGGCCAGGCCGCAGAGATAGGTCATCGCGCTCCAGAACGCGAAGGCCAATGCTACGATGTTGCGGCGGTTGAGGCGATCGGCCATCCGCGCAATCGGAATGCCGAGCAGCGAGTAGAACAGCACGAAGCCGAACCCGGCCAGCAGGCCCATTGTGGTGTCGCTGAGCGCGAACTCCTTCTTGATTGGCTCGATCAGGACGTTGAAGATCGTGCGGTCGAGGAAGTTGAGGGCGTAGATGATGGTGAGCAGGCCGAGGACGTAATAGCGGCGGGCAGCAGGCCTGGCGCTGACTTGCGCCTGCGCAGCCGCCTGCGGTGCGACATCGACCATGACGTCCTCCCCCGATGATCTCTTGTCTTTTCTTGTTTGCCTGCGCGGGCCTTACGCCTCGCGGATGTAATTCCCTGCCTCGAATTCGACTGGCCCGGCACTGGCATCGAACGACACGCCGATTGGGTCGCGGCCGGCGGCCACGGCCTCGAGCTGGTCGGAAAGCATCCGGCGGATCATCAGGACGCCGCGGTCGCTCTGGCCGAAATGCTCTTCCGAATGAATCGTCACCGGCCCCTGGCCGACCTGGGCCTCGTAGTCGCCGGGGAATTGCTGGTGCTCCTGCTCCGTCATGTCCCACCAGAACTTGCCGTTGAACTTCGAGCGCATGCGGCCGATATCGCCTGACTGCTTGACGCGGCCGGCGACATAGATGCGGAACGAGGTGTCGTCGATCGGCAGGGTCCAGCCGATCGATTCGACGCGGACGAATTGCGCGACCCGCGGATTGGGCACGACGCGGAGCGTGGGGAGGGCGGCCTCGGTGACGCGATAGAATACCTTGCCGTCATCCTGCTGGCGGATCGAGCGCACCGCGACGCCGCGCGGTGACATCTCGAATGTCACCTCGGGCATCGAGGCCATCATGGTGGTGAATTGCGGTCCCGAGAACGAGCCGTGCAGCACCGGCACATGATAGGGGTCGGCGACGTTCTCGAAATGCTGTAGCCAGTTGCAGGGGATCACGGCTGGCCCGCCGCCGCCGATCGAGGAATCGTCGGCCTCGACGAATTCGCCATCGTCCATATTCTCCAGGCACTCGTAGCGCGGCAGCACCGGCTTCTTATCTGCCGAGCCCATATAGGCGAAGATCAGGCCGTAGCGTTCCTGCACCGGATACCAGGGCTGGCGCACCTTGTCCTTGAACAGGCCGCCTTCGGGCTCGCAAGGCTGTTCGAGGCAGCGGCCCTCGGTGTCGAACTTCCAGCCGTGGTAGCAGCAGCGGATGCCGTCTTCCTCGACCTTGCCGTAATAGAGTGTGGTGCCGCGATGGCAGCAGCGCGCATGCAAGAGGCCCACCCGGCCATGCCGGTCGCGGAAGAGGATCAGGTCTTCGCCGAGCGCACGGACTTTTCTGGGGATATCGGTGGCGTCGCCTACGAGCCCGATCGGGTGCCAGTAGCGGCGCAGCAGCTCACCCATCGGTGAGCCGCGGATGACCGAGGTGAGCTCGGCCCGGGTGGTGGACGGTTTCATCGCATAGGCCGTGCCGAGATCGCGGTCCCGCTGAGTGATGGTCATGCTGGTTTCCTCCGGCCGCCGGATTCTTGCCGGCGGTCGCTGTATCGTTGACGAAGTCAATGATAGATCGATGACAATGTCAACGATATCGATTAACTTGGCAGCGGCAGGCATTGTTGGCAGAGGTTGGCGATGACCGAGAAGCTCTGGACTGCGAGGGCCTTGCCGCCGGAAGCGGTGGTGGATGCCGAGCTGGCGCCGATCACCGCGATGATGTCGTCGCGGCTGATGGTGCTGGCGAATCTGCTCAGGCGCGGTGCGCTGCTGCGCTACAAGCGGCTGACCGGCCTGTCCTCGGTCGAGTTCGGCCTGGTTGCCTCGCTCGGCCGGCGGCCACCGATGAGCGTGGTGCGGCTTGCCGAAGCCGTCGGCATGGACAAGGGCCAGATCAGCCGGGCGCTCGCCGAGCTCGTCGCGCGCAAGCTGGTCGCCAAGGCCGCCAACCCGCGTGACAATCGGGAAACACTTGTCTCCCTCACCAAAGCGGGGCTCGCCGCCCATGACGCCATTGTGGCCGGGGCGCAGGAGCGAAACCGGCGCCTGCTGGAACAGCTTGGTCCACAGGATCTTGAGTTGCTGCTCGGACATCTCGACCGGCTGACGCTGACCGCCGCCGAGATGCTCGCTGCCGAGCGGGAGCTGGGCTGATATGGGGAGAGCGCAGGGCACCGGGTGGCCGGCGCAGCGTTGCCCATTGAGGCAGCGCATCCGCCCGATGAGGCCATCAGCCCGCGGCAAGGGGCGGTAAAAGCGTCAAAATAGCTTGTCTTGCGCCCCCTGTTGCGCTGCGCTAAAGCCTCAAGAACAATTCCAATCAACGAATCTGCGGCACGTCCGAAACCGCAGCAAGAAGGCCTCGCCGATGACCGGCATCCTGCAGAATTATCTCCCACTTGTGGTCTTTATCGGGGTCGCGAGCCTGATCGGGCTGGCTCTCCTGATCGCGCCGTTCCTGGTCGCGTTCCAGTCGCCGGATCCGGAAAAGCTGTCCGCTTATGAATGCGGATTCAACGCTTTTGACGACGCCCGCATGAAGTTCGACGTCCGCTTCTATCTGGTGGCGATCCTCTTCATCATCTTCGATCTCGAAGTGGCGTTTCTGTTCCCGTGGGCCGTGGCGTTCGGAAAACTGGGCGCGACCGGCTTCTGGTCGATGATGGTGTTCCTGGCCGTACTGACGGTCGGGTTCGCGTATGAATGGAAGAAAGGCGCGCTCGAATGGGATTGAGCCCCACCGCCGCATCCTCGCAGCCGGCGATTGCGCAAGCTCCGAGAGGCATTCTCGATCCGTCGACCGGCAAGCCGGTCGGCGCCAATGATCCGTTTTTTCTCGAGGTCAATCACGAGCTGTCCGACAAGGGTTTCTTCGTCGCTGCAGCCGACGACCTCATCACCTGGGCGCGGACCGGCTCCCTGATGTGGATGACGTTCGGTCTCGCCTGCTGCGCGGTCGAGATGATGCAGGTCTCGATGCCGCGCTACGACGTCGAGCGCTTCGGCTTTGCGCCGCGCGCCTCGCCGCGGCAGTCCGACGTGATGATCGTTGCGGGCACCCTGACCAACAAGATGGCACCCGCGCTGCGCAAGGTCTACGACCAGATGCCGGAGCCGCGCTACGTCATCTCGATGGGCTCCTGCGCCAACGGCGGCGGCTACTACCACTATTCGTACTCGGTGGTGCGTGGTTGCGACCGCATCGTGCCGATCGACATCTATGTGCCGGGCTGTCCGCCCACGGCGGAAGCGCTGCTCTACGGCGTGCTGCTGCTGCAGAAGAAGATTCGCCGTATCGGCACTATCGAACGCTAAGGTTTCAGGCATGGACGACGGCAAGCTCGACGCCCTTGGGCAGACGATCGTGAGCGCGCTTCCGGGCGCCGCCACGGCGCACTCGGTCGCGTTCAATCAACTCACTATCGACGTCGAGATTGGCAGAATCGTGGACGTCGTCACTTTTCTGCGTGACGATCCGAACTGCCGCTTCGTCAACTTCACCGACGCGACCGCGGTCGACTATCCGAGCCGCGAAAAGCGCTTCGATGTCGTCTATCATCTGCTGTCGCCGACGCTGAACACACGCATCCGAGTACGCGGCCAGGCCGACGAGACCACGCAGGTGCCGTCGATCATCGGCGTCTTCCCCGGCGCCGACTGGTTCGAGCGCGAGACCTACGATCTCTACGGCGTGATCTTCATCGGCCACCCCGACATGCGCCGCCTGCTGACGGATTACGGCTTCGACGGCCATCCGCTGCGCAAGGATTTCCCGCTGACCGGCTTCGTCGAGGTTCGCTACGACGACCAGGAGAAGCGGGTGCTGTACGAGCCGGTCCGGCTCAACCAGGAATTCCGCAAGTTCGATTTCCTGTCTCCGTGGGAAGGGGCCGATTACCCCTTGCCGGGTGACGAAAAGGCGAAGGCGGAACCGAAGGCCTGATCATGAACGAACAGAATCTTCGCAATTTCACCATCAACTTTGGGCCGCAGCATCCGGCCGCCCACGGCGTGCTTCGTTTGGTGCTCGAATTGGATGGCGAAGTCGTCGAGCGCGTCGATCCGCATATCGGCCTGCTTCACCGCGGCACCGAGAAGCTGATCGAGCACAAGACCTACCTGCAGGCGATCCCGTATTTCGACCGGCTCGACTACGTCGCGCCGATGAACCAGGAGCATGCGTTCTGCCTCGCGGCGGAAAAGCTGCTCGGCATCACGGTGCCGCGCCGCGGCCAGCTGATCCGGGTGCTGTATAGTGAGATCGGCCGCATTCTGTCGCATCTGCTCAACGTCACCACTCAGGCGATGGACGTCGGCGCGCTCACCCCGCCGCTGTGGGGCTTCGAAGAGCGCGAGAAGCTGATGGTGTTCTACGAGCGCGCCTCGGGCTCGCGCATGCACGCGGCGTTCTTCCGGGTCGGCGGCGTGCACCAGGATCTGCCGCCGAAGCTGATCGACGATATTGAGGCGTGGTGCGATCCGTTCCTCAAGGTCGTCGACGACCTCGACACGCTGTTGACCGGCAACCGCATCTTCAAGCAGCGCAACGTCGACAT
This sequence comes from Bradyrhizobium sp. USDA3010, assembly GCF_056429065.1. Taxonomy (NCBI): domain Bacteria; kingdom Pseudomonadati; phylum Pseudomonadota; class Alphaproteobacteria; order Hyphomicrobiales; family Nitrobacteraceae; genus Bradyrhizobium; species Bradyrhizobium sp. USDA3010. Next base: position 398,975 of record NZ_JBWJZD010000002.1, read on the forward strand.
CGGCGTGGTGCCGCTGAAGGAGGCCTGGGAGTGGGGCTTCTCCGGCGTGATGGTGCGCGGCTCGGGCGCGGCCTGGGACCTGCGCAAGTCGCAGCCCTACGAGTGCTACGCCGAGATGGATTTCGACATTCCGATCGGCAAGAACGGCGACTGCTACGACCGCTACCTGATCCGCATGGAAGAGATGCGCCAGTCGGTGCGTATCATGAAGCAGTGCATCCAGAAGCTGAAGGCTGCGGACGGGCAAGGCCCGGTCGTGGTCGAGGACAACAAGATCGCGCCGCCGCGCCGGGGCGAGATGAAGCGCTCGATGGAAGCGCTGATCCATCACTTCAAGCTCTACACCGAGGGCGTGCACGTGCCGGCCGGCGAAGTCTACGCCGCGGTCGAGGCGCCGAAGGGCGAGTTCGGCGTCTATCTCGTCGCCGACGGCACCAACAAGCCCTACAAGTGCAAGATCCGCGCGCCGGGCTTCGCCCATCTGCAGGCGATGGATCACATCTGCAAGGGCCATCTGCTGGCCGACGTTTCCGCCATCCTTGGCTCGCTGGACATCGTGTTCGGCGAGGTCGACCGGTGATGATGTCCGCATCCGCACCGCGCGCTAATTGAGAGTTTGATCGATGTCCGTCCGCCGCCTTGCCCCGAAGGAATTGCAGCCCGCGAGCTTCACGTTCACGGACGAGAATCTCGCCTGGGCCAAGAAGCAGATCGAGAAATATCCGCCGGGCCGTCAGGCTTCGGCTGCGATCGCGATTCTGTGGCGTGTGCAGGAGCAGCATGACGGTTGGGTCTCGGAAGCGGCGATCCGCGCCGTCGCCGACCTGCTCGAGATGCCGCATATCCGCATGCTGGAGATCGCGACCTTCTACACCATGTTCCAGCTCTCACCGGTCGGCAAGAAGGCGCACGTCCAGGTCTGCGGCACCACGCCGTGCCGGCTGCGCGGCGCTGCCGACCTGATCGAGGTGTGCCAGCATCGCATCCATCACGATCCCTTTCAGCTGTCGAAGGACGGCAACTTCTCGTGGGAAGAGGTCGAGTGCCTAGGGGCCTGCGTGAACGCGCCGATGGTGCTGATCTGGAAGGACACCTATGAGGACCTGACCAAGGAAAGCTTCGGCAAGGTGCTCGACGGCTTTGCCGCCGGCAATCCGCCGAAGCCGGGCCCGCAGGTCGACCGTCAGTTCTCGGCGCCCGCAGGCGGGCCGACGACGCTGAAGGAAACCACCTGATGGGGGGCCTTCAGGTGCAGGCAAACGGGCAGGAAGACAAGGTGGGAAGGGGCGCTGCGATGAAGGCCTGGCGCACGATCGCCCTGCATGCCGCCGTCGCGGCCGGCTTCATGTTCCTGCTGCAACGCTACGGGCTGAGCGCGACGCTGGAATCCAGCCTGTTGTGGGCCATCGTGTTCGGTGGCTGCGCTGCCGGGCTCGCTTATTCGCAAGCTAATCGGTGATGTTCGGAAAGTTTTGAGCATGCTCGACGACAAGGACCGCATCTTCAAGAACCTCTACGGCCTCCATGATTGGGGCCTCGAGGGCGCGCGCCGCAGAGGCGCCTGGGATGGCACCAAGGGAATCATCGACAAGGGCCGCGACTGGATCATCAACGAGATGAAGGCCTCGGGCCTGCGCGGCCGCGGCGGTGCGGGCTTCCCGACCGGCATGAAGTGGTCCTTCATGCCGAAGGAGTCCAAGGACGGCCGTCCGAGCTATCTCGTCGTCAATGCGGACGAGTCGGAGCCCGGCACCTGCAAGGACCGCGAGATCATGCGGCACGATCCGCATCTCCTGGTCGAAGGCTGCCTGCTCGCGAGCTTCGCGATGGGCGCACATGCCTGCTACATCTACATCCGCGGCGAGTTCATCCGCGAACGCGAGCGGCTGCAGGCTGCGATCGACCAGGCCTATGAGGCCAAGCTGGTCGGCAAGGACAACATCAACGGCTGGCCATTCGACATCTATGTCGCGCACGGCGCTGGCGCCTATATCTGCGGCGAAGAAACCGCGCTGCTCGAGAGCCTCGAGGGCAAGAAGGGCCAGCCGCGGCTGAAGCCGCCGTTCCCGGCCAATGTCGGCCTCTATGGCTGCCCGACCACCGTCAACAACGTCGAGTCGATTGCGGTCGCGCCCGACATCCTGCGCCGCGGCGCCGCCTGGTTCGCCGCCATCGGCCGGCCGAACAATGTCGGCACCAAGCTGTTCTGCATCTCCGGTCACGTCGAGCGGCCCTGCAACGTCGAAGAGGCGATGGGCATTCCGTTCCGCGAGCTGATCGAGAAGCATTGCGGCGGCATTCGCGGCGGCTGGGACAACCTGAAGGCCGTGATCCCCGGCGGCTCGTCGGTGCGCATGGTTCCGGCCGACCAGATCATCGACACGCCGATGGATTTCGACAGTTTGAGCAAGCTGCGCTCGGGTCTCGGCACCGCGGCCGTGATCGTGATGGACAAGTCGACCGACCTGATCCGGGCGATCGCGCGCATCTCGTATTTCTACAAGCATGAGAGCTGCGGCCAGTGCACGCCGTGCCGCGAGGGCACCGGCTGGATGTGGCGCGTCTTGACCCGCATGGCCGACGGCCGCGCCCACAAGCGCGAGATCGACATGCTGCTCGAAGTCACCAAGCAGGTCGAGGGCCACACCATCTGCGCGCTCGGCGACGCCGCGGCGTGGCCGATCCAGGGTCTGATTGCGCACTTCCGTCACGAGATAGAAGAGCGCATCGATCAGTATTCGCACAAGGCCGATCTCGACGATCAGGGCGTTCGTGATCCCGTCCACATGGTCGCGGCGGAGTAGAGAAGAGACATGAGCAAGATCATCGTCGATGGCAAAGAGATCGATGTGCCGCCGGAGTACACGCTGTTGCAGGCGTGCGAGGAGGCCGGCGCCGAGATTCCGCGCTTCTGCTATCACGAGCGGCTGTCGATCGCCGGCAATTGCCGGATGTGCCTGGTCGAGGTGAAGGGCGGCCCGAAGCCGGTCGCAAGCTGCGCCTGGGCCGTGCGTGACTGCCGTCCGGGTCCCAAGGGTGAGCCGCCGGAAATCTCGACCCGTTCGCCGATGGTCAAGAAGGCGCGCGAAGGCGTGATGGAATTCCTGCTGATCAACCATCCGCTGGACTGCCCGATCTGCGACCAGGGCGGCGAGTGCGATCTGCAGGACCAGGCGATGGGCTACGGCGTCGACACCAGCCGTTTCGCCGAGAACAAGCGCGCGGTCGAGGACAAGTATCTCGGCGCGCTGGTCAAGACCTCGATGAACCGCTGCATCCAGTGCACGCGCTGCGTCCGCTTCTCCGCCGAAGTCTGCGGCGCGCCGGAAATGGGCGCGACCGGTCGCGGCGAGGACATGGAGATCACCACCTATCTCGAGCAGGCGCTAAGCTCCGAATTGCAGGGCAATCTCGTCGACATCTGCCCGGTCGGTGCGCTGACGTCGAAGCCCTATGCTTTTGCGGCGCGCCCCTGGGAGCTCGGCAAGACGCAGTCGGTCGACGTCATGGACGGCGTCGGCTCCGCGATCCGGGTCGACACCCGCGGCCGCGAGGTGATGCGCATCCTGCCGCGCATCAACGAGGCGGTGAACGAGGAGTGGATCTCAGACAAGACCCGCCACGTCGTCGACGGCCTGCGCACGCAGCGCCTCGACCGTCCGTATGTGCGCGAGAACGGCCAGCTCAAGCCGGCGACCTGGCAGGAAGCCTTTGCCGCCATCGCCGCCAAGGTCGGCCGGACCGACGGCAAGCGAATCGGCGCGATCGCGGGCGATCTCGCCGCGGTCGATGATATGTATGCGCTGAAGGAGCTGCTCGCGAAGTTCGGCTCGGTCAACCTGGCAGTGCAGGGCGGCGACGCGTTCGACGCCAAGGCCGGCCGCGGCTCCTACATCTTCAACCCGACCATTGCCGGCATCGACCAGGCCGACGCGATCCTGATCATCGGCTCGCATCCGCGCAAGGAGGCGGCGGTGCTGAACGCGCGGATCCGCAAGCGCTGGCGCACCGGCGGGCTCAAGGTCGGCATGATCGGCGCCAAGGCCGATTTCACCTACGACCACGACTATCTCGGTGCGGGCACCGACACGCTGGCCGATCTCGTGGCCGGCAAGCACTCCTTTGCCGACGTGCTGAAGAACGCCAAGAACCCGATCATCCTGGTTGGCCCCGGCGCCTACACCAGGCATGACGGCGCGGCGGTGCTGGCGCAGGCGGCCAAGCTTGCCATCGATGTCGGTGCGCTGAAGGACGGCTGGAACGGCTTCGCCGTGCTGCAGGACACCGCCTCGCGCGCCGGCGCGCTCGATATCGGCTTCTCGCCTTCGGCCGGTGGCCTGACCACGGCGCAGATGACGACCTTCGGCACACTCGACGTGCTGTTCCTGCTCGGTGCCGATGAGATCAAGGCGCCGGATGGCACCTTCGTGGTTTATATCGGCACCCATGGTGACCAGGGCGCGCACCGCGCCGACGTCATCCTGCCGGGCGCCGCCTATACCGAGAAGTCCGGCATCTACGTCAACACCGAGGGCCGGGCGCAGATCGCCAACCGTGCCGCGTTCCCGCCGGGTGAAGCCCGCGAAGACTGGGCGATCATCCGCGCGCTGTCCGACGTGCTGGGCAAGAAGCTGCCGTTCGACTCGCTGCAGGCGCTGCGGCAGGCGATGTTCAAGACCTACCCGCATCTGATGCGGCTCGACCAGATCGAGGCCGGCAAGGCCGACGACGTCAAGGCGCTGGCCGGCAAGGGCGGCAGCGTCGACAAGGTGGCATTCAAGCCGACCGTCGAGGATTTCTATCTGACCAACCCGATCGCGCGGGCCTCTGCCGTGATGGCGGAATGCTCGCGGCTGGCGTCGGGCCGAATGCTGACGGCAGCGGAGTGAGCGTGACCTGATGGCTGAATTCTTCGCAAGCGCGTTCTGGACCGGCTTCCTCTGGCCGCTGATCATCATGGTCGCGGAAAGCCTGTTGCTGCTCGTCGTGCTGCTGATCGCGATTGCCTACATCCTGCTCGCCGACCGCAAGATCTGGGCGGCGGTGCAGATCCGCCGCGGCCCCAACGTGGTCGGCCCGTTCGGATTGCTGCAATCCTTCGCCGACCTGCTGAAATTCGTGCTGAAGGAGCCGGTGATTCCGTCCGGCTCCAACAAGGGCGTGTTCCTGCTGGCGCCGCTGGTCTCGTGCATCCTGGCGCTGGCCGCCTGGGCCGTGATCCCGTTCAATCTCGGCTGGGTGATTTCCGACATCAATGTCGGCGTTCTCTACATCTTCGCGATCTCGTCCTTGTCGATCTACGGCATCATCATGGCCGGCTGGTCGTCGAACTCGAAGTACCCGTTCCTGGCCGCGCTGCGCTCGGCGGCGCAGATGGTGTCCTATGAAGTCTCGATCGGCTTCGTCATCATCACCGTGTTGCTCTGCGTCGGCTCGCTGAACCTGTCGGCGGTGGTCGAGGCGCAGAACTCGCGCGGGCTCGCGCACCTGATCGGCCTGCCGCAGCTCACCATCCTGAACTGGTATGTGTGGCCGCTGTTCCCGATGTTCGTGGTGTTCTACGTCTCGGCGCTGGCGGAGACCAACCGTCCGCCGTTCGACCTGGTCGAAGCGGAGTCCGAGCTCGTCGCCGGCTTCATGACCGAATACGGCTCGACCCCGTATCTCCTGTTCATGCTCGGCGAGTATGTCGCGATCACCACGATGTGCGCGCTGGCCTCGATCCTGTTCCTGGGCGGCTGGCTGCCGCCGGTCAACCTGCCGCCGTTCACCTGGGTTCCGGGCATCGTCTGGTTCGCCCTGAAGGTGTTCTTCATGTTCTTCATGTTCGCGATGGCGAAGGCGATCGTGCCGCGCTACCGCTACGATCAACTGATGCGGCTCGGCTGGAAGGTTTTCCTGCCGCTGTCGCTGGCGATGGTGGTGATCGTGGCCGGTGTGCTGCAGTTCGCCGGCATCGCGCCGAAGTGAGGTCGTCATGAGTGTCAACGTCAACGCAACAGCTCGCTCGCTTCTGCTCTCGGAATTCGTCTCGGCGTTCGTTCTCGCCATGCGGTATTTCTTCAAGCCGAAGCCGACGCTGAACTATCCCTTCGAGAAGGGGCCGATCTCGCCGCGGTTCCGTGGCGAGCACGCGCTGCGCCGCTATCCGAACGGCGAGGAGCGCTGCATCGCCTGCAAGCTGTGCGAGGCGATCTGTCCGGCGCAGGCGATCACGATCGAGGCCGGCCCGCGCCGCAACGACGGCACCCGCCGCACGGTGCGCTACGACATCGACATGGTGAAGTGCATCTATTGCGGCCTGTGCCAGGAGGCATGCCCGGTGGACGCCATCGTCGAGGGACCGAATTTCGAATTCGCGACCGAGACCCGCGAGGAACTCTACTATGACAAGGCGAAGCTGCTCGCCAATGGCGACCGCTGGGAGCGCGAGCTTGCGAAGTCGATCGCGCTCGACGCGCCGTACCGGTGAGGTGAGGGCATGATCCTTCCGGCGCTGTTCTTCTATCTGTTTGCCGCGGCCTGCGTGGCCTCGGCGGTCATGGTGATTGTCTCGCGCAATCCCGTGCACTCGGTGCTGTATCTGATCCTGGCGTTCGTCAACGCCTCGGGCCTGTTCATCCTGATGGGCGCCGAGTTCCTCGGCATGATGCTGATCGTGGTCTATGTCGGCGCCGTCGCGGTGCTGTTCCTGTTCGTGATCATGATGCTCGACGTCGACTTCGTCGAACTGCGCGAGGGCTTCATGCAGTACCTGCCGGTCGGCATCGTGATCGGCGGCATCTTCCTGTTCGAGCTGCTGCTGGTGGTCGGCGCCTGGGTGATCAACCCGTCCGTGACCAAAACGATCACGGCGGCTATCCCGACCAATGTCAGCAACACCGAGGCGCTCGGCCTCGTGCTCTACACGAAGTACATCCATTACTTTCAGCTCGCCGGCATGGTGCTCCTGGTCGCGATGATCGGTGCCATCGTGCTGACGCTGCGCCACAAGGCGAACGTCAAGCGGCAGAACATCAACGTGCAGAATGCGCGCACGCCCGACATGGCGATGGCGATGCGCAAGGTGGCGTCGGGGCAGGGCCTGCAGGATGCGGACGCGGCGGAGTGGGTGAAATGACGATCGGGCTGGGGCACTATCTGGCGGTCGGCGCGATCCTGTTCACGCTCGGGATCCTCGGCATCTTCCTTAACCGCAAGAACATCATCGTCATCCTGATGTCGATCGAGCTGATCCTGCTCTCGGTCAACATCAACCTGGTGGCGTTCTCGACCTTTCTCGGCGACATCGTCGGCCAGGTGTTCGCGCTGCTGGTGCTGACGGTGGCCGCCGCCGAGGCCGCGATCGGCCTTGCCGTGCTGGTGGTGTATTTCCGCAACCGCGGTTCGATCGCGGTTGAAGACGTCAATCTGATGAAGGGCTAATCCGGCGATGATACAGGCAATCGTATTTCTGCCTCTGCTGGGAGCCATTCTCGCGGGGATCATCTCGCTGGTCGGCGCGCATGCGCGCTGCCCAAGCGGCGACACCGTCGACCATCACGACGACGCGCATGGCGACGCCCATGCCTCAGCGGCGCACGATGATCACAGCCATGACGACCATGGTCACGATGACCACCACGTCGCCGAGCCGGCGGCGGCCGGATCGCGGCTAGCCGAGCTGATCACGACGGGCCTCTTGTTCGTCTCGGCAGCGCTGTCGTGGTTCGCGCTGGTTGACGTCGGCTTCATGCACCATGACGCCCGCGTCCAGCTGCTGCCGTTCATCACGTCCGGCGATTTGCAGGTGGCCTGGTCGCTGCGGGTCGACACCCTGACGGCGGTGATGCTGGTCGTGGTCAACACCGTGTCCGCGCTGGTCCACCTCTATTCCATCGGATACATGGATGAGGATCCGTACCGGCCGCGCTTCTTCGGCTACCTCTCGCTGTTCACCTTCGCGATGCTGATGCTGGTGACGTCGGACAACCTCGTGCAGCTGTTTTTCGGCTGGGAGGGCGTCGGTCTCGCAAGCTACCTGCTGATCGGCTTCTGGTACCAGAAGCCGTCGGCCAATGCCGCGGCGATCAAGGCCTTCGTGGTCAACCGGGTCGGCGACTTCGGCTTCGCGCTCGGCATCTTCGCGATTTTCGCGCTGGTCGGCTCGACCGATTTCGAGACCATCTTCCACGCCGCGCCGGGGTTGACCGGCAAGACCACCGACTTCTTCGGCTGGCAGGTGAATGCGCTGACGCTGACCTGCCTGCTGCTGTTCATGGGCGCGATGGGCAAGTCGGCCCAGTTCCTGCTGCACACCTGGTTGCCGGACGCGATGGAAGGCCCGACCCCGGTGTCGGCGCTGATCCACGCCGCGACCATGGTCACCGCCGGCGTCTTCATGGTGGCGCGGCTGTCGCCGCTGTTCGAGCTGTCGCCGACCGCGCAGGCGGTGGTGATGTTCTTCGGTGCGACCACGGCGTTCTTCGCCGCCACGATCGGCCTCGTGCAGAACGACATCAAGCGCATCGTCGCCTACTCGACCTGTTCGCAGCTCGGCTACATGTTCGTGGCGATGGGAGCGGGGGCCTATTCGGTCGGCATGTTCCATCTGTTCACGCACGCCTTCTTCAAGGCGCTGCTGTTCTTGGGCTCGGGCTCCGTGATCTACGCGATGCACCACGAGCAGGACATCCGCAACATGGGCGGCCTGTGGCGCAAGATCCCGTACACCTTCGCGGTGATGTGCATCGGCACCCTGGCGCTGACCGGCTTCCCGCTGTTTGCCGGCTACTTCTCCAAGGACGCGATCATCGAGGCGGCCTACGCCGCGCACAACCCGTTCGCGACCTACGCCTATCTCTTGACGATCGTGGCTGCTGGCCTGACCTCGTTCTACTCCTGGCGTCTGATCTTCAAGACGTTCTTCGGCGAGCCGCACGACCAGAAGCACTATGAGGCCGCGCATGAGAGCCCGGTGTGGATGCTGGTGCCGATCGGCGTGCTCGCCGCCGGCTCGATCCTGGCGGGTCTGCCGTTCAAGGAAGTGTTCGCCAGCCCGCACGGCGTCGAGGAGTTCTTCCGCGAATCCGTGAAGATGAACCCGCACATCCTCGAGGATATGGAGCACATGCCGAGCTGGCTCGCGCCGCTGCCCACCGTGATGATGGCGCTCGGCCTGTTCGTCTCGTACCTGTTCTACATCCGCAGGCCGTATCTGCCGGTCGAACTCGCGAACCAGCAGCCGATGCTGTACCAGTTCCTGCTCAACAAATGGTACTTCGACGAGCTGTACGACTGGATCTTCGTGCGCCCGGCGAAGTGGCTCGGCTATACGCTGTGGAAGAAGGGCGACGGCTTCGTCATCGACGGCTTCGGTCCGGACGGCGTCTCGGCCCGCGTGCTCGACGTCACCCGCAACGTCGTGAAATTGCAGACCGGCTACCTCTATCACTACGCCTTCGCGATGCTGATCGGGGCCGCCGGATTGATCACCTGGTTCATGTTCGGCTTGGGAGGCCAGTAAATGACAACCTGGCCCATCCTTTCCGTGACGACCTTCCTGCCGGTGGTCGGCGCGATCCTGGTCTACCTGCTGGCGCGGGGCGGCGACGAGGCCGCCAGCCGCACGGCGCGCTGGATCGCGCTGTGGACCACGTTGATCACCTTCGCGGTGTCGCTGATCCTGGTCGCACGCTTCGATCCCGCGCAGACCGACTTCCAGTTCGTCGAGAAGACGTCCTGGCTCGCCACCGGCATCACCTATCACATGGGCATCGACGGCATCTCGCTGCCGCTGATCATCCTGACCACCGCGATCATGCCGCTCTGCATCATCGCGAGCTGGAAGTCGGTGACGCAGCGCGTCAGCGAGTACATGATGGCGTTCCTGATCCTGGAAACGCTGATGGTCGGCACCTTCTCGGCGCTCGACCTCGTGCTGTTCTATCTGTTCTTCGAGGGCGGCCTGATCCCGATGTTCCTGATCATCGGCGTCTGGGGCGGTCCGCGCCGGGTCTACGCCTCGTTCAAGTTCTTCCTCTATACATTCCTCGGCTCGGTGCTGATGCTGCTCGCCATCATGGCGCTGTACTGGAACGCCGGCACCACCGACATCCCGACCCTGATGCACACCGCGGTGCCGCGCTCGATGCAGACCTGGGCGTGGCTCGCCTTCTTCGCCTCGTTCGCGGTGAAAATGCCGATGTGGCCGGTGCACACCTGGCTGCCTGACGCGCATGTCGAGGCGCCGACGGCGGGCTCGGTGATCCTGGCCGCGATCCTGCTGAAGATGGGCGGCTACGGCTTCCTGCGCTTCTCGCTGCCGATGTTCCCGCTGGCCTCGCACGACTTCGCGCCGTTCGTGTTCACGCTTTCCGTCATCGCCATCATCTACACATCGCTGGTGGCGATGATGCAGGAGGACATGAAGAAGCTGATCGCGTACTCGTCCGTCGCGCATATGGGCTTCGTCACCATGGGTATCTTCGCGGTGACCACGCAGGGCGTCGCCGGCGGCATGTTCCAGATGATCTCGCACGGCATCGTCTCCGGCGCGCTGTTCCTCTGCGTCGGCATCGTCTACGACCGCATGCACACCCGCGAGATCGCGGCCTATGGCGGCCTCGTCAACCGGATGCCGCTCTATGCGATGACCTTCATGGTCTTCACAATGGCCAATGTCGGTCTGCCGGGCACGAGCGGCTTCGTCGGTGAATTCATGACGCTGCTCGGCACCTTCAAGATCTCGCTGCCGACGGCGTTCTTTGCCACCACGGGCGTGATCCTGTCGGCCTGCTACGCGCTCTGGCTCTACCGCAAGGTGGTGTTCGGCGCGCTGGTCAAGCCGTCGCTGATGTCGATCAAGGATCTGACCTTCCGCGAATGCGTGACGCTGTTCCCGCTGATCGCGCTGACCATCCTGTTCGGCGTCTATCCGAAGCCGGTGCTCGACATGTCTGCCGCCTCGGTCCAGCAGCTCGTCAACAATTACAACACCGCCGTGACTGCCGTGAAGGCAGCCGCGCTGGTTACGCAGTAAGGCCTTAGCCCATGAGCTTTTCCAGTGCAGGTTATCAGTTGCAGCCGGTGCTGCCGGAGCTGGTGCTCGCGGTCGGCGCCATGGCTCTGTTGATGATCGGAGCCTATCGCGGGCAGGGGACGACCCGGCTGATCACCGCGCTCGCGGTGTGCCTGCTGGTGCTGACCGGCGTGCTGGAGCTCTGGCTGCCGGCCGGCAAGCTCGTCACCTTCGGCGGCAGCTTCATCGTCGACGACTTCGCCCGCTTCCTGAAGATCCTCGCTTTGATCGCCTCGGCGGCAACGTTGATCCTGTCGACCGAGTACCTGTCCCAGCCATCGACCCGCAATTTCGAGTTCTCGATCCTGGTGCTGCTGTCGACGCTCGGCATGATGGTGCTGATCTCGGCCGGCGACCTGATTTCGCTCTATCTCGGCCTCGAGCTGATGAGCCTTGCGCTTTACGTCGTTGCCGCCAGCCAGCGCGACAATGCCAAGTCGAGCGAGGCCGGCCTGAAGTATTTCGTGCTCGGCGCGCTGTCGTCGGGCATGCTGCTCTACGGCGCCTCGCTGATCTACGGCTTCACAGGCACCGTCAGCTTCGCCGGCATCGCGGCGGCCGCGACCACCGGCAGTATCGGCATCGTGTTCGGCCTGGTGTTTCTGCTCGCCGGCCTCTGCTTCAAGGTCTCGGCGGTGCCGTTCCATATGTGGACGCCCGACGTCTACGAGGGCGCGCCGACGCCGGTGACGGCGTTCTTCGCCTCCGCCCCGAAGGTCGCCGCGCTCGCCGTGTTCACTCGTGCGACGCTGACCGCCTTCCCGGGCATCGTCACCCAGTGGCAGCAGATCCTGGTGTTCGTGGCGATCGCCTCGATGGCGCTGGGCTCGTTCGCCGCGATCGGCCAGTCCAACATCAAGCGGCTGATGGCCTATTCCTCGATCGGCCATATGGGCTTTGCGCTGGTCGGCCTCGCCGCCGGCACGGTCGAGGGAGCGCAGGGCGTCTTGATCTACATCGCGATCTATGTCGCGATGACGCTCGGCACCTTCTCGATCATCCTTGCCATGAAGCGCAACGGCCAGGCGCTGGAGCAGATCAGTGATTTCGCCGGCCTGTCCCGCACCAACCCGCTGATCGCCTTCGTCTTCGCGATGTTGCTGTTCTCACTGGCTGGCGTGCCGCCGCTCGCCGGCTTCTTCGGCAAATGGTACGTGTTCGTCGCCGCGATCAAGGCCAACCTGTTCACGCTCGCGGTGATCGGCGTGCTCACCAGCGTGGTGGGCGCGTTCTATTATCTGTCGATCGTCAAGGTGATGTATTTCGACCAGCCGCTCGGCAAGCTCGACCCTGTCCGCGTCGAGCTGCGCACCGTGCTGGCGGTCGCAGGCATCTTCAATATCTTCTTCTTCGCCTATCCGGGACCGCTGGTGAGCGTGGCCACGGCGGCGGCGAAGTCGCTGTTCTAAAGCGTTTTCGAGCGAAGTGGACACCGGTTCGCGTGAAGAAAACGCGTCAAAGAAACAACTCAGGGCCGCGTCGCGCGGTCCTGACGCACATGATCCCGAAAACAGGACGCTGGCTTTCGGATCTGATCATGCGCATAACCTCACTATGACCTTCACGCTCGGACCCCGGGCCATTGCGGCGGGCTATAAGCTCGCCGCCTTCGATCAGATCGGCTCGACCAATGCCGAGGCGATGCTGCGCGCGCGCGATGGCGAGCGCGGGCCGATGTGGTTCGTGACGCCGGAGCAGACCGCTGGCCGCGGACGCCGTCAGCGGGTCTGGGTCGCACCGCGCGGCAATCTGGCCAGCAGCATTCTCGAGGTGACCGACGTTCAGCCGGCGGTTGCCGCGACGCTCGGCTTTGCCGCTGGGCTGTCGCTCGAAGCCGCGTTGCGGAAGGTCAGCATCGAGGCGGCGCTGCGGCTCGGGCCGGACAGCCCGAAATTCACCCTGAAATGGCCGAACGACGTGCTGGCCAACGGCAAGAAGCTCTCGGGCATCCTGCTGGAGGCCGAGGCGATCGGCGACCGGCTTGCAGTCGTCGTCGGCATCGGCACCAACGTCGTTGCGGCGCCCGAGGGCACGCCGACGCCTGCGGTATCGCTTGCTGCGCTCGGCATCCAGATCGGTGCGGAAGAGCTGTTTTTGGCATTGTCGGATGCTTGGGTCGAGTTTCGCGGCATCTGGGACGATGGCCGCGGCTTTCCGGAGATCCGCAGGCTGTGGCTGGAGCGCGCAGCCGGCCTCGGCGACAGAGTCGCGGTCCAGACCGGCACGACGACCGTTGAAGGTACCTTTGACACCATCGACGACACCGGCTGCCTGATCGTCCGCACCGCGGCCGGGCAGCGCTTGCCCGTCACGGCCGGCGAGGTCTATTTCGGCACCGCAGCCACAGTGAGGACCAACTGATGGCGCGACCTGACGAGCTTACCTTTGCACCGCTCGGCGGTGTCGGCGAGATCGGCATGAATTTGTCGATCTATGGGCTTGGCAACCGCCACCAGCGCTCGTTTCTCGCGGTCGATCTCGGCGTCTCCTTCGGCGACGAGGAGCATTTGCCGGGTATCGACTTGATCATGCCGGATGTGCGTTTTCTCGAGAAGGAGCGCAACAATCTGATGGGCTTGGTGCTGACGCACGCCCATGAGGACCATTTCGGCGCGATCATCGATCTCTGGCCGAAGCTCGGCTGCAAGATCTACGCGACGCAGTTCAGCGCGGCGCTGTTCGAGGCCAAATGCGCCGCCGAGCGCAATCCGCCCAAGATCCCGATCACGGTGATCCCGTCGGGCGGGCGGGTCGACATCGGTCCGTTCAATGTCGAGTTCATCCCGGTCGCGCATTCGATTCCGGAATCGCACGCGCTGGCGATCAAGACTGATGTCGGCACCGTGCTGCATACCGGCGACTGGAAGATCGATCCGACCCCGATCATCGGCCTGCCGACCGACGAGCGGCGGCTGCGCGAGCTCGGTGACGAAGGGGTGCTGGCGCTGGTCGGCGATTCCACCAACGCGGTGCGTGACGGGCGCTCGCCCTCGGAGACCGAGGTTGCCGCCACCATCAAGAAGCTCGTCAAGGCAGCCAAGGGCCGGGTCGCGGTCACGACTTTCGCCTCCAATGTCGCCCGCGTGAGGGCGGTGGCGGACGCCGCGAACGCCGCCGATCGCGAGGTCGTCGTGGTCGGCCGCGCCATGGAGCGTGTGGTGCAGGTCGCGCGCGAATGCGGCTATCTCGACGGCTCGCACAAGTTCCGCAGCACCGACTATTACGGCCATTTCCCGCCCGACAAGGTGCTGGCGCTGTGCACAGGCAGCCAAGGCGAACCCCGCGCCGCGCTGGCGCGGATCGCCAACAACGACCACCCGCAGGTGACCCTGAACAGGGGCGACACCGTGATCTTCTCCTCCCGCACCATTCCCGGCAACGAGAAGGCGGTCGGCGGCATCATCAACGGGCTGGTGACGCAGGGCGTCGAAATCATCACCGACCGCGAGCATCTGGTGCACGTCTCCGGCCATCCGCGCCGCGACGAGCTGCGCGACATGATCTCCTGGGTGCGGCCGCAGCTCCTGATCCCCGTGCATGGCGAGGCGCTGCATCTCGCCGAGCACGCCAAGTTGGCGCGCGCCGCGGGTGTCCCGAAGGTCCTGACCTGCCGCAACGGCCACCTCGTCAAGCTCGGGCCCGGCGATCCCGGCATCGTCGGCGAAGTGCCGTCGGGGCGACTCTACAAGGACGGAACCATCCTTGAGGATTCCAAGTCGCGCGCCGTGGTCGAGCGGCGGCGGATGGGTTTTGCCGGCTGCGCCTTCGTCGCCGTCGCCATGACCGCGCAGGGCGAGATGGTCGACGATCCCGAGGTTGATCTCGTCGGCATGCCGGAGAAAAACGCCGCGGGCGAATTGTTCGACGACATCGTGTTCGATGTCGTGGTATCGACGATCGAGGGCCTGCCCCGGCCGCGGCGCCGCGATCCGGACGCACTCGGGGAATCGGTGCGCCGTGCGGTGCGGGCCGCGCTGAACGAGCAGTGGGGCAAGAAGCCGATCTGCGTCGTGCACGTTCTGACGGTCTGACACACGCCTTTAAGGCGTGCGCAACGACAAAGGGAGAGAGATATGCTGGGCCGCCTCAATCACGTCGCCATCGCGGTCAAGGACGCCAAGCAGGCCGCCAAGATCTACGGCACGGCCTTCAATGCCGAGATTTCCGATGCGGTGCCGCTGCCGGAGCATGGCGTCACCACCGTGTTCGTGACGCTCCCCAACACCAAGATCGAGTTCATCGAGCCGCTCGGCGAGGCCTCGCCGATCGCGAAGTTCGTCGAGCGCAACGCCGACGGCGGCATCCACCATGTCTGCTACGACGTGCCCGACATCATCGCGGCCCGCGACCGCATGATCGCCGAGGGCGCGCGGGTGCTGGGCGACGGCCAGCCGAAGATCGGCGCGCACGGCAAGCCGGTGCTGTTCTTCCACCCCAAGGACTTTTCCGGCGCCTTGGTCGAGATCGAACAGGCCTGAGCCCACATGGCGTACCAGATCTCCACCGGGCTTGCGATCTACTTCGTCCTTTGGTGGCTCGTGCTGTTCCTGACGCTGCCGTTCGGGATACGCAGCCAGCATGAGGACGGCGTCGGCGCGCCCGGCACCGATCCCGGCGCGCCGATCCTGGCGCGGATGAGCAGCAAGCTGCTGTGGACCACGCTGATCTCGGCCGTGATCTTCGCGATTGCGATGTGGGCCTATTATGCCGGATATCTCTCGATCGAGCGGCTGTCGAAGCTGATGGGGATGCCGTTCTAGCGCACTGGGCTCGTGACGGCGCGGTTAGGTTTGCTCCGGCCGAAACCATTCGGGTGAAGGGCCCGAGATTGCCTCGACCTCGGGCACGAAGCTGCGATCAAGCGCTGCGACGAGCGTTGCCAGATTGTCGACGATTTGCGTCCACCGCTCGGCGCTGCCGATCGAAAACTGGCTCGGCAACTCGATCCCTCTCACTTCGCCGCGGACCGCGTGGCGCGAGGCGTGGAGCGGCAGCGTGGCCTTGAAGCCATGTCCGTTCACCATGCCGATCACCTGCATGAAGGCCGTGACCGAACTGTTCCAACTGCCGACATCGACCTGGAGCCTGACAGTGAGATTGCCCGGCGTGCGCCGCTGCAGCCTAAATGATCCACTCTCGCCGCCGCGGCAATCGTAGCCGAGCGGTGCGAAGGCCCGAACCAGATCGGGCTTCTTGGGGCCGGCGCTCGGGCCCCCGTCGGGGGGTGTCGCAGCCGCGCTCCCGACCTGATCCGGCAGATCGTGCGGAAGGGTGTCGAGCAGTTCGGTCATCCTCGCCCGACAACCACGCACGACCGTGCGGATGGCGTCGTCCATGTCCGGAGTCAAGCCGCCGGGGGACACGGCAGCCGCCGTGGCGGCGGGTGTCGCGACCATTGGCACTTGGATTGTCTTTCGGACCTTGCCGCAGGCTGACAGCAGGGTTACGACATCGGCCGGCGTCGCCGGCAATTTCTTCGCCTGCGGATCGGCTTCGACAATGCGCAGCGCGGCGAGCGACCGCTGCCGCCCGTTCACCCACCACTTGTCGTGCACGCTGATGCCGGGCGAGGTCGGGTGCCCTGCGCCGATGTCGACGCCGGCGCGCATCAGGCCCCGGAGCGTCTGAAGGTCAGGCTGAGCGGGCAATTGCGGACCGTCGGAAAAGCCGGGCACCGAGAAATGCAGGTCGATGGCGTGGCATGGAAATGACTTCGGAACGCCCCGTGCGATCTCCTTGAGGATCGCGAAGTCGATCGCCTCGACGGCGCCGGTTTCGGTCACGTTCGACAGCACCCGCGCTTCCGCCTTACTAGGGCCAACCGAGCCGGTCGTCCGCACGAAGCGCTCCAATTCCGGCCAGCGCTTGACCACCCTGGCGATACTGGAAATGCGCTTCGTCCCCGCGATCGCTCGCACGGCGGCGATCTCGGCGGTGAGCGGGGGATCGGACAGCCTGAGACGTACCGTCGGCTCGCCCAACCCGGCGGCAAGGAAGCCTGCGTGGACTTGCTCGGCCATATCGACGAGCGGGTCCTTGCGGCTGGCCGCGAATACCGAGAATACGGCGACGAGCATCGCGTCCTCCACTCGGAAGTACATCGTACGTTCTGAAACAACGCCGGCCGGATGGGGTCTGATCGATCCGTGGCTTTAGGGACTTCGTCTGGAGCATTGCGGCGCGTCCCGTCGCCTGCGATTGTGGGCGTCGAACCGGACCGTCAGCCCTTGCGGCAGCGTGCCCGGAATAGCACAACGAGCGGCCAATGGCTCGGGCTCAAGTATTGGGGAGGCGACCACGATGAAGCTGCAGGCACAGCCGGGCTCCGCCCAGAGCGCCTATCGAATCCTGCGGGAGGCCGATCTGCGCGACTATCTCGCGAGCCTTCCCGCCATCGTCACCCAACTCGGCGGAGCGCCGGCCGACTGGTCGATCAACGAGGTCGGTGACGGCAATCTCAACCTCGTCTTCATCGTCAAGGGCAACAGCGGCGGCATCGCCGTCAAGCAAGCGCTGCCTTACGTGCGGTTGGTCGGCGAGAGCTGGCCGCTGCCGTTGTCGCGGGCGCATTACGAGCATCTGGCGCTGGTGCATCAGGCGCGGCTGGCGCCAAAACTCGTGCCGGCGGTGCTGCATCATGACGCGCCGCTTGCGCTCACCGCGATGCAATTGCTTGAGCCGCACATCATCATGCGCAAGGGCTTAATTGCGGCCACGCGTTATCCGCGCTTTGTCGAGGATATCTCGACCTTCCTGGCGCAGACGCTGTTCTTCACGTCCGATCTGGCGCTGTCGGCCGCGGAAAAGAAGCAGGGGATCGCCGATTTCGCCGGCAACCACGCGCTCTGCAAGATCACCGAGGACCTGATCTTCACCGACCCCTATCGCATCGCCGAGCAGAACCGCTGGACCGCGCCATATCTCGACGCGACGGCTGAGGCGTTCCGCGAGGATCTCGAACTGCATGTCGCGATTAGCAGGCTCAAGCTGAAATTCATGGCGAGCCCGGAGGCGTTGCTGCACGGCGACCTGCACACCGGTTCGATCATGGTGACCGACGGCGAGACCAAGGTGATCGATCCCGAATTCGCCTTCTACGGTCCGATGGGCTTCGACATCGGCGCCGTCATCGGCAATCTCCTGATGGCCTATCTGGCCTCCGCCGGCCATGAGCGCACGCCGGGCGAGCGCGCGTCATTCGAGGCCTGGCTCCTGGAAACCATCGAGGGCGCCTGGAGCGAATTTTCGCGCAAGTTTCTCGCGCTGTGGCGCAGCGAGGCTGATGGCGACGGCTATCCGGTGTCGCTGTTCGCGGGCGAGGCCGGCGCGGCGCGGCTGGAGGCCGAACGGCAGGCCTACATGGCGCGGCTGTTCCAGGACACGGTCGGCTTTGCCGCGGCCAAGACCATCCGGCGCATCCTTGGCCTCGCGCACAACATCGATTTCGAATGGATCGCGGACGAGAAGCAGCGCGCGATCTGCGAGGCACGGGCCCTCAAGCTCGCGCGCAACATGATGCTGGAGGCGGCGTCCTACACGACGATCGGGACGGTCACCTACGCGGCGCGCGAGCTGCGCCACTGGCAGCCGGATTTTGCGAGATAACCAGGAGCATCGATCGTCGTGTGCGGCAAGTCGAATTCGCATCCACGAGGATGGGCAAGGAACGTTCGGCGAGCCGTTCCGCGGAGCATGAGAGGTTATCCCAGGCGGTCGCGGTGTTCGTTGGTACGACCTTTGTCACCCCTCGAAGCCTGCCGCTGAGGAACTAAGATCGAGCCGCAGCGGCATGGACTAGCTTTCGGCCGGACGCACGAAACAGAGAATGCCGGCCTCAGGCGTGAAACAGACCACGGCGCGGTTCGTCGGGTTGTCGGTTCTATCGATGATCCTGTTCGGTGGGACCCGCAGCCAGAATGGCGCCGACAACTTCCAGCGACCATCGATTAGGACTTCGTAGCCGTCTCGGTCCTGTCGGAACTCTACCGTCCGGCAATCCGCAATGGAGCAGCACGACGCACCGGTGCCTGGTTGCTTCAGGCTCTCGAACCATGGGGCAAGCGCAGGATTTGGGTTATCGGGCGGTGCTGCTTCCGCGGCCTGACTTAGAACAAGCCCGGCCGCAAGGGCGATTTTCCTGCTAACCCTCCCGGTCATATCGCGATGCGCCGTCGCCGCTGGCAAGAGAGGAACCCTCCGCTGCCCGGCGGAGGTTAGCGCCGGCCGGGCTGGGCTGGTTCGAAAATGTCATTGCAGTTGCTGCAGCGTATGGGTGCGGTAGTGACCATGAGCGGACGTTCGGCCCGTCGGCCTCGACATGTCTCATGAGCGAACAGCACTGACGTCTGATGCGGGCTCTGCGGGCCATTTGCGGGTCATGGGATAATGCCGAGGCTCCGCCCCGCCGCCACCGGCCGAACGACGCCATAGCCGTAATCGTAATTGGGCACGGCGCCACCCGCAGGCAACGCCGTCGCCTGCAATACTGCAATCATGGCTGCCGGATCCGTCGCCGTCGGTGGCTGGCGGGTTCGCAGCGCAGCGATGCACCCGGAAGCGATGGCGCATGATGTAGACGTTCCGGTGTCCGGCTCGAAGCCGCGCGGGCCCCGTAGCACCTTCGAGCCGAGAAACTGTGTGTAGGCAGTGATGTCCGGCTTTTGCGGAGGCATGCCCGCGATACAAGGTCCTTGCGAGGAATAACAGACGCGCGCGTCGTGAATGTCGCAACCGGCGAGCGTCAGCACTTCGGTGTATGCGTTGGCGCCCATGATCATTCCCGCCGTGCGCTGCAGACATACAGCGCTCGGGCACCCGTTCCCGCAATTGCCGGCTGCGAAAACCACGTCAGCCCCGAATGCCGTTAGCAACCAGACGTAAAATGCGAAGGGGTGATTGGGATTGTCGATGTAGCGCCTGGGATCGTTGGGCGGAAATTCGTCGAGGCTCGGATGAAAGATGCCCCAACTGTTGTTGACCACCAGCGCGCTCTGCGAAATGGTGCCGATGATCGCCCAGCGCCAGATCAGGATCAAATAGCCACGGATCATTTCCCCGATCGTTGCGCTGACGGTGTGCTCCCCGGCCGGCCGCCCAAGCAGCAACGGATAGTCGAGCAGCGTCACGTTCGGGGCAATCGCGAGCACGCCATAGGCACACATCGTGCCATGTCCGATGCGATTGAGGCCCGGCGTCGTCGCCAGGGTCGGTGGCGTCCAGGAATTGCCGACATCAAGGGCCGGGTTGAAGCCAAGCCGCTTGGCAAGGTGCGGTCTGCAGATGCCGGTATCGACGATGGCGACGGCAACGCCTCCACCATAAAGTCCGTTGTCCTGCAGCGTCGTCGTGTCGAGGTCCTGCCGAACCTGGTGGGTGTCGCCTGTGGCCTGGTTTGCGGGCGGTAAGGCATAGTTGCCGCTTAGATCCGGGTCGGACCAGACCGGCTCGCCATCGTTGAAATTCGATTTCGCGAGGCTCGCGGGAGCAACGTAGGCTCGGATCAGGAATTTCCTCGATTTATCGAGCGCGAGGAGCGAGCGCGCCTTTTTGCCCCTGTCGTTGACAGAGATCGCCGGTCGGCGGTCGGCGCCGTCCCAGATCGGCACGGCGCCGAATTCAGTGTCGACAACAAAGTCGTGCTTCGCGTTCGCGTCGGCGTAAACCCGCATTTGCTCGGCTGGGCTCCGGCCCTCCAACATGTCATTCGCAGCCTGGACCAGCGTGTCGTGCTGATTGCGCTGCACCAGCACCCGTACATAGCCGGTGGGCAATTCCCAAGCTTTCATGGCTGCCTCCCGGTCCAGTGGTTCAGGTTGGACGCGATCTCGCTACCATTCGGTCTGCGCGAGCGCGAACGTGGCCGCATAGAACGGGCAAGCCGTGAGGAAGGGTTTCAAGGCGAGCGCTGCCCTGGCGCCTGCATCAATGTCCTCGCGATAATGCAATCCCGCGATCATCCGGTTCATCGCGACTCGCGCAGCCAACGCGCTCAATGCCTGGCTGTATTGAGGCAGCAGGTCAGCAAGGCATGCGGACGTGAGCGTGCCGATGAGCGCATGCCCGGCCGGATAGGCTGGATGCCCCGGGACCGCGACCGGCGGATACAGTGTCGGGCAGACCTGGTTTGGTCGCGGCTGGTACCAATAGGGTGGGGGGCCAGCACCAGCCATGTTCGAATACTGGAGCTTGAGCTGGACCATCGTGAACTCGCCGATCCGAGCCATGATCTTCATCAGCAGGAACGTGTGTGGGTAGGATGCGGCATTGATGTTGAGAAGCTGCAGCCAGCGCAGTTGAAAATTCTGATCTTCCTCCACGATTTCGCCCAGCGCTTCGGGTCGCTCCGCGACCGCCAGCACAAGGAGTTCGTCGATCATCTGCGTCGTGACCGGGTAGGTGGGGGGTGGTAGCGCGACCGCCGCCTGCCAGTGCTGGCCTCCGATCTGCTGCGCCAGGAATTCGGGCAGGATCGCCGTGGCGCGCAAATCCGGATCCCATTCCGCTTCCGTGAACTTCGCGTTGTACGCCCGTGGTATCGCGATCTCGGCAAGGGGCCGGTCAGCCCGCATGGCATAAACGGGCGTTGCATTGCTGCCGCCCGAGCCACCTGTCCAGTTTCCGCCGAACCAATTGCCTCCGAACCAATTGCCCCCCATCACGGGCCTCCTATAGTTCGCTGTCCAATGCACGACGACTTCAGTCTGGAAAACCTGCCTGCCGCAAATGATCGATGAAGCGCTCCCGCAGACCTACTCTGAATGGGCACCGCTCACTGTAGGCCGAAAGTTGGAATCGAGGTTGTATCTCAAGAAGAGTCTTGGCGACGGCCCGCGCTTCTGCGCCTCGGCCACTCGCAACATAAGCCGCTGCCAGGACACGCAAGTTGGCGGATAGCCGTCCGTTTAAAGCTGCGGTCTTGCGTGCCCAGACGACCGCCTCATCGAAATTGCCACTGATATAGTGCGCTTGGCCGAGGAACATCAGGTAAAAATATGCCTGTGTGTCGGCCGGCGATAGACGCAATCCCTGTTCAGCGCGCGTGATCGCCGATTGCCCCTCCTCAAGGTAGCCATACACGCCGCTGCTAAGCGTCCAAGCCATAGCATTTCCGGGCGACGCGCTCAATGCTCTATCAAAGAGGTCGAGCGCCGCATCATAGTCTTTGAATAAAAGTGCTTTGGTGTGCCCAAGAACGGCCAACGCGAAGCCGTCGGCTGGCGCACGATCGACCGCTGCGGCGGCGAGGCGCGCCGCTTCCGCCGCGTCGGGGCCCCCCTCGGCGCCCCAGCCTTGCGCGACATTGTGAATGTGCCAAAGCGCGGCATAGGCATAGGGGGTCGCATAATTCGGATCCAAAGCGATTGCGGCCTGCAACAGCTCGCCCGCTCGGCCGAAGTCGAAGAAATTCATGCGATACATGAAGTCGATCGCCTTCATGAGCAATTCGTAAGCATTAAGATTGTCCGAACGCTTGCGGAGCGCTCGCTTCAGCTCTGCCTCGCGGACCTGAGGGGCGATACTCCACACGATGCGCGTCGCAATGCGGCTCTGAAATTCAAACAGCTCGGAGACATCACCGTCATAGTGATCTGCCCACAGCACGACGCCGGCTTCGACGTCCGTCAACTCCACTCCAATGCGAAGCTGCTTGTCGGCTCGGCGGATGCTGCCGCTCAAGACATACCGGACGCCGAGTTCTTGGCCGATCCTTTGGCTGTCGATCGGTCCTGTACGATAGGGAAATGTGGATGTGCTTGAAATGACGAACAGGCCACGGATGCTCTGAAGCGCCACAACGATCTCGTCGGCCGTCCCATCGCCGAAGTAATCGTCCTCCGGGTTTTCTCCTTGCGTACGAAACGGCAGCACCGCGATGAAGGGCACCTTGGCCTGGCGGCTCGCCCGGCTTGGCGGCAATCGCTCGGC
Source organism: Bradyrhizobium sp. USDA3010 (assembly GCF_056429065.1). NCBI lineage: Bacteria > Pseudomonadati > Pseudomonadota > Alphaproteobacteria > Hyphomicrobiales > Nitrobacteraceae > Bradyrhizobium > Bradyrhizobium sp. USDA3010. The sequence continues at coordinate 421,959 of NZ_JBWJZD010000002.1, forward strand.
CTCCGGCAGCAGGAGAGAGTAAGCGTGGACGGGTCGCGAAAGGTGCTTGAGCCGGAGCAAGCCAAGGTCTTCGACAGCTACCTCGAGCCGGTCCTTGATCTCCTGGAACATCTCATCTGAAATTATGACGCCGCCAGCGGGCGCTGACTGCTCGAGCCTCGCCGCTATGTTGACGCCCTTTCCGAAAATGTCCTCCGATTCGACGATGGTCTGTGCAACGTTCAGACCCATCCGGAATTGTATCTTCCGATCATGTCCTTCTCGGCTCTGCACCGCGGCCACTTCATGCTGCAAGGCGACCGCGCACCGCGCGGCATCAAGCGAGGAATCGAACGAGGCGAGAAAGCCGTCACCCGTATTCTTCACGATCTTGCCGCGGTAGGTGACAATGCACGGGTTGATCACGCCAAAGCGAAGCGCGCGGAGGCGGACGTGCGTGGCTTCCTCCGCCACCTCGGTGAGGCGAGCATACCCGACGACATCAGCAGCCAGAATAGCGAGCACGCGCCTCTTCGGCGGAGATTCCCCAGTACTGACCCCCGGATGGATCACCGCTATTGCCCCGCGACGTTGCCGAACATGATCAGCATAGCATGACTTGACGCCATTGACAGCGCTCGCCGAACGCCCTGCATTCCAGGACAAATCGACCGTGCTTGCGCGCGGTCGGCGGCTTGGGGTTCGCTGAGGGCGCCCATGCCACTGAGTTGCCCGACGGCGCAAGCCCCGTAGCAAAAATATTTCGCTTTATCAGAAGAGCAACTCAATATATGAATCCGCCCGTCTCACCCGATCGAGGGACGCTTCGCGGTCGTCACGAACGTGGGTCGAGATGCGGTGGACGCCGAAAGAGCAAAGCTCGGGCAGATCATGTCGCGAGAACGCGGATGTATGGTTCACCAGCCGCGCCACATATTTGCTGTCGTCCCGGCGAAGGCCGGGACCCATTACCACAAATGCGAATTGTTGCGTGACGCTGGGGCCACGGCTTGTTTCCAACAACACAACCCTGTGGTTATGGGTCCCGGCCTTCGCCGGGACGACGAGAAGAGGGAGAGCTATTTGCTCGGCTCAATCATCACTCCGCCGCCTGCTCGCGCAGCCGCTGCGCGTAGACGTTGATGATCAGGGCCGCGAGCAGGATCAGGCCGCGGATCAGGATCTTCAGGAAGCTGTCGATGTTGACGTGGTCGAGGCCGTTGTTGAGCACGCCGAGCACGAACAGGCCGACGATGGTGTTGCCGATGCCGCCGCGGCCACCGAACAGGCTGGTGCCGCCCACCACAACGGCCGCGATCGAATCCAGGAGATAAGTGTCGAACTCGTTCTGCTGCGCGCTGCCGAAATGCGCGACGCCGAGCATGCCGCCGATCCCCGAGCAGACCGCCGAGATCACCATCACGCTGCCGAGGATGAGCTTGACATTGAGGCCGGCAAACTCCGCAGCCTCGCGGTTGCCGCCGACCATGTAGACGTAGCGGCCGAAGCGCGTGTAGGTCAGCACCAGATGGCCGCCGAGCAGCATCACCGCGGCGACGATCACGATCCAGGGGATGCCGCCGATCGAGCCCGAGCCGAGCGTCGTGATCAGCGGCGGCACCTTGTAGGCGATCTGGCCGCGCACCAGGAGTGCCGAGACGCCGGCCGCGATCTGCATCATGGCCAGCGTCATGATGAAGGAGGGGATGCCGATCACGGTCAGGCCCAGCGCGTTGACGAGGCCGAGCAGCGCGCACAGCGCCAGCGCCAGCAGGATCGCGGCAAAGCCCGGCATCGGGACATTGGCGATGTTGACGTAGGATTCCTGCAGCGTGAAGTACGCCACCGCAATGCCGGTGACGTTGGCGATGCTGGCGATCGACAGGTCGATCTCGGCGCACAGGATCACGAAGGTGAGGCCGACAGCGATGATGCCGGTGACCGACACCTGGGTCAGGATATTGCCGAGATTGTCGATGGTCGCAAACGACGGACTGGCGATCGCGAAGAAGCCGCTGAGGAAGATCAGCGTCAGGAAAGGCGCGATGTTGCGCATCTGCGAGCGCAGGAACGGCGCCAGCCCGCGCGGCCGCTTGTGATCGGCCGGGCTCGTCGCGCTGTCACTGCTCGCCATCATCCCACTCCATTAGGCCGCCTCGAGCAGCCGATCCTTGCTGACCGCTTCGCCCGCGAATTCACGCACCACCGCGCCGCGCTTCAGCACCAGGATCCGGTCGGCCAGCGACAGCACCGTTTCCGGCTCGGTCGACAGCACGATGATCGCCAGTCCCTTGGCGCGGAGGTCGCGCACGATGTTGATCACGTCGTTCTTGGCGCCGACATCCATGCCGCGGGTCGGCTCGCACAGCACCAGCAGGCGCGGCGGGTAGGTGAGCCATTTCGCCAGCGCCACCTTCTGCTGGTTGCCGCCGGAGAGCATGCCGAGATCGAGGCCGACCACCGGCGGCCTGATCTGCAGCTGCTCGACCTGGCGCTGGGCGATTGCGCGCTCGCGCACCGGCTTGAGCAGCAGCGCCGAGATCCGCTCGAGGATGCTGATCGAGATGTTCTTGTAGACCGGCTCCTGGTGGAACAGCATGGCGCGGCGGCTCTCCGGCACCAGCGCAACGCCGGCCCGCCGCGCCGCCGCGGTGCTGCGGAATGTCTTGGCGGAGCCATCGACAACAAGCGTTCCGCCGTCGGGTCTCAGCTTGCCGAACAGAATCCGCGACAGCTCCAATTGGCCGCAGCCCATGAAGCCGTAGATGCCGAGCACTTCGCCGGCGCGGGCCTCGAACGAGACGTCCTGCAGGCTGCGGCGGAGCGAGAGCTGATTGACCTTCAGGACCGTCGAACCGCCACCCGGTTGCGGGAGCATCAGGTCATCGGTGTAGCTGTGCTCCAGCGCCTCGCCGCCGCGGCCGATCATGGCTTCGATCAGCGCGCCCTTGGTGGTGTCCGCGGACGCGGTCTCGGCGATCTTCCGCCCGTTGCGGAACACGGTCACCACGTCGGACACCCGCAAGATGTCCTCGATGAAATGCGAGATGAAGACGATGCTGGTGCCTTCGTCGCGGAGCCTGTGCAGCGTCGTGAACAGGCGTTCGACCTCGGGCGGGGAGAGCGCGGATGTCGGCTCGTCCAGGATGATGATGCGCGCGCCGGAAAACAGCACGCGGGCGATCTCGATCAGCTGCTGCAGGCCGATCGGCAGGTCGCCGAGCCGCGTCATCGGATCGACGTCGATGCCGAACCGGGACAGCTGCTCGCCGGCCTCGCGCGCCATCCGCCGCCATTGCACGAAGCCGAGGCGGTTGGTCGGCTGGTTGCCGAGGAAGACGTTCTCGGCGACGGTCAGATCAGGCGCGACGCTGAGCTCCTGATGCACCATGCCGATGCCGGCGGCATGGGCGTCGCGGGTGGAGCGGAACCGGGTTTCCTTGCCGTCGAGCACGAAACGGCCGGAGAACTCCGGGTGCACGCCGGCGATGATCTTCATCAGCGTGCTTTTTCCGGCGCCGTTCTCGCCGACGAGACCGTGGATCTCGCCGGCGTGCAGCGCGAAGTCGACCCCACGAAGGGCTTCGACACCGCCGAAGGCCTTCGTGATCTGGTTCAACTCGAGGATCGGGGAGCGTCCCTGCGACATGCGGGCCGCTCAGATCAGGAAGTGATCCTCCATCCATTGCATGCCGGCGGCATTGGCCTTGGTCACGACGGGACCGTCGGTCACGACGTTCTTCGGAATGCCCTGGCCGCTCTTCTCGCCGCCGACCACGGCGGCGACGCCCGCCACGATCGCGCCGCCGTGGATGCGGCAGGACGGATTGCGGACGGTTGCGAACATGCGGCCTTCGCTGACCGCCTGGATCGCCGGCGGCATGGCGTCGACGCCGCCGATCAGGATGTTGTTGCGGTTGTGCGCCTTCATGATGTTGGCGGCGGCAAGCGCCATGTCGTCATTGTGGAAGAAGGCGGCGTCGATCTGCGGATACTTTGTCAGATAGGTTTCCCAGAGCCGGGCGGTCTTGGAGACGTCCCAGTCGGCGGGCTGGGTATCCAGCACCTCGATGTTCGGGAACTGCTTGACGACGGAGTTGAAGCCCTTGGCGCGGCCTTGCGCGCCGGTGTGGCCGAGCGCGCCCTGGGTCATGATGACCTTGCCCTTGCCGCCGATCGCGTTGCACAGCGCCTGCGTCACCGAGGCGCCCATGAACTCGTTATCGGGGGCGAGGAACGAATGGACGTTGATCTGGTCGAGTGGCGCGATCAGCGTGTCCATGTCGATCACGGGGGTGCCGGCGTCGATCATCTTCTGCACCGGCTGGGTCAGCGTGCCGATGCCGAACGCCTGGATCGCGACGAAGTCCCATTTCTGCGAGGCCATGTTGTCGATCGCGGCGCGCTGCTTGACGGCATCGAGTTGGCCGTCGAACCAGGTGACCTCGACATTGAACAGCTTGCCCCAGAATTCGGCGGCCTGCTTGCCCTGCGCGCACCATGTCGCCTGCAGTCCGGCGTTGGAGAACGCGGCCTTCAGCGGTTTTTCCGAACGTCCCATTTCGGCTGCGAGCGCGGACGTCACGCTCATTCCGCCGAACAGGCCGGCCGCAGCTCCGCCTGCCGCCGCCATTTGCAAAAGGTCGCGCCGCGTCGTCGGCGCCTTGTCCATCCCCTTGTCGGTCCCTGGCATTGTTTGCTCCCTCTTCGTTTTTCTGACCGTCGGCGTCAGTTGCACGCGCCGCGGATAAAGGGAGTGTGTCACAATCGGAACGGTGACGCTACGCCTTCGCGTCCACGAGATGTTTCTGTTGCAGCACGACGGCCCCGATGTCGCGAAGCAGCTTGTGCCACGCAGCATCGATCTCGTCAGACCATTGCTCACCGAGAATGTCGCGCAAGCAGTCCGCGATCACGGCGAAGAATGCGACGAACAATTCGCGCGGCGTCCCGTAGGCATCATGCGAGAACACCTCGGATTCGATCAGGCGAAAATGTCCGCGGCGCTCGCCCGCGAAATCGAGGATGGCTTCGATCGCGAGCGCCAGCATCGAGCCTTTCACCGGCTCGCTGCCTTCGGTGCGAAACATCGCCTGCGCCTCGGGATGTTCGCGAAACAAGCGCTGGTACACCAACGGCGTCAGATCATCGCAAGCCGCTGCTGCGAGTTCAAAACTGCGTTCGATTGGATTCGATGATGGAGTCATAGCGCTTTGTGATCATCACATAAAAAAAGAGCAGGGCTCCAAGCCCTGCTCCAAAAATTGTGTCGACCCTATTTGCCCCAAAAATTCGGTTTGATCTTGATTGATGGGGTGACGCTGCTTGTGCGCGTCGGGCTCCTCCCGAGACTTGGACCACCAGGACACACCTCGCGGCTGGCCTGAGCCCGAATTGGTAGACTATCTTTCCAGCCTTGTCATCATTTTCGGCAACGATTGTTCAAATTTCGAGCAATTTGCGAAATGATTGGGATGGTGCCACCGGCAGTTGCGAAAGTGAGCTGAAAACACGTGACGGGGTAAGGGGATACAAAGGCCGGTGGAGTGGCCGTGACGCAAGTGTCGCGACCGGCAATTTCCGCCAGCCGGAAGAAACGAGCGAGGTCGATGATCTCGACTTCCGACGGCTGTGGTGGTTAGTTCCGTCCCGGATGGGTTTTGCGATGCGCCGGCGGCTGAAGATTTTTCTGCCCATAGTCCTGGTTGCCCTGCTGGTGCAGATTTTCGCACCGATCGGGGCCTGCTGGGCGGCGAGCTTTGCCGCGTCCGATCCGCTCGCGGCGGCCACCATCTGCCATGGCAATGCCGGCTCCGGAGCCGGGCAGGGTGATCAGACCGGTCATGATGCCCATGACGGTTGCTGCTCGGCATGCAGCGTGCTGCAGACCGGTGCGCCCGTTGATAGCCCGGAGACGACGGCTCACGCCGTCGAGCGGCCTTCAACGCGCATCGCCTGGCTTGACTTCGCCGGCGATTTCGATCGTTCGCAGGCGCGCCTGTCCGCGCAAGCCCGCGCGCCGCCGGTTTTTTCCTGACGACGTTCTCGCTGCCGATGCGCGTCGCGCGCCGGCGAGTGCCTTAGAGCAAGCCGGCCGCAGAGCCGGTGTCAGGATTCATCCATGTTTCGATTTCATCCGCGGGCCGGAGCCAGTGCGCTCACGCTGGGCGTCGGGCTTTCCATGCTTACAAGTTGGGCAGAGGCCCAGACGACCCTGCCGTCCGTCACGGTCGTCGCGCCGCAGGCCGCGCGGCCGAAACCGGCAAGATCCAAGCCGAAGATCCACGCGGTTGCCGCCCGGCGGCCCGCAAGGCCGCTGGCGCCCCTGGCCGTGGCAGCGGCTGGGCGCGCGCAGCGCATTACGCCCAGCGCGGCGCGGGACAGTCTGAACCAGGGGCCCGCCGGTCAGACGCAAACCACCATCGACCGCAGCCGGTTTGAGAATCGGCCGTCCTTCTCGGTGGCGGACGTGTTGCGGGACAGTCCGGGCATCTCGATCAAGCAGGGCAACGGCCCGCGCGATTTCGGCATCTCGATCCGCGGGTCGAATGCACGCAATGGCTTCGGCATCCGCAATCTGGTGATCTTCGACGACGGCTTTCCGGTCACCCAGCCGGACGGCCTGTCTCGCAGCGACCTGATCGATCCCCATGCCTATGGCGCGATCGACGTGGTCCGCGGGCCGTCGTCGGCGCTCTATGGCAATTACGCGACCGGCGGCGCCTTGAACTTCCGGACCCGGCCGGGCGGCACCATCGACGGCGTCGAATACGGCGTCGACGGCGGCAGCTTCGGCTATCTCAACAACTATCTGGCCGCGGGCAAGAAGGTCGGCAATTTCGAAGGCTCGCTATTCGCCAGCGACGCGCGCGGCGACGGCTATATCGGTAACAGCTGGTTCAATACCCAGACCGTCAATTTCCTCGGCACTCTGCAGGTCACCCCGGACGACCGTTTCACGGTGAAGCTGATAAACAATGACCTGACCGCGCGCCTGCCGATCCGCTCGTCGCTCAATCAGTTCAACCAGAACCCGTTCCAGCAGGGCTGCACCACCGGCGCTACGGCCGCTCCTGGCTGTGGGACCGTCTCTCTGTTCAACAACGGCTTCAACTCGGCGGCAGGGACCGACAAGGAAACCGCGGTCCAGGCGGGCCTCGGGCGCGACGATCGCCGTACCATCGTCGGCGGCCGCTGGGAGCACGATTTCGACAACCAGACTACCTGGCGCAACCAGTTCGTGTTCGACGACCGCAACATCAGCCAACCGACGGGATCGACGAGCGCAATCGGTGACTTCCCGTCCTACAACTACATGAGCGACGTCGTCAGGCGCGGTGACATCTTCGGGATGGATTCGACGGCCTATTTCGGCGGCTTCTACAATACGCTCACCGCCTCAAGCGATACGCGCAATGTGATGCCGGGCGGAAATGCGACGCTCGGGAGTCTGTCCAGCAATCTGTTCAGCACGACGACGAATTACGGCCTGCGGGCGCGCGAGGAATTGAAGCTTACTTCTGCGCTCACGGCCGTTGCCGGTATCGGCTGGGAAACCACCAATCTCACGGGGCGAAATACCGCCTATACCTACACCGGCCCAGCCGGGGCCATGACCACGGCAATCACGACGGCGGATCGGCAATTCCAGAATACCGCGCCCGAGCTTGCGCTGCTCTACCGGCTGAACAGCGACTGGCAATTCCGCGGCCGCCTAGCAACCGGCTATGGCACACCGCAAGTCAGCAATCTCTTCGTCCTGCCGAGCGGCGCTTCGGGCAATAACACCCAGCTGCAGACGCAGAAGAATCTGGGCTATGACATCGGGGCCGACTGGACGCCAAACAATGCGCTCAAGGTAGGCGTCACCGGGTTCTACGAGTTCTTCAAGGATGAGCTCGTCTCGCAGGCAACGCCGCTATCGGGCATCTCCTACACGTTCAACGCGCCGCGATCGGAACATCGCGGCGTCGAACTGGCCGCCGACTGGAAGTTCCTGCCGGGCTGGCGGTTCTCGGCCGCCTACACCTATCTCGACGAGGTCTACACGGAATACGTCGAGAACATCACGAACGGCACTGTCTTCAGCTTCAATCGTGCCGGCAACAAAATTCCCGGCATCTCGCCGAACGAGCTCACGACGCGGTTGGGCTACGACCAATTGTCGGGTCCATTCCAGGGACTCGGCGGGTTCGTCGAAGTCCAGTGGAAGGATGGCTTCTACATGGACAACGCCAATCTGCTGCGGGCGCCGGGTTACGAGCTGGTCAACCTCAACGTTCACTACACGACGGATCTGATCTCCGACTATTTCAAGTCGCTGAATCTGTATCTCGAGGTGCGGAACGTGTTCGATCGAACCTACATCGCCTCGGCGAACAATATCGCCAACTCGGTGACGGCGGCGGGCGTTCAAAATCCCGCGAGCGTACTGGCGAACTCGACCAACTCGATCTATGCCGGATCGCCGCGCGCTTTCGTGGCGGGCATGAAGATTGCGTTCAAGTGAGGAGCGCATCGATGACATACCGCAAACCTGCGACTCTGACGGTGCTGGCAACTGTCATGCTTGCGGCCTTGCCGAACCTTGCCGTGGCGCAGATGAGCCATCAGCACGCCTCCGAAGCGGCGTGCGAGGAAACCGTCCTGCGTTGCGCGAGCAAGGTCACGCCAGCCTTCGCGCCGGACGGGACGCTGTGGCTCGTATGGATGGCCGGAGGTCAGATCTCCGTCGCGAGCTCGAAGGATCAGGGCAAGAGCTTTTCCGCGCCAGTGCAGGTGACCCGGGAGCGGCTCAATTTGGATTGGGGGCCGGACGCCCGGCCGAAGCTTGCGATCGACGCCAAGGGGGAGCTCGCGTTGGCTTTCTCGACCTTCCGCGATCAAGCCTTCAATGGGCAGGTGCTGACCACGCGGTCGACCGATGGCGGGCGTAGCTTCGATCCGCCGAAGCCGATCACGTCAAACAACGAGAGCCAGCGGTTCGAGGCGATCGGCTTCGATCCAGCCGGTGCCGTGTTCGCGGTCTGGCTCGACAAGCGCAATCGCGTGCCGGCACAGCAGCGCGGCGAGAAGTATGACGGTGCCGGATTGTTCTTCGCGACCTCGAAAGATGGCGGCGCGACCTATTCCGATGCGCGGCTCGTGGCCGACAACACCTGCGAATGCTGCCGTCTCGCCCTAGCGTTCGATGGTGCCGGCCATCCGGTGGTCGTGTTCCGGAATATTTTCGAAGGCGGTGTGCGCGACCATGCGATCGTGACGTTCACCGATCTGGCCACGCCCGGCGAGGTGCATCGGGTGAGCCGCGACGACTGGCAGATCGCCGCATGTCCGCATCACGGTCCGAGCCTGACCATTTCGCGCGAGGGAACCTATCACGTGACGTGGTACACCAACGGCAAGGCGCGCAAGGGATTGTTCTACGCGCGGTCGCGCGACGGCGGCAAAACCTTCTCCGATCCGCTTCCGATTGGTCAGCCGAACAGGAGCCCGTCACGGCCGCAGGTCATCGCGGGCCCGCAGGGGCTGGTGATGGCGTGGAAGGAGTTCGACGGCGAAAAGACATCGATCAACCTGATGACCTCGCGCGACGACGGAGCGAGCTGGTCGAAACCCGCTGTCATTGCTGACACCAGCGACAGTTCCGATCATCCGCTGCTCGTCACCGACGGCCGGCAGGCCTACCTGTCGTGGATGACGAAGGCGGACGGCTATCATTTTCAAGCGATCGAGGGCGAACCATGAAGCGCCATTTCCTCGCGACTTTGATCTTGCTCGCAGCGTTGTCGCCCGCGCTGGCGGTTGAAGCGGGCGCACCCAAGCCGTTCGAACGCGGCAGCTGGCAAAAGCTGCTGCATGCGCACGCCGGCCATCCGACCCTGGTGCATTTCTGGGGAGTGACCTGCGGACCCTGCAAGGTCGAGCTGCCGCAGCTTGGCCAGTTCATGAAAGATCATCCGGATGTCGACGTCGTCACGATCAGCGCGGATTTGGTTCCGAACCTTCCGGAGGCGACGCAATCGATGCTGGACCACGCCGGGCTCGCTTCCGCCGAGAACTGGATTTTTGGCGACGGCTTTGCTGAGCGATTGAGATTTGAGATCGATCCGGCGTGGCAAGGTGATATCCCGCGAACCATGCTGATTGCTCGTGACGGAACGATCACGACGATCGAAGGATCGGCCGAAATCGCCGATCTGAACAAATGGTCTGAGGCCCAGGCCGCAACAATCCGATAACACAACTACTTCAATCTGAAAGGAAGCCGTCACCATGAAATCGTTCTCTCGCATCCTCGCCCTCACGACGCTGACTGCTGCGCTCGTGTCTACGTCCGTACGCGCGGAGGACGTCAAGGCCGGCGACCTCGTGATCACCCAGGCGTGGACGCGCGCCACGCCGAACGGCGCCAAGATCGGCGGCGGCTATCTGACGATCGAGAACAAGGGGACGACGCCCGACCGGCTGGTGTCTGGCTCGGCCGACGTCGCCGGCAAGATCGAGGTCCACGAAATGTCGATGGACAACGGCGTGATGAAGATGCGCGCGCTCGACAAGGGACTGACCATCGAGCCGGGCAAGACCGTGAAGCTCGCACCCGGCGGCTATCACCTGATGATGTTCGACCTGAGGAACCCGCTGAAGCAGGGCGACAAGGTGCCGGTCACGCTCGAATTCGAGAAGGCCGGCAAGGTCTCGGTCTCGCTGGACGTCCAGGCCGTCGGTGCGCAGGCGCCGGGTGGCAGCGATCACTCCGGCCATGGCGACCATTCCGGTCGCATGGACATGAAGAAGATGTGAGGGAGCCATGCGATCACACACGCTCCTCATCGCCGCGGCGGCGCTGCTCGCAGCGTCGCCGGCGGTCGCTCACATCACGCTTGAAGGGAAGCAGGCGCCGGTCGGTTCGTATTACAAGGCGGTTTTCGCCGTGCCGCATGGCTGCGCCGGATCGGCGACGATCAAGATCCGCGTGCAGATTCCGGAAGGCGTGATCGGGGTCAAGCCGATGCCGAAGCCCGGCTGGACCCTCGATACGGTGACCGGCAAGTATACGACCCAGTACGGCTATCACGGTGCCAAGCTCTCTGAAGGCGTGAAGGAAGTCGCCTGGAGCGATGGCAAGCTCTCCGACCAGAACTACGACGAGTTCGTGATGCAGACGTATCTCACCGATACGCTGAAGCCGAACACCACGTTGTATTTTCCCGTCGTGCAGGAATGCGAACAGGGCGTCAGCCGCTGGATCGATGTTCCGGCCGAGGGGCAGGGCGGCGGGCACGACCATGGCAGCAAGACGCCGGCGCCCGGCGTCTTGCTGCTGCCGAAGTCGTAAGCCGTGCGGGCGGTCGCAAGTCTTGTTGTAACAGGCCTGGCTGCGCTGCTGTTGGCGCTGTGTCTTGCGACCTCGGCCCATGCGCATGCCGTCCTGATCGCCGCTGAACCTGCGGATGGCAGCGTGGTGACGGAGGCGCCGAAGACAGTGGTGCTCCGCTTCAACGAAGCGGTGGCGCCAACGGCGGTCAGCCTGCTCGACGCTGCGGGCAAGCCGCGCGACGTCGCGATCCGCGCCGTCGATCAATCGGTCATGGTGACCCTGCCGGCCGACCTGCCTCAGGGCACGCAGGTGGTCAGCTATCGCGTGGTGTCGCAGGACGGCCATCCGGTTGCGGGTTCGCTCTTGTTCTCGATCGGCGTCGTCACCGGCTCGGCGGTGCCGTCTGGCGACGGCGTGCTCCATGTGCTGATCTGGCTGGCGCGGCTCGGGCTCTATCTCGGGCTGTTTGCCGGCGTCGGCGGCGTGTTCTTTGCCGCCTGGATCGGGCAGGGCCCGGCCGGCGAACGGCTGATCATGTGGTCGCTGGCAATCGGCCTCATCGGCGCGGTCGCCTCGCTTGGCTTGCAGGGCGTCGACCTGCTGAACCTGCCGATCACGGGCGTCCTGACCTGGGCGGCGTGGGCCAGCGCCGCCGGCACCAGCCTGTTTCCTGCACTGCTGCTCGCGATCGCTGCGATGTTGATCGCGGCGACCGCCTGGCGCAGTCCGTCGTTCAGCGCGGCCTGGATCCCCACCGCGGTCGCAATGATCTGTGTCGGGCTGTCGCTTTCGGTCAGCGGCCACGCCGCTACCGCGTCTCCGCAATGGCTGACGCGGACCGCGCTGTTCATCCATGGCGTTGGCCTCGCCTTCTGGATGGGTGCGCTCGGGCCGGTGGCCGTGCTGGCCTGGCAGCGCAAGGATTCGCTGCTGCGGGTGCTCGGGCGCTTTTCAACGCTTGCGGTACCGGTCGTCGCGTTGATCGCCTTGTCCGGCCTGGCACTCGCTGTCGTTCAGCTCGAAAGCTTTGGCGCACTGATCGACACTGGATACGGCAACATCCTCCTGGCGAAACTTGTGCTGGTATCGCTGTTGCTCGCGCTCGCTGCGCTGAACCGGCTGGTGTTCACGCCGGCGATCGCGCGCGAATTTCACCGCACGCGGCCGCTGCAGCGCTCGATCGCGCTCGAGTTCGTGCTGATGATCGCGATCTTCGGTCTCGTCGCGCTCTGGCGCTTCACGCCGCCGCCCCGCGTGCTGGCAATGTCGGACGACGTTCCGCTCGCGGTGCACATCCACACCGATGCCGCGATGTTCCAGGTGCTGATCGCGCCGGGCAAGGTCGGGCAGAATGACTTCGTGCTGCAGCTGATGAACGGCGATGCGAGCCCGTTCGCGGCCAAGGAGGCGATGCTGACGCTGAGCCTGCCGGATCGCGGCATCGAGCCGTTGGAACGCAGTGCCGCGCTGGGTCCCGACGGCTATTGGCACGTGAAGAAGGTGCCGTTGCCGGTCCCGGGCCGCTGGCACATGCAGATCGACGCCCTGGTGACCGATTTCAGGAAAGTGACGCTGGAAGACGATTTCGAGGTCAGGTAAACGCACGATCAGCGCGCCGGGCACGCCGGAGGGACGCAAATCGCTCAAATGGCGGAAAATAGCCTGATTTGAAGGGCTTTTGTCATTTGGCGGCCTTGTGTTTTCACAGCCGATCCGGTTTCACTGCTGCGCTTCCCACGCTTTCCTGATTCCCGAGTAACGCCATGCGATTGTCGCGGTTTTTCCTGCCCATCCTGAAAGAAAACCCGAAAGAGGCGGAGATCGTCTCGCATCGGCTGATGCTGCGCGCGGGCATGATGCGGCAGGAGGCGGCCGGCATCTATGCCTGGCTGCCGCTCGGCTTCCGGGTGCTGAAGAAGATCGAGCAGATCGTTCGCGAGGAGCAGGACCGCGCCGGTGCGCTCGAGCTTTTGATGCCGACGCTGCAGCTTGCCGATCTCTGGCGTGAAAGCGGCCGCTACGACGCCTATGGCCCCGAGATGCTGCGCATCCTCGATCGTCACAAGCGAGAGCTGTTGTACGGACCGACCAATGAGGAAATGATCACGGAGATCTTCCGCTCCTACGTCAAGTCCTACAAGAACCTGCCGCTCAACCTCTACCACATCCAGTGGAAGTTCCGCGACGAGCAGCGTCCGCGCTTCGGCGTGATGCGCGGCCGCGAATTCCTGATGAAGGACGCCTATTCGTTCGACCTCGACGAGGCCGGCGCGCGGCGCTCCTACAACAAGATGTTCGTGGCCTATTTGCGCACCTTTGCGCGGATGGGCCTGAAGGCGATCCCGATGCGGGCCGAGACCGGTCCGATCGGCGGCGACCTCAGCCACGAATTCATCGTGCTGGCGGAGACCGGCGAATCCGGCGTCTACATCAACCGCGATGTGCTGGACCTGCCGGTGCCGGGCGAGGACGTCGACTATGACGGCGATCTGACGCCCATCATCAAGCAGTGGACCTCGGTCTATGCTGCGACCGAGGACGTCCACGAGGCTGCGCGCTTCGAGGAGGAGGTGCCGGAAGCCAAGCGGCTGAACACCCGCGGCATCGAGGTCGGCCAGATCTTCTATTTCGGCACCAAATATTCCGACACCATGAAGGCGATGGTGGCGGGTCCTGACGGCGTCGACGTGCCGATCCATGGCGGCTCCTACGGTGTCGGCGTGTCGCGCCTGGTCGGCGCGATCATCGAGGCCTGTCACGATGATGCCGGCATCAAGTGGCCCGAGGCGGTCGCGCCGTTCCGCGCCGCGATCCTCAACCTCAAGCAGGGCGATGCCGCGGTCGACGGTGCCTGCGAGCAGCTCTATCGCGAGCTCTCGGCGAAGGGCGTCGATGTGCTCTACGACGACACCGATCAGCGCGCCGGCGCCAAGTTCGCCGCGGCCGATCTGATCGGTATCCCCTGGCAGATTCTCGTTGGGCCCAAGGGGCTCGCGGAAGGCAAGGTCGAGGTGAAGCGCCGCAGCGACGGTTCACGCGAGAACATGAGCCCCGCGGACGTGGTCGCGAAGCTCGCGGGTTAAAGTTTATTCACGCCGAATCTATCGGCGGGGTAATCCGGCCACATTTGACCCGAATCATGGGATTATCGAGAGATGGATGAGACCATGAACGAGCCAGTCCGTACCCCGCCCTTTGCGCCATTCGAATGGCTGCTGTCCGGACGCTATCTGCGCGCGCGCCGCAAGGAAGGCTTCATCTCGGTCATCGCCGGCTTCTCGTTCCTCGGCATCATGCTCGGCGTTGCCACGCTGATCGTGGTGATGGCCGTCATGAACGGCTTCCGCAAGGAGCTGCTCGACAAGATCCTCGGCCTCAACGGCCACCTTCTGGTGCAGCCACTGGAATCGCCGCTGACCGACTGGAAGGACGTCGCCGACCGCATCAGCCAGGTGCAGGGCATCCGTCTGGCCGCGCCCGTCGTGGACGGACAGGGGCTCGGTTCATCGCCGTTCAACGCGGCCGGCGTCTTCATCCGCGGTATTCGCGCCGACGATCTCAACAACCTCACCTCGATCGCCAAGAACATCAAGCAGGGCACGCTCGAAGGCTTCGACGAGGGGCAGGGGGTTGCGATCGGCCGCCGGCTTGCCGATCAGCTCTCGCTGCATGCCGGTGACATGATCACGCTGGTTTCGCCGAAAGGCGCGGTGACGCCGATGGGCACGACGCCGCGTATCAAGCCCTACAAGATCACGGCGGTGTTCGAGATCGGCATGTCGGAATACGATTCGACTTTCGTGTTCATGCCGCTGGCGGAGGCGCAGGCCTATTTCAACCGCAACAACGACGTGTCCTCGATCGAGGTGTTCACCACCAATCCGGACAAGATCGACACCTACCGCAAGCTGGTGACGGAGGCGGCCGGCCGGCCGGTCTTCCTGGTCGACTGGCGGCAGCGCAACTCGACGTTCTTCAACGCGCTGCAGGTCGAACGCAACGTGATGTTCCTGATCCTGACCATGATCGTGCTGGTCGCGGCGCTCAACATCGTCTCCGGGCTGATCATGCTGGTGAAGGACAAGGGCCAGGACATCGCGATCCTGCGCACGATGGGCGCCTCGCAAGGCTCGATCATGCGGATCTTCCTGATCACCGGCGCCTCGATCGGTGTGGTGGGAACGCTGACCGGCTTTGCGGTCGGCATGCTGATCTGCCTGAACATCGAATCGATCAGGCAGTTCCTGTCGTGGCTCACCAACACCGAGCTGTTCTCGCCAGAATTGTATTTCCTCTCCAAGCTGCCGGCTGAGGTCGATTTCGGCGAGACGCTCGCCGTCGTGATCATGGCGCTGACGCTGTCCTTCCTTGCGACGCTCTACCCGTCGTGGCGCGCCGCGCGCCTCGATCCGGTCGAAGCGCTCCGGTACGAATAGGGAGCGCACATGGCAGAGGGGGCGGAAGACGTACCGGTCGTCTATCTTCATGATATCAAGCGGGAATACAGGCAGGGCGAAGCGACGCTGACGGTCCTGAACGGCGCCAAGCTGGCGCTGTGGCCCGGTCAATCGGTGGCGCTGGTGGCGCCGTCGGGATCCGGCAAGTCGACGCTGCTGCACATCGCGGGCCTGCTGGAGAGTCCCGATGAGGGCGAGGTCTATGTCGCGGGCACGCCGACCTCGCAGATGTCCGACGTCGACCGCACGCAGATTCGCCGCTCCGACATCGGCTTCGTCTATCAGTCGCACCGGCTGCTGCCGGAGTTCTCGGCGCTCGAGAACGTCATGCTGCCGCAGATGATTCGTGGCCTCAAGCGCTCCGAAACCGTGAAACGCGCGACCGAGATCCTGGCCTATCTCGGGCTCGGTGACCGCATTACCCATCGTCCGGCCGAACTCTCGGGCGGCGAGCAGCAACGCGTGGCGATCGCGCGCGCGGTTGCGAACGCACCGCGGGTGCTGTTTGCGGACGAGCCGACCGGCAATCTGGATCCTGGGACGGCCGACCACGTCTTCAACGCGCTGATGCAACTCGTGAAGGCGACCCGGGTCGCGATGCTGATCGCGACCCACAACATGGATCTCGCCGCACGGATGGATCGCCGGGTGTCACTGTCGAACGGGCAGGTCATCGAACTCGAATAGCGTTTCGCGCGAAGTGGGTCGCGGTTCGTGTGAAGAACATACGCTAAGCACAGGATTCTAGGGCTTTTTCCGCTCTGCTTCAGTCGGAATGGAGAGGGCTTTTGAGCCCTCAATAAGCGGGGCGAAGCCGTCTGCCAGACTGGCTCGGCCGACGATCGATCGGCGGCCCGGCATAATACGGATTGGTAATGCACATCGCGGCGAGGCCGGACGCCGAGGCGCGGCACTGCTCCAGCGACGTGTAGCCGCAGTCGGTATCCTCGCCGCCCCATCGGTAGTTCGTCTTGCAGACCGGCGATGTCGAATCGTATTTCTGGGCATTGGCTGGCGTGCTTGCGATCGTACCCAGCGCCAAGAGCGCCGGAAACAGTGCCAGAATCAGGTTTCGCATCAGAAGCTCCAATCGATCTGGCGCCGGCAACGCTAGCGCCGAACGTCCGTGCGAACAGTCCCCCGCGTGCGGGAGCGATCAACTCACATTCCCGCGGCGGCGACGCCGGGCGGGCGTCAGTGGAAGAACAGGTCGAAGAAATTGCCCTCACGGCGGTCGCGCGGGGCGACGTGCAAATAGGAGCGCGGGTCGTTGTCGCCGGCATAATAGGGGTTGGCGATGCAGTTCTGTCCGATGCCCGAGGCGGTGGCGAGGCACGCCTCATAGGACGGATAGGAGCAGTTGCTGAGACCTGGATAGCGGTCGCCCTGGATGCAGAACGGGTAGCGCACGCCGACGGCATGGGAGGGCGCCGTACCTAGCGTAGCGAGCGCGACCACAGACGCCGCAGCAGCAAGAATCATCGTCCGCATGTGCATTCCTTATCGCTGCGAAGATTCGATCTCGGCGACGATCCAAATCGGACAAGCCGGTTCCGGTCAACACGATGTTGCGCGAAGCCGCGCACGCAGTTTTGAATTGTGAAGATTGTGCGGCAGTTATGTGGCAAAAGTTCCAAGAAGTGCTTGTAACGCAGTATTAACTTCAAATTTGAGCGAAGTCGTTTGGGCCTGCCTGTTGCAGCGAAGTTACAGCAATTCCGACGGGGACTGCTATGACGGTGTCTCGCGGCCTTGGGGGCCTGTAGAAAAAGTTGGAACGGGAAAATGAAAAAGATTTTGCTTGTCACCGCCAGCCTGCTCGCGCTCAGCGCGACCGCTGCCTCTGCGGCTGACCTCGCGGCTCGCCCTTACACGAAGGCTCCGCCGCCCATGGTTGCCGCTGTGTATGATTGGACCGGCTTCTACATCGGTATCAACGGTGGTTGGGGCCAGAGCCACGACAACCGTTCGGTCGACGGCTTCGGCCAGGCCGGCAGCTACGATGCCAACGGCGGCACCGTCGGTGGTCAGGTCGGCTACCGCTGGCAGACCGGCGGCTGGGTGTTCGGTCTGGAAGCTCAGGGCAACTGGGCTGACTTCTCCGGCAGCACCGGCAACCTGCTCGTCCCGGGCGGCACCGTTCGCTCGAAGACCGATGCGTTCGGCCTGTTCACCGGTCAGATCGGCTACGCCTGGAACAACGTCCTGCTGTACGCCAAGGGCGGTGCTGCGGTCACCGATCGCAACTATCAGTTCCTGGCACCCGGCGGCGCGCTGGCGTCCTCGACCGGCTACGACACCCGTTGGAGCCCGACGGTTGGTGTTGGCCTCGAATTCGCCTTCTCGCAGGGCTGGTCGCTCGGCGTCGAATACAACCACATCTTCGAAGACACGCACGGTGCGACCTTCGTGACCCCGGCTGGCGTCGGCGTGACCGGTTTCCACACCGGTGGCGACACCGACATGGTCCTCGGCCGTCTGAACTACAAGTTCGGTGGCCCGATCATCGCGCGTTACTGATCGCTCGCTTAATCCAAGCGGCATCGAAAACCCCGGGCTTCGGCCCGGGGTTTTTTGTTGGCCTGGCGGATTAACCATCGGCCGTGAAGGCGGCACGGGCTCTGCCGGGCTCGCTTGGGTAGTGGGTCAGTTTGATTGTCGTTCGGCGGGGATGGAAAATAACCGGCTCTGGGAGCATATTTGCTCCCATGGGACAGTGGCTAAAAGCTGCTTTGATCATTTTCAGCGTGTGCGCCGGATGGATGGCCATTGGTTACTTGACCTTCGATGCTGATGACGATGATGTCGTCCAAATCGCCGTGGCGCACAAAAAGTCGCACAAATGACCCCTAGGGGCCCTGGAGACCCCAAGCGGATCATTGATATCGCCACAGGCGAAACGCCCGACCGTGATCCTACGCCAGAGGAAGGGGTAAAGACCCCGCTGCGGTTGAGCGGGTCTCTCCTTCCTCGATTAACCAAGCCCTTTCTTTCGCGGTCAGCTTTCAAGCTGACCCGCTACCCTCCGCTTGGGTAGTGGGTCAGTTTGATTGTGGCAGGGTCGACCACTGGTATGCGGGGGATTCCGGGCGCATATTGCGAACATGCGAAAACTGCTCCCGCTGGTTGTACTAATCGCCCTCGGAGGCTGCTCCCAATGGGACGAGGCCAAAGAGCGGGCTGCGTGCGAACAGGCCCATCCCGGCGACCAAGCTAAGGCCGATGAATGCTTCGCGGCTCATAAGCGGGTCTGGGACGAAAGCATGGCCAGATGGTTTAGTAGGTTAGGAAAATGACCGCTGAGAAGCACCCCAAACGCCCTAGAGACCCCAACCAGCTCGCTAAGCGGATCATTGATATCGCGACCGGGAACGTTGAGGCAGCCCCGGAAAGCGGCCTGACAAAGCGCGCGAAGGCGGGCGGCCGAAAGGGCGGCCCTGCGCGCTCTGCCGCCCTTACTCCGGAACAACGCGCCGAGATTGCAAGGGCGGCGGCAGAGGCTCGCTGGAAGAAAAGCTAGCCGGTTTCTTCGGAGCCCTCGTCGTCGGCGGCCTTCCTGAGTTCGACGTCAAACGTCAGATCGAGGGGGAGTTCAATCTGTTCTTCGTCGGGGTTGATGCTGTGCCAGTGATCCAGATCGAGCGTCAACGAATAAGCGTCGGTCACTATCTGCTCTCGACGATGATTTGTTGATTTCATCATCTGGGAGCGTGTCGCCTCATCCGTGTCCACATAGACAAAGAGATTGAGCTGTCCGCTGGGTACGGGAATGGCCTGATACGCGCGATATGGCTTCCCGGTTTGCTTGTCGTACTTGCGCTCTGCTTGGGCATCATCGGCGAATAGTTTTGCCAGCATTTCCACGTCGGACGGAGGGGTTGGCATCTTCCATCCGTGGCCCTTGGCGAAAGCGGCCACTTTATGCATGTCGATTTCTTGCTCGCCCGTCACTTCTTTATAGTGGCGGAGGAAACGCTGACGTTCCTGTCTCTTACTCATAGTGTCCTGTTCCGTCCTGTTAGATGCCAACTGGAGCAACATCGCCCCAGCCGTCTTTGATTGCGTTCGGCGAGATGATGGAGCGGACTTTTACGAGATGATCGCGGAAGCGATCATATCTGCCCGTCTTGCGTTGGAGTTGCCCGGCCACAATGCCGGGATGGATTTTCAATATACGTGCGAAGGCAATTAGGTCTCGCTCTGCAAAGAACGGGGCTTTCCGGACTACAAAATCGTGCATGGATTTCGCTGGAACGCAGAACTCCTGCGCGGCGGCGTTCGCAACTCGCTCCTCCTCAGCAACGCCTTCACCTGTGCCAGCGCGCTCACCTTCCAGTTCGGCATCAATCATTGTTCCGTGTACCTGGAGGACATGCTCAATCTCATGTCGAAGGACGAACCAAAAATTGTCGATGCGATCATAGCGGAGCGACATGGCGATGACTGGAGACCGTTCATTCAGCCAAAAGCAAACGCCATCGATCTTTGCCGAAGCGAGCGACTCGACAATAACGAACCGCACTCCGCACTCCATCATGATGCGTGGAACGCGCGCTATTTCTTCGGCTGCGATCATTAATTTTCGTAACTTGCCGAGTGCTGCGACAAGCGCCTGCGGAGAGTAGGGGGCGACCAGCATGTCACTAGCAATCTGCTTGACCCGATATAGCCAAGCCAGTTGTGCGGGCGTCGCAGGAGTGTTGACTTCGGTTTTCTTCGCGGCGTGAGGCAGTATTTCGATGTCGTCGATCCGGTTCACTCCAAAGAACCGGACCAGCCCGGCCTCGACGTTTTTGGTATCTCTGACGTTCTCGGCCGCAATCCAACCGCGCTTAATCATTTCAGCAACAGGAAGGTCGCCAAGCAGCATGGCGCGGACCGCCCGAGCCGGGTCCGGGTTCGCAACGATCCGTGCCTGCGCGAGGTCGAAATTCTTTTGGAGTGCCAGAAATTCCTCGGCTGGAACCCGAAAAACCTCTTCGAGAATCAGGGCTAAGTCAGCGTCAATCGGCTGCTTGTTGCTGGCGATCTTATTGACGGTCGTTTCGCCAATATCGAGCACCACCGAAAGGGTTCGCTGTGTCCAACCTCGGTGGATCAACAGCGACTGGAGGAACTGGCCGGGTGAGCGGAAATTCTTGGGATCAGGACTCATTTAGCCACCATATGCCAACCTGCGAAAAATCGCAAACTGACCTTTTATGCTTGACTAAAGTTCCTGCCGGAGTAATATCCGGTTATGAACAAGCTGGACCGAAAGGCGCGCGCCCAAATCCTGCACCTCCTGTGCGAAGGGCAGTCGATCCGCGCCATTACCCGCCTGACCGGGGCCAGCAAGAACACGGTTGCCAAGCTTCTGGTTGATGCGGGCCATGCCTGCGCCGCCTATCAGGATAAGACGCTTCGGAACCTGACCTGCAAGCGCGTCCAGATGGATGAAATCTGGAGCTTCGTTTACGCCAAGGCGGCGAACGTGAAGGGCGCCAAGGCCGCTCCAGCGAGCGCTGGAGACGTTTGGACGTGGACCGCCATCGATGCCGACACGAAGCTGATTGTGAGCTGGCTGCTCGGCGCTCGCGATCTGGACGCCGCTATGACGTTCACCCACGATCTCGAAAGCAGGCTGGCCAACCGCGTCCAGATCACGAGCGATGGGCACGCGCCTTACCTGCAAGCCGTTGACGCTGCGTTTAGCGGCGAGGTGGACTACGCCATGCTCATCAAGCTGTACGGCGCTGCCCCGGAGGCGGAAGTCCGCTACAGCCCCGCCAAGTGCATTGGCGCTCGCAAAGAGCCTAAGAGCGGCAACCCGGAATGGAAGCACATCAGCACGTCCTACGCTGAGCGCAGCAACCTCACCATGCGCATGCACATGCGCCGGTTCACGCGATTGACGAACGCCTTCTCAAAGAAGGTCGAGAACCACGCCGCAGCGATTGCGCTGCATACGATGTACTACAATTTCGTGCGCATCCATCAGACCCTCAAGGTGACGCCGGCAATGGCCGCTGGCGTAACCAACAAGCTTTGGGAGATGGGCGACCTTGTTGCAATGCTGGAACAGTGGGAGCTGGCGAACTTCAAGCCGGAGTATCAATTCGTCGTGCGTCGATACGCCATCGGGAAAGGGTATTCTGTGAGCGTCGTATGGCGTGGCGGCGATATCGATACCGTTTTCGGCTTCGAAAGTGAGGCTGATGCAATGACTTGGATCAAAGAGAAATCACAAGAATGGCTCATAAATCACAAGAAGAGCGGTTGATTGGGTCAGGTTTACTGTCTATTTATAGAAACTTAACGCCGGTTGACGTGTTATGAGCGCTCTGAAATGAATGACGCTCATCGGGAGCTACAAAATGAGCACGCTGCGTATAGTTACTTTCAAGGATGGCGACTTCTGGGTTGCTCAATGCCTTGAGCATGACGTGTGCGCGCAGGCGAATGACTTGGATACGCTTCGCTCACGGATTGAAGTTGCGCTTGAGGCAGAATCCCCGCTGGAGCGCCTCCCGGCTGCGCCTGCCCATTTTTTCGAACTTTGGGACCGGAAGTCTGATTTCAACAAATCGGGCAAGAGCGACGGTTTCGAATACGAAATGGCTCTCTGCGCATAATTTGAAATGGCATACCCGTTTGGCGGTCACCCAACCCTTGCAGCCTATATGGCTTGGCTAAGGGACACCCATCAGGGGACGGCGCAGAGCGGGTATAGCACTGACAGCAAGGGCAAAGTCCACACGCTCACGAAATTGTCGGTGGGCGCGAAGTCCGTCGTAGTAGTCGGGCTGAGCCAAAGTGAATTCTTGACGGCATCGACGGTCGGATATTTGGACCGCCGCTTAGGCGTCAAGTCACCTTGGTTCGCCGTTTAAGCACTCCCCGTTTCCTCAATTAACCAAGGACTTTTTTTCGGGGTCAGTTTCCAAACTGACCCACTACCTCCGCTTGACTCCGAGAACAAAAAAGGAACAATGTTCTGCATACGTTCCAGTTCAGGGAGAGCGGCCATGTTGAAGATTTTCGTGCAGGAAGCTGCAGCGCTGGCATCGATCACGCTGTTCGTCGGGATGATCGCGGTTTGGGCCCAGCTGATCACCCAGTTCTGAAATGTGCCCGCAGGGACAGGGGCATAGGTTGCTTCTGGGGAAAAGCAGGACGACCTGGCGCCACGCCGCGTTCGGCGTGGACTTGGCAGGGCCGAGGCCCCACGATGGGGATGCGAGTCGGGTCTGATGCTTTCGAGCTCCGACTTGGGCCCTCGCGCCATCCCTGCCTTCAAGAGACCCCCGAGCTGCCATGCCGAATGCCGGATTCGTTCATCTTCACGTTCATTCCGCCTATTCGCTGCTGAAGGGCTCGATCAAGATCGCCAAGCTCGGCGAACTCGCCAAGGCCGACCGCCAGCCGGCGCTGGCGCTCACCGACACCGACAACATGTTCGGGGCGCTGGAATTCTCCGACAAGATGGCCGGCTATGGCATCCAGCCGATCGTCGGCTGCGAGCTGGCGGTGGATTTCGGCGATGTCGACCCCAATACGCGGAGCATCCTGGCGACGACGGGGCCGACGCGAATCGTGCTGCTGGCGGCCCGCGAGCGCGGCTACCGCAGCCTGATGCGGCTGAACTCGCGGGCGTTCCTGGAGACACCGGTCAACCAGACCCCGCACATCAAGCTCGACTGGCTCACCGACGACGCCGAGGATCTGATCGCGCTGACCGGGGGGCCCGACGGGCCGATCGCGCTGGCGCTGCGTGCCGAGCAGGCCGCACTGGCCGCGACCCGCTGCGAACGCCTGGCGAGCCTGTTCGGCGATCGTCTCTACATCGAATTGCAACGCCACGGCATCGACAAGGAGCGCCGCACCGAGGGCGGCCTGATCGATCTCGCCTACAGCAAGGGCCTGCCGCTGGTTGCGACCAACGAGCCGTATTTCGCCAGCAGTGACGACTACGAATCGCATGATGCGCTGCTGTGCATCGCCGGCGGCCACTTGATCGCCGAGACCAACCGCGAGCAATTGACCCCGGATCACCGCTTCAAGACCCGCGCGGAAATGGCGGTGCTGTTTGCCGATATTCCTGAGGCGCTGGCCTCGACGGTGGAGATCGCCGAGCGCTGCTCGTTCCGGCCGAAGACCCGCAAGCCGATCCTGCCGTTCTTCACGGTCGGCGGCTCCGCCAGTGCCGATGCGGCCGCCGACGAGGCTGCCGAACTGAAGCGCCAGGCCGAGGAGGGGCTCGCCAACCGCCTGCGGGTGCACGGTCTCTCGCCGGGCATGACCGAGGAGGACTACAGCAAGCGGCTTGCCTTCGAGCTCGACGTCATCACCCGCATGAAATACGCGGGCTACTTCCTGATCGTCTCGGACTTCATCAAATGGGCGAAGGCGCAGGGCATTCCGGTCGGACCGGGCCGCGGCTCCGGTGCCGGCTCACTGGTCGCCTGGGTGCTCACCATCACCGACCTCGATCCGATGCGCTTCGCGTTGCTGTTCGAGCGCTTCCTCAATCCCGAACGCGTCTCGATGCCGGACTTCGACATCGACTTCTGCCAGGACCGCCGCGGCGAGGTGATCCAGTACGTGCAGGAGCGCTACGGCCGCGACCAGGTGGCGCAGATCATCACCTTCGGTACGCTGCAGGCGCGCGGCGTGCTGCGCGACGTCGGGCGCGTGTTGCAGATGCCGTACGGGCAGGTCGACAAGCTGACCAAGCTGGTGCCGCAGAATCCCGCGGCTCCCGTGACGCTGGCGCAGGCGATCGAAGGCGAGCCCAAGCTGCAGGCGTTCCGCGACGAGGATCCAGTGGTGGCGCGTGCGTTCGACATCGCGCAGCGCCTCGAGGGCCTGACCCGCCACGCCTCGACCCACGCCGCCGGTATCGTGATCGGCGACCGGCCGCTGAGCGAACTGGTGCCGATGTACCGCGATCCGAAATCGGACATGCCGGTCACCCAGTTCAACATGAAATGGGTCGAGCCGGCGGGCCTCGTGAAGTTCGACTTCCTCGGCCTCAAGACGCTGACGGTGCTCGACGTCGCGGTCAAGCTGCTCAAGCAGCGCGACGTTCATGTCGACCTCGCAACGCTGCCGATCGACGATGCGCCGAGTTATCAGATGCTGGCCCGGGGCGACGTCGTCGGCGTGTTCCAGGTGGAAAGCCAGGGCATGCGGCGCGCGCTGATCGACATGCGGCCGGACCGCTTCGAGGACATCATCGCGCTGGTGGCGCTGTATCGCCCGGGCCCGATGGCGAACATCCCGACCTATTGCGCGCGCAAGCATGGCGATGAGGAACCGGAATATCTGCATCCGATCCTGGAGCCGATCCTGAAGGAGACCTTCGGCGTCATCATCTATCAGGAACAGGTGATGCAGATCGCGCAGCAGATGGCGGGCTATTCGCTCGGCCAGGCCGACCTGCTGCGCCGCGCGATGGGCAAGAAGATCCGCGCCGAGATGGACAAGCAGCGCGACATCTTCGTCGCCGGCGCGATGAAGAACGGCGTGTCGAAGGGACAGGCGGAGACGATCTTCGAGCTGCTCGCCAAATTCGCCGACTACGGCTTCAACAAGAGCCACGCGGCAGCCTATGCGCTGGTGTCGTACCACACCGCCTATATGAAGGCGCATTACCCGGTCGAGTTCCTGGCGGCGTCGATGACGCTCGAACTCAACAACACCGACAAGCTTTCCGAATTCCGCTCCGAGGCGCAGCGGCTCGGCATCAAGGTCGAGGCGCCCAACATCAATCGCTCCGGCCCGACCTTCGAGGTCAGCGGCAACACGATCTACTACGCGCTCGCCGCGCTGAAGGGCGTCGGCATCCAGGCGGTGGAGCAGATCATCGAGGAGCGCAACAAGAAGGGCGCCTTCACCTCGCTCGCCGATTTTGCAGCAAGGGTGAGCCCGCGCGCCGTCAACAAGCGGATCATAGAAAGCCTTGCGGCCGCCGGCGCGTTCGACACGCTGGACCCGAACCGGGCCCGCGTCTTCGCCGGCGCCGATGCGATCCTCGCCGCCTGCCAGCGCAGCCACGAGGCGGCGACCTCGGGCCAGAACGACATGTTCGGCAGCGCCCCTGATGCGCCCAGCATCATGCTGCCGCAGGTCGAGCCATGGCTGCCCGCCGACCGGCTGCGGCGCGAATATGACGCGATCGGATTCTTCCTCTCGGGTCATCCGCTCGACGACTACGCGACCGCGCTGAAGCGGCTGCGCGTGCAATCCTGGGCGGAATTCTCCCGTGCGGTGAAGACCGGCGCCACGGCGGGCAAGGTCGCGGCAACCGTGGTGTCGCGCATGGAGCGGCGTACCAAGACAGGCAACAAGATGGGCATCATGGGCCTGTCGGATCCGACCGGCCATTTCGAGGCGGTGTTGTTCTCCGAGGGCCTCGCGCAATACCGCGATGTGCTGGAGCCCGGCGCGGCCGTGCTGTTGCAGCTCGGCGCCGAGCTGCAGGGCGAGGATGTGCGGGCGAGGGTGCTGCATGCCGAGCCGCTGGATCACGCCGCGGCCAAGACGCAAAAGGGCCTGCGGATCTTCGTGCGCGACACCAAGCCGCTGGATTCGATCGCCCGCCGGCTCAACATGCCGGACGCCGCGCCCGCCCCGGGCGCTTCCGCAAAGGCACCAGCGGTGAAGCCGACCGCCGCGCCGCCACCCGCGGCTGGCGCCGACGGCGACGTCTCGCTGGTGATGATGCTGGACCTCGAAACCGAGGTCGAGATGAAGCTGCCCGGCCGCTACAAGGTCTCGCCGCAGATCGCCGGCGCGATCAAGGCGGTCGCGGGCGTGGTCGACGTGCAGACGCTGTAGGGGCAGGGCGATCGCATTGGGCTTCCAAAGGGGCGCTGTTTCACTGCCATGATTTTTCTCATCGCTGCTCTTTGCATCGATCGAGGCGTCAGGCGGTTCGAGAAGGCGGCCATCTTGTTCGCCAGGCCCGCGACCACCATCGCCCTTCCTTTTAAGAGCGCAGCGATACCGCTCGCGGCGACCGGACGCGGCTTCATCGTGAGAAGACGCAGCAAGGGTGAGGCAGCTGCGCCGGCCGCTGCGAGAAA
The DNA here is from genome assembly GCF_056429065.1 of Bradyrhizobium sp. USDA3010. NCBI lineage: Bacteria > Pseudomonadati > Pseudomonadota > Alphaproteobacteria > Hyphomicrobiales > Nitrobacteraceae > Bradyrhizobium > Bradyrhizobium sp. USDA3010. The sequence goes on from NZ_JBWJZD010000002.1 coordinate 448,784, forward strand.
GTCGCCGTGCAAGCCGTATCCGGCATGGTGAATTGGCAAAGCAGGACAGCCCAAAGGCTTTTGTCACCGATGTCCGGCGCTCGTGTCGGCCTGCTTGTCCGTCCAACGCCGGAATAGGGCGCTGGCATTCCCGCGTGAGCGCTTCGCCGGCGAATACGCCCTCATCTGGTCCCGCTGACCGGCCAAAGATGCCCCTCAGCTCGCCGGATTGCGCGCCGTGACGATCCACGTCGCGCTGTCGATCATCACCGACCGCTCGCCGGGGCGGCCGGCGAAGGCGGCACGAACCGCCGCCGCGGCGCGGGCGCGGATGTCGTCGGGCTGATCAGCGAGTGCGCGCGACAGCGGGCCGACCTCGAACGTCATCTTCACCGCGTCGTCGATCGCCGCGTCCCGCGTCGCGCCCTCGCCAAACGGGACGGAAGCATCGAAGGGCACGATAGCAATATCGGTGAAGCCGGCCGCCGTCAGGATCCGAGCCACCCGGCCCGGGTCGCCGAACGAGAATGGACCGGGCGCTTCGGGATCGGGTAGCGCCGTCGGCGGGACGATGCCTTTGATCGCACCCATCGGCAGGCGCACCCAATCGTTCTCGGCCGTGCCGCGCCAGCAGACGAAAGCGACCCGTCCGCTCGGCTTGAGCGCTCGGCGCAGATGAGCAAACGCCCCTGTCGGATTGGCGAAGAACATCACCCCGAAACGCGAGAACAGGATGTCGAATGCCCCCTCGGGCAGCTCGGCGCTGCTGGCGTCTGCCACGCGGAACAGGGCCGGCGTATCCTGCGGGGCGAGCGCGCGCGCTCGGGCGATCAGCGGTTCGGATATGTCCACGCCCAGCACTTGGCCCCCCGCGCCGACGCGGGCGGCCAGAGCCAGACTCGACGCGCCCGCGCCGCAGCCGATGTCCAGCACGCGCTCGCCCGCCGCGGGCGCGGCGGCTTCGATCGCGGCCTGGCCGAACACCGCCAGCCTGGCATCGAGCCGGGCCTGGTGGGCGATCCAGCGCTCCCCGCTTTGGCCATTCCAGTCGGCGACCCGATCGGCATTGTGCTGTGCCATGACATACCCTTGCTCTGATTCGTTCTTAACTAAGCTGTCCGATGCCAAAGCGCGCGTCGTCTCCAGCGATCGGCGAGGGCGAACAGGATGAAGCGATCCATTCTCCGCTGATCCTTGAGAGGAACGACCAGATCCGGATGGAAGCCTCCGTCTGCATCGTCGGCCTTCAGAGCCCCCGCTTGTTCGATGAGCCCCACACGCCAGCGCTCCAGGAGTTAAGTGTCCACTATTCTCTTCAAGGTGGCCCTTTGCATTGATCGCGGCGTCAGACGATTTGAAAAGGCTGCCATCTTGTTCGCCAGGCCCGCGATCACCATCGCCTTTCCTTCCATTAGCGCCCGAACACCGCTCACGGCGACCGGACGAGGCTTCGTGGTGAGGAGGCGCAGCAACGCCGATGTGGTTGCGCCGGCTGCCGCATCAAAGCCCGTCGCGGTGTGCCCCGGGCAGAGCGTGGTAACAACCACACCATGCGGGCGGAGTTCGTCGTGCAGGGCCTCGCCAAGGGCGAGTACATATGCCTTGGTCGCCGCATAAGCCGCGTAACTGGGAACGGCTTGGAAGGCCATGAGGCTGGCGACGAGAAGTACATGTCCAGATCGCCGCGCAGCCATGTCACGCCCGAACAGGTAGGTCAGCTCTGTGAGCGTCGTGATGTTGAGCTGGATCATGTTCGCGGTGCGCTCGATTGGCGTTTCCAATAAGTCGCCGTGCAGGCCGTATCCGGCATTGTTCAGCAAGATGTCGACGGTCACCGACCTCGCGTCGAGAGTGCATTTCAAGCGGCTGGCCGCGCCCGGCGAGGCAAGATCGATCGCCTCGACCAGCACATTCACCCCGTATTTGCGGCGGAGATCGGAAGCAAGCTTTTCCATCGACTCCTGCCGTCGGGCCGCCAATACGAGATTGACTTTCTGAGCAGCCAGTAGATCTGCGAATTCAAGGCCAAGGCCGCTCGAGGCCCCGGTGATCAGAGCCCATTTTCCGGCGAAGCTGTTCATTGGTTCTTTCGACATCGTTCTCTTCCTCAACTCCGATTTGATGGCCAGCGGCAACCGGAGAAGGGAATCTGTGCTCTCAAACCACCATCGACTGCTGGGCGAAGATACCCGCCATCGCGCCCTGCGATGATGACTGGGTGACCGAGGGCAAGAAGGGCGTGGCGAGGTCGCCGGCGGCGTAGATGCCGGGCATGCTGGTTTGGCGGCGCTCGTCGACCTTGAGGACGATGCCGACGGGCGTATCCACGGTAGCGAGGCCTAGTGATTCATGCAGGCTTGCGGACGGCTTGGTGCGCGGATTGGCGAACAGGATGTCGACCGCGACATTGCGGCCGGTATCGAGATTGACGGTGGCGATATGGCCCTTGTGATGGGCGATCTCGACGATCCGGCCATCGACGACAGGTGTGTTGCGGCGCGCCAGATCGGCCTGGATATCGGGCGGAATGTCGTGACCATCGGCGAAGAGCGTCAACTTGTCGGTCCAATCGTGGAACAGCCTGACCTGATTGTGCGACTGCCGGCCGGACCAGACGAGGCCCCAATGCTCGCCGGCGACTTCAAAGCCATCGCAATACGGGCAAGGCACGATGGACATGCCCCAGCTTTCCGCAAAGCCCGGAACATCAGGCATCTGGTCGGCGACGCCATAGCTCAGGATCAGACGGCGCGCCCGAAAGCTTTTGCCATCGGAAGTGAGGACGTTGAAATCGTCGATCGCGCCGGAGACACTTTCGGCCCGGGCACTGACCAGCTTGATCGTGGGATAACGCGCCAGCTGCTGCCGCGCCTCGGCCAGGATGTCCAGCGGCGGCTTGTGATCGTGGCCAAGCAGGCCATGCGAGTGGCGGGCGAAGAGATTGCGCGGCAGGCCGGTATCGAGAACGGTGACCTTGCGGCGGGCACGGCCGAGCTGCAGGGCGCCGGCGAGACCGGCAAAGCTGCCGCCGATGATGATGACGTCATCCATGTTGGGGCTCCGTTTGGAGGACAGGTTGAAACCTACCCGTTGGCTTGCATATTTCAGAAACTCCATGGTATCTTAATTCAAGAAATAGGATACTGTCAAGTACTGGAATTGTGGTGACCGAAAACAGCCAGGGCCGGCGCGGCCGGCCCGCCAACGAGGCGCTTGGCCAAACGATCGTCGACGCCGCGCGCGAACTCTTTGTGGAATTGGGTTTTCAAGCGACGACATTGGACAAGGTCGCCCAGCGGGCGAAGATATCCAAGCTCAGCATCTATCGGCACTTCGAGAACAAGGAGGCGCTGTTCAGCGCGGCCATGGCGGCCGGCTGCCAGCAGTTGTTTGCACCACAGGCCCTTCTTGAAGGAGTCGATGGTTCGGTCGAAGATCAGCTCATGGCGGTGGGATCATCCCTACTTCGCACACTGTTGAGATCAGACGTCCGCAGTCTCGAAGCCATGGTCATGGCCGACAAGACGAGTCAAAACTCGTTAAGCAAGCTCCATTTCGAAGGCGGCCCCGCCCATGTCATCGCCCAAATCGAGGCCCTGTTGCGTCAGTTGCACGCGAAGGCGGTTCTGAACGTGCCCGATCCTCTCCGGTCCGCCCGCTTGTTTGCTGCGCTTTTCAAAGGATCCGATCTCCTGATGATCGCACGCTTCGATGAGGCGAGAGCAGAGGACGACAACGAAATCGAATCCTATTGCCGGTCGGCCGTCGCCATGTTCATCGCCGCGCACGGTGGCAACGACCACGTGGGCGGATATTTGCCGGCCCCAAGGTCAAAAGACAAAATTTGAATCGTGCGTGACCGCGTCGGCCAGCAGGTCAAGGCAGGCCAGCCGATCATGAAAACTGACGAGTCGGCCGCACGGTCCGACTAACGTTCTGCTTCGGGTGCGAAAAGCGCTGCCCGCGAGCGGTTGCATGATTTCGGAATATTGGAAATGTAGCCGTGATTTGCCCGACGGGTCAAGCGGCTTGTCCAACGCCGGGCGCCGGCCTGCTCCTTTGCATGGGGTTGTTTTTCGATATTTTGGCCGCGCGCACCCGCGATGGGCCTTCGGCCGCCAAACAGGGCCGTTTCGGCACGATTTGGGCCCGTCCGGCAGGCGTAACCGGCCGTATTTCCTTGCTTCTGGCGCAAATCGCGCTATATACCGCGCCATCTCACACGGAAACATGGCTCTCAAAGGCCGTCCGGTGGCAACCGGGCCATTCAGGCTCGTTTGCTCACACGTTTCCGGAGGAACCAACCGGAGAATTAGATCTATGTCGCTGCCCGAATTCAACATGCGTCAGCTCTTGGAAGCTGGCGTTCACTTTGGCCACCAGTCCCACCGCTGGAACCCGAAGATGCAGGATTACATCTTCGGCGCCCGCAACAACATCCACATCATCGACCTCGCGCAGACCGTACCGATGCTGCACCGTGCCCTGCAGGCGGTCAGCGATACCGTCGCCAAGGGCGGCCGCATCCTGTTCGTCGGCACCAAGCGCTCGGCCCAGGACGGCGTTGCCGATGCGGCCAAGCGTTCGGCCCAGTATTTCGTCAACTCGCGCTGGCTCGGCGGCACGCTGACCAACTGGAAGACGATCTCGGCCTCGATCAAGCGGCTGCGCCATCTCGACGACGTGCTGTCGTCGGGCGAAGCCAGCTCCTACACCAAGAAGGAGCGGCTGACGCTGCAGCGCGAGCGCGACAAGCTCGACCGTTCGCTCGGCGGCATCAAGGACATGGGCGGTCTTCCCGACATGATCTTCGTGATCGACACCAACAAGGAAGACATCGCGATCCAGGAAGCCCAGCGGCTCAACATCCCGGTCGCTGCGATCGTCGACACCAATTCGGACCCCAAGGGCATCACCTATGTGGTGCCGGGCAATGACGACGCCGGCCGCGCGATCTCGCTGTACTGCGATCTCGTGGCGCGCGCCGCCATCGACGGCATCTCGCGCGCGCAGGGCGATTCCGGAATCGATATCGGTGCGTCGGCTGCGCCCGTGCAGGAAGAGCTTCCGGCGGCTGCGCCGTCCGGCTTCCAGGGCCTCGCCGGTCCGCGCGGCACCGCCGACAACCTCAAGAAGCTCACCGGCGTGTCCGGTGCCATCGAGAAGAAGCTCAACGACCTCGGCATCTTCCACTACTGGCAGCTCGCCGAGCTCGACCACGACACCGCGCACAAGATCGGCGAAGAAGTCGGTCTGCCGAGCCGTGCCGACGCCTGGGTTGCCCAGGCCAAGACGCTCGCCGAAGCGGAATAAAAGTTACGCGGCGTGGCCGGGTCTCGCCCCGGCCGCCGCTCTATTCCACGAACAACGATTTCCCTGTCGCTGACAGCGGCGCCATCGGGCGCCGCGGTTTCTGTACAGGCAAGAAGGACATTGAACGATGGCAACGATCACAGCAGCGATGGTCAAGGATCTCCGCGAATCGACCGGCGCGGGCATGATGGATTGCAAAGCGGCGCTGACCGAGAACAACGGCGACATGCAGGCCGCGCAGGATTGGCTGCGCAAGAAGGGCCTGTCCAAGGCCGCCAAGAAGGCCGGCCGCGTGGCCGCCGAGGGCCTGATCGGCGCGCTGACCTCCGGCACCAAGGGCGTGCTGGTCGAGGTCAATTCCGAGACCGACTTCGTTGCGCGCAACGAGCAGTTCCAGGGCCTGGTCAAGATGATCGCCCAGGTCGCGCTGCATAACGGTGCCGATGTCGAGACGATCAAGGCGGCCAAGGTCGGCGACGTCACCGTCGAGACCGCGATCTCCGACGCCATCGCAACCATCGGCGAGAACATGACGCTGCGCCGCGCCGCTTCGCTCGAAGTGAGCAAGGGCGTGGTGTCGAGCTACGTCCACAACGCCGTCGTCGAAGGCGCCGGCAAGATCGGCGTGATCGTGGCGCTGGAGTCCACCGGCAAGACCGACGAACTCGCAGTGCTCGGCCGCCAGCTCGCCATGCACGTCGCGGCGGCGAAGCCGCTGGCGCTCGATCCGGCCGGGCTCGATCCGGAGACCGTCAAGCGCGAGAAGGACGTGCTGGCCGACAAGTACCGCCAGCAGGGCAAGCCTGAGAACGTCATCGAGAAGATCGTCGATTCCGGCCTGAAGACCTACTACAAGGAAGTCTGCCTGCTCGATCAGGCCTTTATCCACGACAGCGGCAAGTCCGTTGCCCAGGCGGTGAAGGAAGCTGAGGGTAAGGTCGGCGGGCCGATCAAAATCGCTGGCTTTGTGAACTATGCTCTCGGTGAGGGAATCGAGAAGCAGGAAAGCGACTTTGCCGCCGAAGTCGCGGCCGCCAGCGGCAAGAAGTAACCGCTGACACCTGGCGTCCGGCGTCCGCGCCGGAGGCCTGCCTGCGCGGGATGAGAAAGCGATCGCATCATGGCTGAGCCGATCTATCGTCGCGTGGTGATCAAGCTGTCCGGCGAATATCTGGCCGGCTCCCACGGGTTCGGTATCGATCAACCGACAGTCGACCGCGTCGCCGACGACCTGATCGCGGCCCGCAAGCTCGGCGTCGAGGTCGCGGTCGTGATCGGCGGCGGCAACATCGTCCGCGGCGTCGAGGTGTCCTCGCGCGGCGTGTCCCGGCCGACCGGCGACACCATGGGCATGCTTGCCACCATGATGAACTGCCTCGCGCTCGAGGCGGCGATCGAGCGCAAGGGGACCCCGGCGCGGACCTTGTCGGCATTCGTGATGCCGGAGATTTCCGAGCTGTTCACCCGTAGTGCGACGCACAAATATCTCGCCGAGGGACGCATCGTCCTGCTCGGCGGCGGAACCGGCAACCCGTTCTTCACCACCGATACCACCGCCGTGCTGCGCGCGGCCGAGATCGGTGCAGAGGTGGTGCTGAAAGCCACCAATGTCGACGGCGTCTACAGCGCCGATCCGAAGAAGGACCCCAAAGCCAAGCGCTTCGACCGCCTGACCCATTCGCAGGCGATCGAGGGCGGCTACAAGGTCATGGACGCGACCGCTTTCGCACTTGCCCGCGAGACGTCGCTGCCTATCATCGTGTTCTCGATCGCGGAGCCCGGTTCGATCGGTGCGATTCTGCGCGGTACCGGACACGGCACGGTCGTCGCCGGCTGATCGCCGCGCCTCCGGGCGTCGACAGCCGGTTTCTAGTAAAGGGAGAAGCGTCATGGCCGCAGCTGGTTTTGACATCAACGACGTGAAGCGCCGCATGCAGGGCGCCACACAATCGCTCAAGCACGAGCTCGGCGGTCTGCGTACCGGCCGCGCCGCGGCCTCCATGCTGGAGCCGGTCCAGGTCGAGGCTTACGGCTCGCATATGCCGCTCAACCAGGTTGCGACCATCAGCGTGCCCGAGCCGCGCCTGCTCTCGGTGCAGGTCTGGGACAAGACGATGGTGAAGGCCGTGGAGAAGGCGATCGTCGACTCCAACCTCGGCCTTTCGCCGGCAACCGAAGGCCAGGTGCTGCGCCTGCGGATTCCCGAGCTTAACGAGGAGCGCCGCAAGGAACTGGTCAAGGTCGCGCACAAATACGCGGAAGCGGCCAAGGTCGCCGTACGCCACGTGCGCCGCGACGGCCTCGACGTGATCAAGAAGCTCGAGAAGAATCACGAGATCTCCGAGGACGATCAGGAGCGCCTGTCGAACGAAGTGCAGAAGGCGACCGACGGCGTGATCGCCGAAGTCGATCAGCTGCTCGCCGCCAAGGAAAAGGAAATCCTTACGGTCTGAAGGCGCTACGGGAAAGAGCAGATGTCGAACGCCGCCGCCCCAGCAACTGACGGACCGGATCGCTCCGGCAGTCCGTTGCATGTGGCTGTTATCATGGACGGCAACGGGCGCTGGGCCGCTTCGCGCGGCCTGCCGCGCGTCGAGGGCCATCGCCGCGGCGTCGAGGCGCTGCGCCGCGTGGTGCGTGCGGCCCATGAACTCGGCATCGTCTATCTCACGATCTTTTCGTTCAGCTCGGAAAACTGGTCGCGGCCGGCCAGCGAGATCGGCGATCTGTTCGGCCTGCTGCGCCGCTTCATCCGCAACGATCTGGCGACGCTGCATCGCGACGGCGTGCGGGTGCGCGTGATCGGCGAGCGCGCCGGGCTCGATCCCGACATCTGCGCGCTGCTCAACGAGGCCGAGGAGCTGACGCGGAATAACGTCAAGCTCAACCTTGTGGTCGCCTTCAATTACGGCTCGCGGGCGGAGATCGCGGCCGCCGCGCGGCGCCTTGCGCGCGAGGTCGCCGAAGGCAAGCGCGACGCCGACTCCATCGATGCCGATACGCTCGGCCAATATCTCGATGCGCCCGACATTCCGGACCCCGATCTGATCATCCGCACCAGCGGCGAACAGCGGCTGTCGAACTTCCTGATGTGGCAGGCCGCCTATAGCGAGCTCGTGTTCGTGCCGATTCACTGGCCGGATTTCGACAAGGCGGCGCTCGAAGGCGCGATTGCGGAGTACGGCAAGCGTGAGCGCCGGTTCGGCGGACTCGCCGCGAAAACCGGCTCGTGAGCGAGCGCGAAGCCGCACCGGCGGCAGCAAGCGAGCAGTCGCCGGCGGCAGCAAGCGAGCAGGGGTCGCGCAACTTCGCGATGCGCGTGGGTGCGGCGCTGGTGCTGGCGCCGGTTGCGATCGCGCTGGCCTATCTGGGTGGCATCGCCTGGTCGCTGCTGGTGACGCTGGTTGCGGTTGGGTTGTTCGCGGAATGGCTCATGGTCACCGGGCTCGGTCGCGAGCTCCGCGTCATGGCGTCCGGTGTTGTCGCGCTGCTGCTCGCCGGACTTTGCCTGATCGCCGGCCGCATCGATGCGGCGCTGGTGGTGCTCGCCGTCGGTGCGGTTGTCGTGGCGCTGACCTCGGGCGTGCGGCGCAACTGGGCCGTCGCGGGATTGCTCTATGCTGCGGCCGCCGAGATCGCATCGGTGCTGCTGCGTCTCGATACGGCGAAGGGCTTTGCCGCGCTGATGTTCGTGTTGCTGATCGTGTGGGTCACCGACATCGGCGGCTATTTCGCGGGCCGCAGCATCGGTGGACCGAAGCTTTGGGTGCGGGTCAGCCCCAAGAAGACATGGGCTGGCGCGGCCGGTGGTTTCGTCGCGAGCCTGGTGGTTGCGGCCTGCTTTGCCGCCTTCGAGATCGGCACGGCCGGGCCGCTGCTGATGCTCGGCGCCGTTTTATCGGTGGTCTCGCAACTTGGCGATCTGTTCGAATCCGCTGTGAAGCGGCGGTTCGGGGTGAAGGATTCGAGCCACATCATTCCCGGCCATGGCGGCCTTTTGGATCGCCTGGACGGATTTGTCGCGGCCGTCATTGTGGCGGCGATTTTTGGCTTTCTCCGTGGTGGCGCCGATGGCGTCGGACGCGGTCTTATGGTTTGGTGATGAGATGAGCGCAGTTCCGTTGCGTAACAACAAGGCCGCGGCGGCATCCGCAGCGCGGTCCGTGACCGTCCTCGGTGCCACCGGCTCGATCGGCGACAGCACGATGGACCTGCTGCGTGGCGCGCGCGACCGTTACCGGGTCGAGGCGCTGACCGCGAACAGCAATGTCGAGGGATTGGCCAGGCTCGCCAAGGAGTTCGGCGCGCGGTTCGCTGCGATTGCCGATCCGGCGCGGCTTTCCGAATTGAAGGACGCGCTGGCCGGAACCCGGATCGAATGCGGAGCCGGGGAGAGCGCCATCATCGAGGCGGCGGCGCGGCCGGCGGATTGGGTGATGGCCGCGGTCAGCGGCGCTGCCGGATTGAAGCCGGCACTTGCCGCGGTCGATCGCGGCGCAACCGTCGCGCTCGCCAACAAGGAGTGCTTGGTCTGCGCCGGCGACATCTTCATGGAGCGGGCCAAGAAGGCCGGCGCCTGCATCCTGCCGGCGGACTCCGAGCATAATGCGCTGTTCCAGGCGCTGGCTTCCGGCAATCGCGAGGAGCTGACGCGGGTGATCATCACGGCGTCCGGCGGGCCGTTCCGCACCTGGGCTCCCGCCGACATCGAGCAGGCGACGCTGGAACAGGCCCTGAAGCATCCCAACTGGAGCATGGGGCAGAAGATCACGATCGATTCCGCCTCGATGATGAACAAGGGCCTCGAGGTGATCGAGGCGTCCTACCTGTTCGCCCTGGCGCCCGACGAGATCGACGTGCTGGTGCACCCGCAGTCGATCATCCACGGCATGGTCGAGTTCTCCGATCGCTCCGTGATGGCCCAGCTCGGCACGCCGGACATGCGGATCCCGATCGCGCATTGCCTCGGCTGGCCGGACCGGATCGTCGGCCCGTCCGCCAAGCTCGATCTCGCCAAGATCGGACAGCTCACCTTCGAGGCGCCCGACTTCCAGCGTTTCCCGGGGCTGCGGCTCGCTTACGAGGCGCTGCGGCTCGGGCATGGCGCGACGACAGTCTACAACGCTTCGAACGAGATCGCGGTCGCCGCGTTTATCGCCGGCAAGATCAAGTTCGGTGCGATCGCCCGGCTGGTCGAGGCGACGATGAACGATTGGATCAGGTCGGGGAATCAGCCACCACTGAATTCAGCGGATGATGCGATTTCCGTTGACCATATCGCGCGAAATAGAGCTGCCGCCCTATTGCCTCAAATTGCCTTAAAGGCAACCTAGAGGGTTCGGGACGGAGCCTATGGCTCTTGTCGAGGGGAATTCAAATGCCCGAGTATTTTCTTCATAGTATCAATGCGTTGAGCCATGGGCTCCTCGGCTATATCGTTCCCTTTCTCTTCGTCCTGACCATCGTTGTTTTTTTTCACGAGCTCGGCCACTTCCTGGTTGCGCGCTGGGCCGGCGTGAAGGTGCTGACGTTCTCGCTGGGGTTCGGGCCGGAGCTTGCCGGCTTCAACGACCGGCATGGCACTCGTTGGAAGATCTCCGCGATTCCGCTCGGCGGTTACGTCAAGTTCTTCGGCGACGACAGCGAGGCGTCGACGCCGTCGACGGAGACGCTCGCCGCCATGACGGCAGAGGAGCGCGAAGGCAGCTTCCATCACAAGTCGGTCGGCAAGCGCACCGCCATCGTCGCGGCCGGTCCGGTGGCGAACTTCATCCTCGGCGCCCTGATTTTCGCGGGTATGGCGCTCTATTACGGCAAGCCCAGCACGATCGCCCGGGTCGATGGCCTGGTCGCGGAGAGCGTCGCTGCGAACGCGGGCTTCAAGGTCGGTGATGTCGTCGTCGATATCGACGGCAGCGCGATCCAGAGCTTCGCCGACATGCAGCGGATCGTAGCTTCGAATGCCGGTTCAGAACTTGGGTTCAAGGTGAAGCGGGACGGCGCGGTCGTTGCGCTGAAGGCGACGCCGGCGCTGAAGGAGGTCAAGGACCCCTTCGGCAATGCCCACCGAATCGGCGTGCTCGGAATCGAGCACAAGGCTCAGGTCGGCGAAGCATCCAGCACTCCGGTCGGCGTCTTTGAAGCCATGAAGATCGGTGTTGAGCAGGTTTGGTACATTATTTCGAGCACGTTCAAGTTCCTGGGGTCGCTGTTCGTCGGAACCGGCAATCCGGCCGAGGTGAGCGGGGTCATTGGAATCGCGAAGCTGTCGGGTCAGGCCGCGAGCGCCGGGTTCCAGTTCGTTGTCAATCTTTGCGCCATCCTCTCGGTCTCGATCGGGCTGTTGAATCTGTTCCCGATTCCGCTTTTGGATGGCGGACACCTCCTGTTCTACAGCGCGGAAGCGCTTCGTGGGCGCCCGCTTTCAGAGCGGACGCAGGAGGTGGGTTTCCGAATCGGGCTGGGTTTGGTTCTGATGCTGATGGTGTTTGCGACGTATAACGACATCCTCAGAATCGCTGGGTCCTGAAACGGGACTTTTCTGTGGCGTTGCCAATGGGCAACGTCTTGGTATGAAAATGGAAATGTTCAGCTGTAGTAAGTTTGCCCCCTAGGCAAAGTTGGCTACAAGCTGAGCGGCAGGTTGGGAATCTGTCGGGTCGTTGGGGAACGGTCCGGCATTGCGAAAGATAAGGGCGCGTTGCGCATGATGTTTGGAATGCGAGTGAGGGGGGGGCTGTTCGCCGCCTTGGTCATGTTCGCCGCGCCGGTGGCGGCTACCTTGGCGGCCGTTGCTGTCTCTGCGCCTGCGCTTGCGCAGACGGTCGATTCGATCACGGTGGAGGGGAACCGCCGCGTCGAGCTCGAAACCATCCGTTCCTATTTCCATCCCGGACCGGGCGGTCGGCTGGGCCAGGCCCAGATCGACGACGGCCTGAAAGCGCTGATCGAGACCGGCCTGTTCCAGGACGTCCATATCGATCAGCGGGGCGGGCGCCTCGTCGTGGTCGTGGTCGAGAACCCGGTGATTGGCCGCGTTGCCTTCGAAGGCAACAAGAAGGTCAAGGACGAGCAGCTCACCGCCGAAGTCCAGTCCAAGCCGCGCGGCACCTTCTCGCGCCCGATGGTGCAGTCGGATGCCCTGCGCATCGCCGAAATCTACCGCCGTTCGGGCCGCTACGACGTGCGGGTCAATCCGCAGATCATCGAGCAGCCGAACAACCGCGTTGACCTGATCTTCGAGGTCAATGAAGGCGTGAAGACCGGTGTCCGGTCGATCGAGTTCATCGGCAACAATGCCTATTCAGCGTCCCGCCTGCGCGACGTCATCAAGACCCGCGAATCAAACCTGTTGAGCTTCCTCGGCGGCAACGACGTCTACGACCCCGACCGGGTCGAGGCCGACCGTGACCTGCTGCGCCGCTTCTACCTCAAGAACGGCTATGCCGACGTTCAGGTCGTGGCCGCGCTGACCGAATACGATCCCGACAAGAAGGGATTCCTGGTCACCTTCAAGATCGAAGAGGGCCAGCAGTACCGCGTCGCGGCCGTCAACTATACGTCGTCGATCGCAACGCTCGATCCGAACGCACTGCGCTCGTTCTCGCGCGTCAATATCGGCTCGCTCTACAACGCCGAGGCGCTGGAGAAGTCGGTCGAGGAGATGCAGATCGAGGCGTCGCGCCGCGGCTACGCGTTCGCGGTGGTCCGTCCGCGCGGCGATCGCAATTTCGACAATCACACGGTGTCGATCACCTTCGCGATCGATGAAGGTCCGCGCACCTATATCGAGCGCATCAACATCCGCGGCAACAGCCGCACGCGCGACTACGTGATCCGCCGCGAGTTCGATATCTCGGAAGGCGACGCCTACAACCGTGCGCTGGTCGACCGTGCCGAGCGCCGGCTGAAGAACCTCGACTTCTTCAAGACCGTGAAGATCACCACCGAGCCTGGGTCCTCCAGCGATCGCGTCATCCTGATCGTCGATCTCGAAGAGAAGTCGACCGGCGACTTCTCGGTGTCGGGCGGCTATTCGACCACCGACGGCGCGCTGGCTGAAGTCAGCGTCTCCGAGCGCAACCTGCTCGGCCGCGGCCTGTTCGCCAAGGCGTCGGTGACCTACGGCCAGTATGCCCGCGGCTACTCGCTGTCGTTCGTCGAACCCTACCTGCTCGACTATCGCGTCGCGCTCGGCCTCGATTTCTACCAGCGCCAGCAGCTGTCCAACAGCTACATCGCCTACGGCACCAAGACGCTCGGCTTCAGCCCGCGCCTCGGCTTTAGCCTGCGGGAAGATCTGTCGCTGCAGCTGCGCTACTCGATCTATCAGCAGGAAATCACCCTGCCGTCGACGCTCAACAACTGTAACAACAATCCCTTCCTGGCTGACGGCGTAACGCCCAATCCTGCGTTCAATCCGAGCCCGGCCTATGCGAACCTGAACGGGATCAGCCTGGTGTCGACCAACGGTCTCGGCTGCTACAGCGATGGCGAAGCCTCGCTGCCGGTTCGCAAGGAGCTGGCGGGTGGCAAGACCCTGACCTCGGCGCTGGGCTACACGCTCAACTACAACACGCTCGACAACAACAAGAACCCAACCGACGGCCTGATCATCGACTTCAAGCAGGACTTCGCCGGCGTCGGCGGCGACGTCAGCTACATCAAGAGCGCGATCGACGCGAAGTACTACACCCCGCTGGTGTCGGACATCGTCGGCGTGATCCACGCCCAGGGCGGCATCCTGAACAAGCTCGGCACCCAGGATCTGCGCATGCTGGATCACTTCCAGATGGGCCCGAACCTGGTCCGCGGCTTCGCGCCGAACGGCATCGGTCCGCGTGACATCAACCCGTACGGCACCATGGACGCCGTCGGCGGCACCAAGTACTGGGGCGTGTCGGCGGAACTGCAGATGCCGTTCTGGTTCCTGCCGAAGGAAGTCGGGCTCAAGGGCGCGGTCTATGCCGACGCCGGCGGCCTGTACGACTACCAGGGACCGACCTCGTGGGCGGCGACGGGCGAAGTCAACACGCCTGGCTGCGTGAAGCCGACGAACAACCCGCCGTCTCCGGGTACCTGCCTTGGCCTGAGTTTTGACGACAGCAAGGTTGTCCGTACCTCGGTCGGTGTCGGCCTGATCTGGCAGTCGCCGTTTGGTCCGCTGCGCTTCGACTACGCTGTGCCGCTGACCAAGGGTGCGTATGACCGCGTGCAAGAATTCCGGTTTGGCGGCGGTACGTCTTTCTAACACCGCTGCTCGACCGGACTGCGACGGATGGAATGGGGCAGCCGATCTTCTTCAAGAGTCCTCCTTCGTCATCGCTGGCTGAAATTGCCGCGCTGACGAAGGCGCAACTGGTCGACCCCGAGAGGGGCGCGCTTCAGATCAGGGGGCTGGCCTCGCTCGACGAGGCCGGTCCGATGCATCTCGCGTTTTTCGACAATCTCAAATACGCCGACCAGCTGGCCGCGACCAAGGCCGGCGCCTGCCTGGTCAGCCCGCGTTTCGAGGCGCAGGTGCCGAAGGGCACGGCTGTGCTGCGCGCTGCGAAGCCGTTCCAGGTGTTCGTCGAGCTCGCCCGCGAATGGCACGCCGATGCGCTGCGGCCGCAATCCTGGTTCGGGACCGAGGGCATCGCCCCATCGGCGATCATCGATCCCACCGCGCGCCTCGAGGACGGCGTCATCGTCGATCCGCTGGTTGTGATCGGCCCGCGGGTCGAGATCGGCTCCGGCACCATCATCGGCGCCGGCGCGGTGATCGGCGCCGACGTCAAGATCGGCCGCGACTGCAATGTCGGCGCCAAGACCACCATTCAGTTCGCGTTGATCGGCAACAACGTGCTGATCCACCCGGCCTGCAATATCGGCCAGGACGGCTACGGCTTCATCTTCTTCGGGCCGGCAGGACACGTGAAGGTGCCGCAGACCGGCCGCGTGGTGATCCAGAACAATGTCGAGGTCGGCGCTGCCTCGACCATCGACCGTGGTTCCCTGCGCGACACCGTGATCGGCGAGGGCACCAAAATCGACAACCAGGTCCAGATCGGCCACAATGTAACCATCGGCCGGCACTGCCTGCTCGCGGCCCAGATCGGGCTCGCCGGCAGTTTGACGATCGGCGACAATGTCGCGCTCGGCGCCAAGGTGGGCATCAACAACCACCTCAAGATCGGCGACGGCGCCCAGGTGACGGCGATGAGCGCGGTCAAGGACGACATTCCGGCCAATGGTCGCTGGGGCGGGCATTTCGCCAAGCCGACCAAGCAGTGGTTCAGGGAAATTATCGCGGTGGAGCGCCTGGTGCGCGACAACGAAGCCAAGGGCAAGGAACAGGAGTGATGGAGGAGGCACCGGTCAAATTCGAGCTCGTGGATATCAACGATATCCTGAAGACGCTCCCGCATCGCTTTCCGATGTTGCTGATCGACCGCGTGATCAAGATCCGCACCGACTACAGCGGTATCGGCATCAAGAACGTCACCTTCAACGAGCCGCCGTTCCAGGGGCATTTCCCGGATCGCCCGGTGTACCCCGGCGTGATGATGATCGAGGCCATGGCCCAGACCGCCGGCGTGATCGGCATCAAGTCGGTCGAGGGCACCGAGAAGCCGCGCGCGGTGTATTTCCTCACCATCGACAAGTGCAAGTTCAGGAAGCCGGTGATGCCCGGCGACACCATCGAGTACCACATGCGCTCGCTCGGCCGCCGCAAGACGATGTGGTGGTTTCATGGTGACGCCAAGGTCAACGGTCAAGTCGTTGCCGAGGCGGATGTCGGCGCGATGTTGACGGACTGACGATCGAGCTAGGACGTTCGACAGGCGTATCGGCCGTCGGCGCCCGCGATCCGCAGGACGCGATTGAGGAAGACGCCCATCGATGGTGCGATCATCAGCGCGCCGTAGGTCTCCGTGGGCACGCCGCAATAGTGCTGGTAGCTGCCCCTGACCGCGACAAGCAGCGTGCGTTCGCCCGCGCTGTAGCAGACCCGCTGGACGATCGTGCTGCGGTTGATGTCGCGGCAGTCGAAGGTCGAGAGATCGACACTCGTGCTGTTGCCGAGATCGACGGTCTCCGGCCCGATCGGCGCGGAGAACAGGCTGAGGATCAGCGCGGCGGCCCGGACCATGGATTGGTTGCGACCTTCTCGTTTGCAACAGGCCGTCATCATACGTCACTGGACAGGGCGGGCAAAGTCGCGCTAACGACCGCCCCAATCGACTAATAGCGCCTTGGCGCCACTAACGAATTCCGGACCGTAACGACATGAGCATGATCGACCCCACTGCGCGGATTGCGGATGGCGCTGTGATCGGGGCCGGCACCGAGATCGGTCCGTACTGCATCATCGGCCCCAACGTCGTGCTGGGCGAGAACTGCAAGCTGATCGCGCATGTCACGATCGGCGGGCACACGAAGATCGGCGCCGGTTGCATCATCTCGCCGTTTGCCGCGCTCGGCGGGCCGCCGCAGGATCTCAGCTATCGCGGCGAGCCGACCCGTCTCGAAGTCGGCGAGGCCTGTACGATCCGCGAAGGCGTGACGATGAATGTCGGCACGGTCAAGGGCGGCGGGCTCACCCGCGTCGGCGATCGCGGCTTCTTCATGAACAACAGCCATGTCGGCCATGACTGCATGGTCGGCAGCGGCGTGATCTTCGCGACGTCAGCGACGCTCGGCGGCCACTGCGAGATCGGCGACTTCGTCTATATCGGAGGCCTGTCGGCGGTGCACCAGTTCACCCGCGTCGGCTCGCAGGTGATGATCGGCGGCGTCTGCGGCGTGCGCGGCGACATCATCCCGTTCGGGTTAGCCAACGGTCAATACGCGGTGCTCGAAGGGCTCAACATCATCGGCATGCGGCGGCGCCAGTTCACCAAGGCGCGGCTGGCTGTGGTGCGCGCGTTCTATCAAAAACTGTTCCACGGTCCCGGCATCTTCGCCGATCGGCTGGCTTCGGTGCAGCCGCTGGCGGGTGAGGATCCTGCGATCGCGGAAATCCTCGCCTTCATCGAGGGCGGCAAGCTCCGCCCGCTCTGTCTTCCCGCCGACGTCAATTGAGCAGGGGATGGCCGCCAGCATGACGTCAGCGGCTCCTTCGCTTTCTTCGCCGGTCGGCGTGATCGCCGGCGGCGGCGCCATGCCGTTCGCGGTTGCCGATCAGCTCACCGCGCGCGGCATCACGCCGGTGCTGTTTGCGCTGCGCGGTGCCTGCGATCCGGCGCGTGCGCAGCGGTTTCGTCATCGCTGGATCTCGGTCGGCCAGCTCGGACGTGCGACCCGGCTGTTCCGCGACGAAGGCTGCCGCGACCTGATCTTCATCGGCACCCTGGTGCGTCCCGCGCTGTCGGAGATCCGGCTCGACTGGGGTACGCTGCGGCTGCTCGGCCATGTCGTGCGCGCGTTCCGCGGCGGCGACGATCATTTGTTGTCGAGCGTCGGCCGCATCCTCGAGCAGCAGGGATTTCGCATGGTCGGCATCAAGGATGTCGCGCCCGATCTCCTGATGCCTGAGGGCGCCGTGACACGCACGACGCCGGACTCGAGCGCGCTCGCCGACATCGCGCGCGGACGCGGCGTGCTCGATGCGCTCGGCCCGTTCGACATCGGTCAGGCCGCCGTGGTGATCGACGGTCACGTGGTTGCGGTCGAGGACATCGAAGGCACCGATGGGCTGTTGGCGCGGGTGGCGCGGCTGCGCGCCGACGGCTGCATCCGCGCCAAGGCCGGCCGCGGCGTGCTGGTGAAGGCGCCGAAGAGCAAGCAGGATCTGCGCTTCGATCTGCCGACCATCGGTCCACGCACGGTCGAGGGCGCGGCCGCGGCGGGCATCGCCGGGATCGCCGTGATCGCCGGCAACACGCTCGCCGCTGATCCGCAGGCGCTGATCGAGGCCGCCGACGCCAAGGGGCTGTTTGTCATCGGACTGGCGGGCTGATGCAGGCGCGCAGTCCCAGCAGCGGCCGCAAGATCTTCCTCATCGCGACCGAGGAGTCCGGCGACCGCCTTGGCGCGGCACTGATGAAGGTGCTGCGTCAGCGCCTCGGCGATGCCGTGCAATTTTCCGGCGTCGGCGGCCGGCAGATGACGAGCGAGGGCATCGATCCGCTGTTTCCGATCGAGGAGCTCTCGATCATCGGCTTTGCCGCCGTCGTGAAGCAATTGCCGAGGATCCTGCGATTGATCCGGCGTACGGCCGACGCCGTGCTCGATGCTGCCCCTGACATGCTTGTCATCATCGACAGCCCCGACTTCACCCACCGCGTCGCCCGCCGCGTCCGCGCGCGCAACCCGAACATTGCGATCGTCGATTACGTGTCGCCATCGGTCTGGGCCTGGCGGCCGGGCCGGGCGCGCGCGATGCGAGGCTATGTCGATCACGTGCTGGCGCTGCTGCCGTTCGAACCGGAGGAATATCGCAAGCTGCAGGGACCGCCATGCAGCTATGTCGGGCATCCCCTCACCGAGCAGCTCACTTCGCTGCGGCCGAACGAGGGGGAGCAGAAGCGGCGCGATGCGCAGCCGCCGGTCCTGCTGGTTCTGCCCGGAAGCCGGCGCAGCGAGATCAGGCATCATCTGGCGCTGTTCGGCGCGGCGCTCGGCCAGCTCAACAAGCAAACCCCGTTCGAGCTCGTGCTTCCCACCATGCCGCATCTCGAGGCCATGGTGCGCGAAGGCGTCGCGTCGTGGCCCGTGGCGCCGCGGCTCGCCGTCGGCGAGGCCGAGAAGCGCGCCGCATTCCGCGTGGCCCGCGCGGCGCTCGCAAAGTCGGGCACGGTGACGCTGGAGCTCGCGCTGTCAGGCATTCCGATGGTGACGGCGTATCGCGTCGGCGCCGCCGAGGCGTTCATCCTGCGCCGTGCGATCCGGGTGTCGTCGGTGATCCTCGCCAATCTCGTGATCGGCAGCGATATCATTCCCGAGTTCCTGCAAGAGGACTGCACGCCAGACAAGCTCGCGCGCGTGCTGGGCGATGTCCTCGCGGATTCGCCCGACCGTCTGCGGCAGCTCGTGGCGTTCGCGACGATGGACGGGAAGATGTCGACCGGTGACCAGCCGCCAAGCGTCCGCGCCGCCGACATCGTGCTCGCGGAAATGAGCCGGCGTTCGGCCTAGTCATTCGTTCATCCTGTCGTTGGCGGAGGCATACCGCCGCAACGGTTCCGCTTGCTTTGGATATTTAGACTGCGCTAATATTAGTAATAGCTAATATTGATGCGGAGTGCCCTCATGAAGATCGATCCCGTCGCCTATGTCGGAGCCGTTGTCCGCGAGGTCGCTGTCCGGGACCACGATGGCAAGCCGGCGCGGGCTGTCATCGCGACCCGCAGCTACGACACCGACATCGTCGATCTCTGGGACGCGCTGACCAATCCCGAGCGCATCCCGCGCTGGTTCCTGCCGATCTCCGGAGACCTAAAACTCGGCGGCCGCTACCAGTTCAAGGGGCAGGCGGGCGGTCAGATCACGGCCTGCGAGCCGCCGCGTCAGCTTGCTGTGACTTGGGAGTTTGCTGGCACTGTCAGCTGGGTGACGGTGACGCTGGCTGATGACGGTTCCAGCGGAACCCGTTTGGAGCTGGAGCACCTCTCGGTCATCGAAGATGAATTCTGGGATCGCTTCGGGCCTGGCGCGGTCGGGGTCGGCTGGGACCTCGCCTTGATGGGGCTCGCTTTGTACTTCGCCACGCCGCCGGGACAGCCATTCGATCGCGCGGCCGCCGCGGCCTGGCCCACGACGGCCGACGGCAAGGATTTCATCCGCCGCAGCAGCGCCGACTGGTGCCGAGCCTCGATCAAGGCCGGCACGGATGAGACGGCCGCGCGCAAGGCAGAAGCCAACACCACCGCGTTCTATTGCGGCGAGCCTGAGCCCGGCGGCGGAGGCTAGCGCGCCGTGCACGCCTTCGACATCCTCGGCGATCCCGTCCGCCGGCGTATCCTGGAGTTGCTGGCGACCGGCGAGCACAGTTCGGGCGACGTCGTCGCCGTCGTGCAGCGCGAGTTCGGCATCACCCAATCGGCGGTCTCGCAGCAACTGCGGATCCTGCGCGACGCCGGTTTCGCGTCGGTGCGCGCCGACGGCACGCGCCGCATCTATGCCGTCGAGCCGGGGCGGCTGCGCGAGGTCGACGCCTGGCTCGACCAGTTCAGGGCGTTCTGGCTGCCGCGTCTCGATGCGCTCGCGACCGAAGTCGCCCGCGGCAAACGAAAACGGCGCCATCAGGAATGATGGCGCCGCCTCGAACTTGTCAGAGATGAAGCTTACTTGCGCTTGTCGATGGTCACGTAGTCGCGGCGCGCGACGCCGGTGTAGAGCTGGCGCGGACGGCCGATCTTCTGCTGCGGATCCTCGATCATCTCGCTCCACTGGCTGATCCAGCCGACCGTGCGGGCGACCGCGAAAAGCACGGTGAACATCGAGGTCGGAAAGCCCATCGCCTTCAGCGTGATGCCCGAATAGAAGTCGACGTTCGGGTAGAGCTTGCGGTCGATGAAGTAGGGATCGCTGAGCGCGATCTTCTCGAGCTCGAGCGCAACCTTCAGCATCGGGTCATCGCCATGGCCGGTCTCGGCCAGCACCGCGTGACACATCTTCTGCATGATCTTGGCGCGTGGATCATAGTTCTTGTAGACCCGGTGACCGAAGCCCATCAGGCGGACTTCGCTGTTCTTGTCCTTCACCCTGGCGATGAAGTCGGGAATCTTGTCGACCGTTCCGATCGACGACAGCATGGCGAGCGCGGCTTCGTTGGCGCCGCCATGGGCCGGACCCCACAGGCAGGCGATGCCGGCCGCGATGCAGGCGAACGGGTTGGCGCCCGAGGAGCCGGCGATACGCACCGTCGAGGTCGATGCGTTCTGCTCGTGATCGGCATGCAGGATGAAGATCTTGTCGAGCGCGTCGGCGAGCACCGGGTTGATCTTGTAGTCCTCGCACGGCACCGCGAAGCACATCTGCAGGAAGTTCTCGGCGAAGGAGAGCGAGTTCTTCGGATACACGAAGGGTTGGCCGATGGTGTATTTGTATGCCATCGCCGCCAGCGTCGGCACCTTCGCGATCATCCGCATCGAGGCGATCATCCGCTGCTTCGGATCGTTGATGTCGGTGGAGTCATGGTAGAACGCGGCGAGCGCGCCGACCGCAGCGACCATGATCGCCATCGGATGCGCGTCGCGGCGGAAGCCCTGGAAGAAGCGCGCCATCTGCTCGTGCACCATGGTGTGGTGGATCACGCGATAGTCGAAATCCTTCTTCTGCGCCGGGGTCGGAAGCTCCCCGTAGAGCAGCAGATAGCAAGTCTCGAGGAAGTCGCCGTGCTCGGCGAGCTGCTCGATCGGGTAGCCGCGGTATTCGAGGATACCGGCGTCGCCGTCGATATAGGTGATCTTGGACTGGCAGCTGCCGGTCGAGGTGAAGCCGGGGTCGTAGGTGAACACCCCGGCCTGGCCGTAGAGCTTGCCGATGTCGATGACATCAGGCCCAACCGTGCCGCTCAGGATCGGGAAATCGTAGTTCTTGTTGCCAATGGTGAGTGTGGCTGTCTTGCTGGATTTTGCGTCCATCGTGAGATCCCCGATGAAATCGTTGCGAAAACCGACCTTGCCCAGTCGCTAATTTGCGGCCCATGGCGGGGCGGAACGGCTTGTGGAGAAAGCGTCCGGCGATGGGTAGCTCATTGCAATGTGCGCTGCAAGATGGACCCTGGAGGGGGTCCATGCAGGATCACGCCGCCTGATCGGCGAGACGGGCAAGACACTCCTGGCGTCCCAGGACGGCCAGCACGTCGAAGATGCCCGGCGATGTCGTGCGTCCTGTCAGCGCCACCCGCAGCGGCTGGGCGACGGCGCCGAGCTTCAGATTGTTCTGCTCGGCGAAATTCCGCATGGCGGTCTCGGTGGTTTCGGCGGTCCAGTCGTTGACGGCTTCCAGCGCGGTGCGCAGCCGGCCAATCAACGCGCGCGTTTCCGGCGTGAGCAGCGCGGCCGCTTTCGGATCGAGCTCAAGCGGGCGATCGGCGAAAATGAAGTAGGCGCCCGCGATCAGCTCGATCAGCGTCTTGGCGCGCTCCTTCAGGCTCGGCATCGCCCGCAGCAATTGCGCGCGGGTGGTGTCATTGAGCTTGGCCTTCAGCGCGGCGCCCTCAGGAACATAATCCAGCACGCTCTCGAACTGGGTCACGAGGGATGGATCGTCGCTCTGCCGGATATAGTGGCCGTTGAGGTTCTCCAGCTTGGCGAAATCGAACCGTGCCGCCGAGCGGCCGACGCCCGAGAGATCGAATGCGTCGATCATCTCCTGGGTCGAGAAGATCTCCTGGTCGCCATGGCTCCAGCCGAGCCGGACGAGATAGTTGCGCAAGGCGGCCGGCAGATAGCCCAGCGCGCGGTAGGCATCGACGCCGAGCGCGCCATGGCGCTTCGACAGTTTTGAGCCGTCGGGTCCGTGGATCAGCGGAATGTGGGACATGCTCGGCAGCTCCCACTCCAGCGCGTCGTAGATCTGCTTCTGGCGCGCGGCGTTGATCAGGTGGTCGTCGCCGCGGATGATGTGGGTGACGCCCATATCGTGGTCGTCGACCACGACCGCGAGCATGTAGGTCGGGGTGCCGTCGCCGCGCAGCAGGACGAGGTCGTCGAGGTTCTCGTTCTGCCAGACCACGCGGCCCTGGACCTGATCCTCGATCACGGTCTCGCCGGTCTGCGGCGCCTTGAGGCGGATGGTCGGCTTGACGTCGGAAGGCGCGGTCGCCGGATCGCGGTCACGCCACATGCCGTCATAAAGGCGGGTGCGGCCCTCGGCGCGCGCCTTCTCGCGCATCGCGGTGAGCTCCTCCGGGGCGGCGTAGCAGTAATAGGCGCGCCCGGCGGCGAGCAGGCCCTCGGCGACCTCGCGATGGCGGGCGGCGCGGCGGAACTGGTAGATGACGTCGCCGTCCCAATCGAGCTCGAGCCATTTCAGGCCGTCCAGGATGGCGTCGATCGCCTCCTTGGTCGAGCGTTCGCGGTCGGTGTCCTCGATCCGGAGCAGCATCTTGCCGCCGAGCTTCCTGGCATAGAGCCAGTTGAACAGCGCGGTGCGGGCGCCTCCGATGTGGAGGAAGCCGGTCGGCGAGGGGGCGAAGCGGGTAACGACGGAATTGGTCATGATCGCGTGCGATGTATGCTGGAATGGGCGGTGGTGTATATCAGGTACCGGACATAACTAAAGCCCCGGCTGACCTTTTGCCGGCCGAACCAGGCCCTGAAACCAAGCCTTGAAACCAGGCTTGGCCGGACGGCGCGAATTTGGCAGAAGGTTGAGCTGACTCCTCCAGGGAACCATTTGATGACGACTGACATGACGGCAGAGGCAGGGCGCGACTTCATCCGCGACATCGTCCAGGCCGATCTCTCCTCCCACAAGCACAACCGGATCGTGACCCGCTTTCCGCCGGAGCCGAACGGCTACCTGCATATCGGCCACGCCAAGTCGATCGCCCTGAATTTCGGCATCGCGCAGGAGTTCGGCGGCCAGTGCAATTTGCGCTTCGACGACACCAATCCGACCAAGGAGGAGCAGGAGTACATCGACTCGATCCAGGCCGACGTGCATTGGCTCGGCTACGATTGGGGCAAGAATCTCTTCTTTGCCTCGGACTATTTCGAGCGCCTGTACGATTGGGCCGAAGGCCTGATCAAGGCGGGCCATGCCTATGTCGACGATCAGTCGCAGGAGGAGATCCGGCTGTCCCGCGGCACCTTGACCGAGCCCGGCAAGAACTCGCCGTTCCGCGACCGGTCGGTCGAGGAGAACCTCGATCTGTTCCGCCGCATGAAGGCCGGCGAGTTCGCGAACGGCGCCCGCGTGCTGCGCGCCAAAATCGACATGGCCGCCGGCAACATCAACCTGCGGGATCCCGTGCTGTACCGCATCCTGCACGCTCACCATCCGCGCACCGGCGATAAATGGTCGATCTATCCGAGCTACGACTACGCGCACGGCCAGTCGGACGCCATCGAGGGCATCACCCATTCGATCTGTACGCTGGAGTTCGAGGATCACCGCCCGCTCTATGAGTGGCTGCTCGACAAGCTGCCGGTGCCGTCGAAGCCGCGCCAGTACGAAATGGCGCGGCTCAATTTGACCTACACGCTGCTGTCCAAGCGCGTGCTGACCCAGCTCGTCCGTGACGGCCACGTCTCGGGCTGGGACGATCCGCGGATGCCGACCATCGCCGGCCTGAAGCGGCGCGGTGTGCCGCCGGCCGCGGTGCGCGAGTTCATCAGGCGCATCGGCGTTGCCAAGGCCAACAGCGTGGTCGATGTCGGCATGCTCGAATTCTGCATCCGCGAGGAGCTGAACCGCACGTCGCTGCGCCGCATGGCGGTGCTGCGGCCGCTCAAGGTGGTGATCGAGAACTATCCGGAAGGGCAGGTCGAGGAGATCGAGGCGATCAACCATCCCGATAATCCGGACGCCGGCACCCGCAAGATCGCGTTCGGCCGCGAGCTCTATATCGAGCGCGACGACTTCATGGAAAACCCGCCGAAGAAGTTCTTCCGCCTCTCGCCCGGCAATGAGGTGCGGCTGCGCTATGCCTACTTCATCAAGTGCACCAGCGTCGTGAAGAACGACGCGGGCGAGATCGTCGAGCTCCGCGCCACCTACGATCCCGCGACCAAGGGCGGCAACGCGCCCGACGGCCGCAAGGTGAAGGCGACGATGCACTGGTTGCCGGCGGCGCAGTCGAAGCCGGCGGAAATCCGCATCTACAATCAGCTGTTCGCCAACCCGAGCCCGAACGCCACGAATTTCGTCGCCGACCTCAACCCGCAGTCGCTCGAAGTGCTCACCGATGCGCGGGTCGAGCCTGCGATCGCCGAGGGCAATTCGCCCGACGCGATGCAGTTCGAGCGGCAGGGCTACTTCGTGCGCGATCCGGATTCGACGCCGGACAGGCTCGTGTTCAACCGCACCATCGGCCTGCGCGACACCTTCGCCAAGGAAGTCGGCGGCAAGGGTTAACGCGATCCGGCGCGAACAACGGACGGAGGCGATCGGTGCCTGACGAAGCAGACGATGTCGCCTCCGCCATCATCGCCAGATGGTCCGCGGGTTTCGGCAAGCTCGATGCGGAGGTGCTTGCTGCGCTCTATTCGCGGCACGCCTTCTTCTTCGGCTCGAACCCGACGCTCTATCGCGGCCGCGAGGGGGTCAAAGCCTACTTTGACGGCCTACCGCGCTGGCACGCACCGCGAGTACAGTTCAGCGACGTCAGGACCGAACGGGTGAATGCCGATCTCGTCAACATGGCGGCTATCGCGTCGTTCTTCCTCGACTGCGATGCGCCCTCGCTGGCCGTCAAGATCACCTGGGTGATCGCGCGCGAGGGCGGTGACTGGAAGATCGCCTGCCATCATGTCTCGTCGCAGACACCGCTGATCTAGGCTCCACGCCGGAGCGTGGCATAAGCGTCGAGGGCCGGCGGGCCCTCGTGGTCAGGCAGCGTTTTTGGCTGGGCGTTGTGCACCTCGCGGCCGCCGGTCAGCCAAGCGATCTTGCCCCTGACTTGCAGGCCGTCTGGACCTCGCTGGATCGCGAGACGGGACCACGGTCGGAGGCTGTGGAGGGCGGCTTCCGGGCGGACGGCCGCATGGTCGTCGGCTTGCGGATCAAGAGCGGCAACACATCGCAGGTCGGACCGATGCCTTTTTGTCCCCGCCGCACCATATGCTCGGAAGAGGGAGGTGAGGATTATGCGCATTCAACACTGGCAGGATGCTGTCAGCCTGTTGGTTGGCGTCTGGCTGGTCGCGTCGCCGTTTGCCCTGGGCTTCTCCGGGGCAGCTCTTTGGATCTCCATCGCGCTTGGATTGGGCGTCGTGCTGTTTGCCATCGAGGCATTCATCATTCCGTCCTATCTGGAGGAATGGGGCGAGATGCTGATGGGGCTGGCCCTGGTGCTGGCACCCTGGACGTTCAGCTACGAACATGGATCGGCCACGACGAGCAGCGTGCTCGCCGGCATCGCGGTGATCGTGCTCGCTTGCTGGGAGCTGACGATGGATCGTGATTTTGCCATTTGGTGGCACGATCGCTGGCATCACCGGGCTGGCTGAGAGGGAGCCGACTGAAACGTTGGCCTGACCGCCAGTCACAGGCGGCCGGAGAGATAGGGATTGCGCAAAACCGGATCCCTCCGAGGCGCGTTGACCTCATGCCGATGCAAGCTCCGCAGCGGAATCACGCGCGTACAGGACGAAGCGTCGTCCCGTACGCGCTGCAGGGCGGTCATGACCAGGCCATGACTCTTGCCGCAAGCGTTGGTCGCTCCCTCATCGAGGCCACTCGGTCACGATGCGGCTCGTGCCTCGATCTGCTCCCAAATTCTGGTCTTGCGTGTCTCCGGCATGATGAAGAGGGCGATCACGAAGCACACCGCGGGAACGACAATCGGGTAGATCAGCGCGTAGCCGATGCTGCCAGTCGCTGCGAAGGCGGCCGATGTGATGAACGGCACCAATCCGCCGCCCCAACCGTTGCCGATATGATACGGCACCGAGACCGAGGTGTACCTGATCCTGGCCGGGAAGAACTCCGCCAGGAACGCGCCGACCGGCCCGTACACCATCCCGACGTAGCAGACGAGGATGAAGATGATGAAGACGGCGACCGGATAGTTGATGTGTCCCGGCTGCGTGACCATGCCGAGCCACAGATACAGCGGATAGTAGGTGAGCGCGGCAAGCAGCATTCCTCCGAGGATCACGGATTTGCGGCCGATCTGGTCCGACAGCCAGCCAAAGAAGATCAGGCTCGGCGTTGCGATCAGCAGTGCGGTTCCGACGATATAGGCCGAGGTAACCGGATCGACCTTGGAGACCTGCTGCAGGAAGTACAGCGCCCAGAATTGACCGCTGTACCAGACCACGCCCTGTCCGATCAGGACGACGATGGCGATCAAGATGTACTTGATGTTGGTGCTGAGGAAAGCTTCCCGCCAAGGATTCCTGGTCATCTGTCCGCGTGCCTTGATCTCCTGGAAAATCGGCGTCTCCTGGAGCTGGAGGCGGATGTAGATGGCGATCGCGACCAGCACGAACGAGACCAGGAACGGAACGCGCCACGCCCATTCGTCGAAGGCCTGATTGCCGGCCCAGGTCCGGGTCAGGACGATCACGGCCAGCGACACCACGATCCCAAGCGTCGGCGAGGTTTGCAGCCAGCCTGTGTAGTAGCCGCGGTGGTCGTCCGGAACATGCTCGGCGACATAGGTGATGGCGCCGCCATATTCGCCGCCCAGGCAGAGACCCTGGATCATCCGCAAGCCGAACAGAACGAATGCGGCCGTCAGGCCGATCGACTGATAGGTTGGGATCAGTCCGATCGCGCCCGTCCCCAGTCCCATTCCGCTCAGCGTAATGAGAAATGTATATTTGCGGCCGACCCGATCGCCCATCCATCCGAACAGGAAAGCCCCCAGGGGACGGATCAGGAATCCCGCAGTGAACAGCGCGATCGTGCTCAGCAGGGCTGCGACGGGGTGGGATTGCTCAAAGAATTTGACCGACAGAACTGCGGCCAGGCTGCCAAAAATGTAGAAGTCGTACCATTCAATGATGTTTCCCACTGACGCAGCGACAATCACGCGACGAAAATCGCTCGGTACTCGAATTGCCATGTGCTGCTCCTATCAATTGCAAACGCTACTCTTCGCGTTTTTCAGCGCTCGATCCGCTCGCGGCGTGCGCGTGGTGCGCGGCGTTGCAGGCGAGATTTGCGAGTTTGTCCGCAACGCCTGATCTCAGGGGAGTTTTGGGCCACCTGAGAAGAGCTCCAGCGGCCTTCAGTGCCGCGAGCCGTTGCCACCTCATCCCTGTCTGTCCGGGAGTGGAGGCATCAGGACAGTCTAGTCCCAATGGGATCGGCACCTAATGAGACTTTCGGCTCGACCGGTTTGACGCAGGCACCGGCGGCGGCCTGCCGCCGGGAGCCGTGACGCAGGTCGGTCCTGGTATCCCGGCTGGCCGGTCCCGTGTTCTTGATCCGTTCCGCTAGCGATCAGGTCGCAGCTTCCGCTAGCCTTGCCCCCGGCAGGGATCGCGAGCGGAATGGCGGAGCAGGGCACGACGCCGGGCGGCAGACGCGGCTACGCGGGGACGTGGCCGCCGCGCGCGGCTGCGCCGGTCGGCGGCTATATTCCTGTGTGCGCCGGCATCTGGCGGCCACTCGTCGAGACATTGCGGCATTGGGTGCGCGCGGAGACGGGGGCCGGGCGGTTGTTGCCGTGGGTGCCGGTGGCGTTCGGCACCGGGATTGCGTTCTATTTCGCGGCCGAGCACGAGCCGGTGCTGTCGGTCGCGGCGTCAGTCGCGATCGCGCTCTGCCTGCTGGCACTGCTGCTGCGCCGGCGCAGCGTGTTTCCCGCCGTCGTGATGCTCGCTGCGGTCGCGGCGGGCTTTGCGACCGCGACATGGAAGACCGAGCGGATCGCCCACGGCGTGCTGGCGCGGCCGATATTTTCCGTGGCGCTGACCGGCTTCGTCGAGACACGCGACGTCAGGGAGAAGACCGACCGCTTCGTGCTGCGCGTCGTGTCGATGGAAAGCCAGCGCGAGGTCCCGAAACTCGAGCGCGTCAGGCTCTCGGTCAAGAAGGGCACCGCGCCCGAGGTCGGCAGCTTCGTCGAATTGAAGGCGCGGCTGATGCCGCCGCTCGGGCCGCAGCGACCGGGCTCCTACGATTTCGGCCGCGACCTTTATTTCCAGGGTATCGGCGCCTCCGGCTTCGTGATGGGCGCGGTGAAGACCAGGGAGCCATCGGCGAGCGGCGGCCTCGCGCTGCGTTATGCCGCCTTCATGCAGGGCTTGCGCGACGCCATCGACGCACGCATCCGCACCACGCTCGATGGCGATCAGCGCGCGATCGCAACGGCGCTGCTCACCGGCCGGCGCGATGCGATCACGACGCCCGTCAACGACGCGATGTTCATCTCGGGGCTCGGCCATGTGCTGTCGATTTCCGGCTACCACATGGCCGTGGTCGCCGGCGTCGTGTTCTTCACGATCCGCGCGCTGCTTGCGCTGTTTCCGGCGCTGACGGCCGGACACCCGATCAAGAAATGGGCGGCGGCGGCTGCGCTTGTCGCAGCGGCGTTCTACCTCCTGTTGTCGGGAGCGGAGGTCGCGACCCAGCGGTCGTTCTTCATGACGGCCGTGGTGCTGATCGCTGTCATCGTCGACCGCCGCGCGATCACCTTCCGCACGCTGGCGGTGGCGGCGCTGATCGTGCTCGCGATCGCGCCGGAGGCGCTGGTGCATCCGAGCTTCCAGATGTCGTTTGCGGCGACGCTGGGGCTGGTGGCGCTGGTGCAGATCGGGCTGCCGAACCTGCTGGCGTCGCCCGATCATTCGGCGACCGCGCGCCTTGCGCTGTGGGGCGGGCGTGAGCTCACGATGCTGATGCTGGCCTCGCTGGTGGCGGGGCTCGCGACCACGCCCTACGCCGCATTCCACTTCCATCGCGTGACGCCCTACGGGCTGCTGGCGAACCTTGCGGCGATGCCGGTTGTGTCGGCGGTCGTGATGCCGGCCGGCCTGCTCGGGCTGCTCGCCATGCCGTTCGGCTTCGACGGCGTGTTCTGGGCGATCATGGGGTTCGGCATCGACTGGATGATCCTGGTGACGCAATGGGTCGCAGCGCTCCCCGGCGCAGTCGGTCGGATGGCGGCGTTCGGCGTCGGACCGATGATCCTGGCGAGCGCCGGGCTGATCCTGCTCGGATTGCTGCGTTCGCCGCTGCGCTGGTCGGGTGCGATGCTGCTGGTGGTGGCTTCGGTCTGGGCGGTGCGGGTGCCGCAGCCCGACGTGCTGGTCTCTGCCGACGGGCGCAACGTCGCGGTGCGGGGCGGCGACGGGCGGCTGCATCTGATGCACAGCGCCAAGGATGCCTTTCTCGTGAAGGAGTGGCTGGCGGCGGATGCCGATGCGCGGATCGCCACCGACGCATCGCTCGGTGAGGGTGTCTCTTGCGATCCGAGCGGCTGCGTGACGCAAGGTCCCCGCGGCGCCTTCGTCGCGCTGGCGAGCCGGCCGGAGGCATTGGCCGACGATTGCGAGCGTGCGGCGCTGATCGTGAGCGCGCGTCCGGCGCCGAAGGATTGCGCGGCTTCGGTGATCGATGCCGAGCGGTTGCGGCGCCACGGCGCGCTGGTGCTGCGGCGCATCAGGGACGGCTATGCCATCGATGCGGTCAAGCCCGGCGGGATCGACCGGCCGTGGTCGCCGGCGGTTCCCGGCGATAGCGAGAGCGAGACGACGCTGCGCACGCCCGCCAGCGCGCCGCGGCCCGCCGTCGATACGACGCCGGCCGAGACCGATTTGCAGGCCGAGGATTAGCCCGGATCGAGCGAGGTGCCGGTGGGCAGCTCGAACAGGCCGAGGTGGTATTCGTCGGAGTCGGGGCCGGCGTCGGGCTTCTTGACGAGGGTGAAGGAAGCCTCGGGGAATTGCTCCCAGACCTTCAGGTCGTCAGCCGTCACCGTCAGCCAGCCGAACCGGAACATATACCGGCCCGGCTCCGTGACGCGTCCGGCCTTTTGCCATGTGACCTTGTCGACCACCACGCACGTCCTCCGTGCCCGATGATGCGCCAAGGCGCGCGCCGACGCAATTCTCCAGCCGCGCCCCGGAACCCGGCGTCCGGGGTCGCTCGAAATCGCTTAGGTCACCCGCCGCCGGACAGCTCATTCCGCGGCGACGATGCGTTCAACCCAAAAACAGCGACGCAAATGCGGAGGGCCGCCGCTCCACAACCTTCGGCTTCTGCTCGACCGGCGGATGCAGTGCCGGCAATTGCAGCACGCTGACGCGTTGTCCCTCGACGAGCTGGGTCACCAGCACATGGCTGCCGTCGGGGAATTCGACCGCGTCATGATGGCGATCGGGAACGTCGGGCTCGACTTCGTTGAACACGCCGACGCGGAAGTTCATCGTCTTGGTCCAGATCCAGCGGCTGTCGTAGCGAACGTTCTCGGCGAAAGCGAGCTCGGTGCCCGGCAGCATGCAGACCGCGACAGTGGGATCGGTCTCCGAAGCAAAGCCGCGGGTCGACGTCCCGCGGAAAGTCGTGGTGATCAGCGTCTCTCCAACAATGGCGGGGCGCGACGCCACGGCGTGCAGACTATAGTCACACATCGGATGGCTCCTCAAATCGAGGTAGCGACCCGTGCCTCTCCTTGAGGCATAGGGCCTCTACCAGAGTGGACGATAGCGAACGAGTGTCTCCTCGTTTCTGGGCGATTGTACGACTGGTCGCCCAACGCTCCCGATCACAAACACGCGACGCTGCGTGAGAGGTATCGGAGCGCATCGGGTAGGCCGCACGTTACGCTATCATTCAAGGAACGATCCGATGTGTCGCTCGTTCCTTGCCGCCATCAGTATTTGCGATAGAGGCCGATCAGCTTGCCCTGGATGCGGACCCGGTTCGGCGGCAGGATGCGCACTTCATAGGCGGTATTGGCCGGCTCCAGCGCGATCGACGCGCCGCGGCGGCGGAAGCGCTTCAGGGTGGCTTCCTCCTCGTCGATCAGCGCCACCACGATGTCGCCGGTATTGGCGACGTCGTTGCGCTGGATCAGCGCCATGTCGCCGTCGAGGATGCCGGCGTCGACCATCGAGTCGCCGCGCACTTCCAGCGCATAGTGCTCGCCGGAGCCGAGCATGTCGGGCGGCACGCTGATGGTGTGGCTGCGGGTCTGCAGCGCCTCGATCGGCGTGCCGGCAGCGATCCGGCCCATCACGGGGACCGCGACCGGACGGTTGCCGTCGTCCTCGGCGATCGGCGGCGTGCTGGTGCGCTTGCCGAGGGTGCCTTCGATGACGCTCGGGGTGAAGCCGCGGCGGCCGTTGCCGCCGCCGGCCGAGAGCTCGGGCAGCTTGATGACTTCGATGGCGCGGGCGCGGTTGGGCAGGCGGCGGATGAAGCCGCGCTCCTCCAGTGCAGTGATCAGGCGGTGGATTCCGGACTTCGAGCGCAGGTCGAGCGCATCCTTCATCTCGTCGAAGGAGGGCGGTACGCCGGCCTCTTTCAGACGTTCATTGATGAAACGCAGAAGTTCGTACTGTTTGCGCGTGAGCATCTCGAGTATTCCCCCGGTTGGTAGCGTCGTTCGATTCCGAGACTTTTCAGGCGGGGCCTGACCTCAGGAGCACGGTGCTCATCACAAGCGCTCCCTCGCGGCCTCCCATTTGTACACACCAGTACTCGAAACAAATCATGAACGGACACTATATGTTCGATATGTGTTCCGCAACCACTTAATTTCCGGTGAACGCATCCGGTGAGCGCTCAAGCGATCCAAACTGCGCTGTCACTCAGGCAGCGTCAGGATCTCGCATTCGCTGCCTTTGACGGCGGCAGGCGCAAACGGCGGACGCACGAGAAGTGCCCGTGCCGCAGCGAGATTCCCGAGCAGCGACGAGTCCTGCTGCGTGACAGGCGTTGCGATCAGCGTGCCGTCCTCGCGCTCCTCGAGGCGAGCGCGCAGATAGTCCTCGCGCTGGTCGTTGGCGGTGAGGTCGCGGCCGAGCAATGCGCTCGCGCGGCGATGGTGAATCGCTTTCCGGCCGCTCAGCGCCCGAATCAACGGCACGAGAAACAGGAAGGCGCAGACATAGGAGGACACCGGATTGCCGGGCAGGCCGATCACCCGCATCGCGCCGAGCCGGCCATGCATCATCGGTTTGCCGGGCCGCATCGCGATCCGCCAGAACGCCATCTCGACGCCCTCGGCCTCCAGCGACTGCTTGACCAGGTCGTGGTCGCCGACCGAGGCGCCGCCGGTCGTGATCAGGATGTCGGCACCGGTCTCGCGCGCCCGGCGGATGCCGGCGGTGGTGGCTTCCACCGTGTCGGCGGCAACCCCGAGATCGACGGTCTCGGCACCTTCGGCGCGCGCCAGCGCCCGCAGCGCATAGCCGTTGGAATAGACGATCTGGCCGGGGCCGGGCGTCGAGCCCGGCATCACCAGCTCGTCGCCGGTCGCCAGCACCGCGACCTTGGGACGGCGGTGCACCGCGAGCTCCGGATGGTTCATGGCGGCCGCCAGCGACAGCGCGCGATCGGAGAGGCGGCTGCCGGCCGCGAGCAGCACGTCGCCTTCACGGAAATCGACGCCGGCCGGGCGGATGTGCCGTCCGGCGGCAGCTAGCTCCGTGATCGTGATGTGGTCGCCGTCGACGGCGGTGTCTTCCTGAATGATGACGGCGTCGGCGCCATGGGGGATCACGCCGCCGGTGAAGATCCGCACCGCTTCGCCGGCGCCGACCGTGCGCTCGAACGGCCGGCCGGCGGCGACTTCGCCGATCACCCTGAGCCGGACCTTCAGATCACCAGCGTCGGCCGCACGCACGGCATAGCCGTCCATCGCCGACATCGGCTGCGGCGGCTGGGTGCGCCGGGCGGCGAGGTCGCGCGCCAGGGTGCGGTGGTAGGCGGCATCGAGCGCGACCATCTCCTCCGGCAGCGGTTCGGCGCCGGCGAGGACAGCGGACAGGGCATCGGCAACCGGCATCAGGGCCACGCTCGGAGCTCCTTCAATCCAAATGTTCAAGACCAAGTGCAGTCAGAGCCCTCGCCACGTCATCCGTCGATGTCACGTGGATGGCATGAAGGCCGCGCGCCCGCGCGCCCTCGATGTTGGCAGCCAGATCGTCGAAGAACAGGATCCGCGACGCCGGCACGCCGATGGCTTTTACCACATGATCGTAGGCCTCGGCGTCGGGTTTCCGAAACCCGATCGTCGAGGACAGGAAGACGGTGCGGAAATGGCTGAGCAGCTCGGCATGGGTGACCGAGAAATGCGCGACATGAGCCGGATTGGTGTTGGAGAAGGCGTAGAGTGGCATCCGCCTGGCGGCGGTGGCGAGCAGGGGGGCAATCCCCGGCATCTCGCCGGTGAAGATCGCATTCCAGCCTTCCAGGAACTGCGTATCGGTGAGGTTGATGCCGAGCGTCCGCCGCAGGTTTTCAAAGAACGCCGCATCGTCGATCCGGCCAATCTCGTGATGCTTGAAGCTGTCGTCGACGACAAAGCGCGTGGCGAGGTCGGCCGGCGCGCAGCCGGCATGCCGCGCCCAGTGCGCCATCACCTTCTCGAAGTCGATGTCAAGCACGACGCGGCCGATATCGAACAGCAGCACGTCGACGGAATCGGGAGAGAGTTGCGAGGTCATTGCGTGAAACCGTGTACGAGAATTGCGGGCGGCCGGCAATGTCCTCGATTTGTGCGGCAGACATGCGACCAAGGTGCTGACGTTGGCCCGGCTCGGTCCATTCACGCGGTGTCATCACCCGCGCATGGGGTGATCCAGTATTCCAGAGACGCCTGTGCTTGAACCGAGGAGCGGCGGCTTCTCCCGGCGTCGTCCCTGCGAAAGCAGGGACCCATAACCACAGGGTCGTGTTGTAAAAGAGGGCTGTGGCCCCAGCGTCGCGCAACAATCACCTTCGGTGGTTATAGGTCCCTGCTTTCGCAGGGACGACAGCGAATGTGTTGCACGATCCGTGAGTCACACATCGACGTTCTCGCGACATGAATGCCCGAGCTTTGCATTTCGTTTCGCCTTCGCTCTTGAAGAGGACGCAGGGAAAGCCGGGTGCCGATCGCACTCATGGGCCCCGAGCAAAAGGTAGAAAGCTCGGGGGTAGGACCACAGGTGTGACCGGAGACTCCGGCTTTCCCTGCGCGATGGGTTACGGCTTATTTCGTGCTCTCCCCGGCGAGACCAGGCTTGCTTGTCACCGCCTCGCGACGATGCTTCGCATCTCGCGGGAGACACGCCGCTAGGACGTCAGGACCACACGACTTCGCCGTCCGCATTGCCTGCGCTCGTCAGTCGCAACGCTCCGCGTCCACCGCATCTCGACCCACGTTCGTGACGACCGCGATCCGCCCCTCGATCCTGCGAGGCTTGCGCCGTCGGGCAAATCAGTGATTGGGCCTTCCGGGCTTTTGGTGCGTCAAGCGACTTGCTGCTTGCCGGGCAGACCTCTCATATCCTGGAAAGCGCCAGGCCGAGGTAGGCGATGAGCGCGCCGGTGCTGAGGATGACGACGACGAGCGCCTGCTCCGAACGTGCCTGCAGGGTTTTTCGGCTCACGGCGATGGTGCTCCATCCTTCAAGGATCATGCTGTCCAACTCACGTCGGCTGATATCCGTTCCGGTTCCTGCCGGGGAACTTTCATTCGTGTCAGCTGTGTGGGCACGCCGGGGTCGCGTCTCGCCGCAGGGCGGAGACGCGCAACGCCGCCCGCATTGAAATACGACGGGCGGCGTTGGTTCTAGCCGCAGGAGGAATGGCAAAATCCTGATGTTATGGATACGCGCGAGCGAGCAATAAGGTTCAGTCTTCGACCCGTATGAATCCGGTAACTCCGAAGGAGCAAAGGAAAGCGCCGGGGCGAGGTCTAGGATGGTGTGACCAAGTTGCTCTGGCCTCAGCGTGTACCCCCTCGCTGGGGCCCTTTGTTTGGGTCGCGGAGCTCCCCGGCACAGCGGGCAACGCACAGCGAATTTTCACTCGGCGACCTTGCCCGGACGAGCACGCGCTCGAAGCGCCCGGACGGCGTCATTTAGCGGCAAAACGGAAACGGCTCCGGCGCGCTCGCGGAGGCTCACGGTGCCTTGTTGCGCTTCACGTTGCCCGACGACGGACACGACTGGAATACTCGCCTCATGCGCGGCAACGATCCGTCGCGACAACGTGTCGGCGCTGGCGAACAGGACGCTTCTGATGCCTTCTGCTTCGAGCGCATCGAGAACCTTGACCGCGTATTCAGAGTAATCACGCGAGACCGGAGCGACCGCAACCTGGTCGGGCGACAGCCAGAACGGCAGCGCGCCGGCATGATGTTCAAGCAGCATCGCGATGACGCGACCGATTGAACCGAACACCGCATGGTGGATCATCACCGGGACCGCGCGATCGCCGTCCGGTCCGACATAGGACGCGTCGAGACGGCCCGGCAGAACGCTGTCGAGCTGAACCGTTCCGCATTGCCAGGACCGGCCCAGCCGGTCGCGCAGCGCGAACTCCAGCTTGGGCCCGTAGAAGGCGCCTTCGCCGGGCTGGATCGCGTATGACAGCCCGCATTGGCGCGCGGCCGCGGCAAGGGACGCTTCCGCCCAATCCCATAATTCGTCCGAGCCGGCGCGCGCAGCCGGCCGGGTGGAGAGCGACACCTCGGGCGCCGGGAAGCCGAACTCGGCATAGACTTCGGACAGTAGCGCAACGAAGCGGGCGACTTCGTTGGGCACGTCCTGCTCGCAGCAGAAGACATGGGCGTCGTCCTGCTCGAAGCCGCGCGTGCGCATCAGCCCGTGCAGCGAGCCCGACGGCTCATCGCGGTGGCAGACGCCGAACTCGGCGTAGCGCAGCGGCAGGTCGCGCCAGGAACGCAGGCCCTTGTTGAAGATCTGGACGTGGCAGGGACACGACATCGGCTTGAGCGCCATTGCGCGCTCGCCGCCGGCAAAGCCGAACATGTACGCGCCGAATTTTTCCCAATGGCCGCTTTGAATCCAGAGCTCGCGGGGCAGCAGCTGGGGCGTTCGAACCTCGGCATAGCCCAACCGGCGCATCTTGCGGCGGATGTAGTCCTCCAGCACACGATAAAGCGTGTTGCCACGCGGATGCCAGAACACCATCCCTGGCGCATCCTCCTGGATGTGCCAAAGATCGAGACGCGTTCCGAGGCTTCTGTGATCGAGATCGTCCATAGCTTGCTCTCCTGATTGGAAGCAGCGCGGACGAGTTTGCGCATGAAAAAAGCCCCGTCCGTCGCCGGCGGGGCCTTGTCTGGTTATGCAGTCTGTTACCGCATACGACCAGGAGACGACCCGCCAAGGCTGGTCGTCGCGGTGGTCAAAGACATGGAACAGATGTTGCGCATGTCGCTATTCTGGATTGTCTCCCCGGTTTCGTCAACCTGCCCGTAAGGCAAGAACGGCTGTGGGGCAGCCTCAGTCATTCGGCGATGAAGGCTCACCGTTCGCCCAGATCGATCGGCGTGAGGATGCCCTGGCGCAGCGCGAGGCGGACCAACTCGATGTCCGTGCCGACGCCGAGCTTGTCCTTGATCAGGGAATGCAGGTTCGCGACCGTCTTGGGGCTGAGATGCAGCGCCTCGGCGATCTCGTCGGTGGTCTTTTCCGCGAGCAACATGCGCAGCACCTCGAATTCCCGCGCCGTGAGGAGGTCGGCGGCGGCGGTCTCGCCGGCAAGGTGGCTGAGCGCGAGCTCATGGTCGATGTCCGGACTGATCGCGATCCTGCCCGACAACGCTTCCATCACGGCATGCACCAGCGTCTCCGGCGGGCTGGTCTTGGTGACATAGCCGCTCGCGCCGGCGCGGATCGCCTGCACGGCAAACGCCGCGTTCTGGTGCATGGTGAACACCAGGACCTTTGCCCGCTTGTCCCACTGCCTGAGGCGCCGGATGGCCTCGATGCCGCCGATGCCGGGCATCGACAGGTCCATGATGACGAGGTCGGGCCCGGTCTCCTTGTAAAGGCGGTAGGCCTCGACGCCGTCGGAAGCTTCGGCGACGACCGAGAGCCCCGGCTGCTTCTGCAGCATTGCCCGGTAGCCCTCCCGAACGACGGCGTGGTCGTCGACCAGCATGATGGTTCGCGCCGTGTTGCTCATGCCGCGCGTTCCACCGGTGCGGCCTCTCGGCCGGCCGCGACGGGTACACTGACACGGAGCGACGAGCCGTTGGACTGTCCGGCCTCGAAGCTCAGCCGCCCGCCCAGCGCCGCGACCCGCTCGCGCATGCCGAGCAGGCCCATGCCGGACTTCACTGGAGGATCACCCGGCCCGCCATCATCATCGATCGCGAGCACGATCTCGCTGCCGCCGCCGGCCGAAGCCGTCTCGCGCATCTCAAGCCGCAGCATGACGCGCGTGGCGCCGGCGTGCTTGGCTGCGTTGGTGAGCGCCTCCTGCACGATGCGGTAGAGGTTGGCGCCGGTGGAGGCGGGGATGCGCTCGAGCGATCCCGCTATGGCGATCTCGAACCGCGGCTGTCCCCGGCTGCGGCCGTTCCAGCCCGCGATCAGGCCCTCCAGACTGGCCGCAAGGCCGAGCTCGTCGACATCGGGCGGGCGCAACCTGAAGAGGGCGCCGCGCAACGTCTCCATCATGTCGGTCGCGGTCCGCGCTATGCCGTCGCATTCGGTGAGCAGGGCCGGGCAATCCTGGACCGCAGTCAGGCGCGCCGAGGCGGCGAGCGCGCGGATGGCGGCCAGCGATTGCCCGAACTCGTCATGCAGCTCGCGTGCGAGATGCCGGCGCTCCTCGTCCTGCACCAGGATCAGTTTTTGCGTCAGCGCGTTGCGGTCGGAAAGCGCGGCGGCGAGGCGCTCGGCGAGATGATTGAAGACGTCGCCGATCGCCGACAATTCGGCGAGATCGAACGGCGGCAGGCGCGCGGCGAGGTCGCCTGTGGCGATCCGCTCGAGCCCGTCGCGGATCAGCCGCGTCGGACGCAGCGCGCGCGACAGCGCCGCGTAGACCAGGGCGCAGAGTAGCGGCAGCGCGATCATGAGCACCGCCATCAGCCGGCCGGCATCGTGCCAGGCCTCAGTCGTCAACACGCCTGGATCGACCCAGACCACGGCCTCGCCGATCGCCTGGCCCCGCGCAATCACCGGGCGCACGGTCTCCCGGCCGGGATCGAACAGGCGGCGATAGAGCGCCGCAAAGGCCTGCGGCGGCGCGGCCGTATCGGTCTGCGTGCCGCCGCAGAAGCGCTGGCTGATCTCGCCGCTATTGCTGCGAAACGCGAGGCACAGGCCGGGCGCCATGACCGAGGCGGCAACGCTGTCGAGATCGGGGAAATCGGAGCGCGGATTGTTCAGCCACTGGATCTTGCTCTGCTGCAGCTCCAGCGTCCTGGCGGCGACATCGGCAACGGCAGCGATTCTGGCGCGCACCGAGCGGTCGGTGTCGATCAGGAAGTAGCCGGAGATCGCTGCAAAGCAGAGCATCGACACCACAGCCACGCGCAACGTCAGCCGCAGCTTCAGATCGCTTCCGGACCAATTCCGCATGGGCGTATCCTCAGAGGTCGCAGACGACCTTCGGCGCGTGGTTGCGGGCAGGGCCGTCACGCCCATTAAACGGCAGAACGAAGGCGTCGAGAAGCGTCGCCTTGAGTGCGGACCACCGTCGTGAAATTTTCCCGGCAGCGGCCGGGAGGCGCTCCGCTGCGGGACGGAGGCCGCAGGCCTAGGCTGCGATCGACCCCGCGCCAGCACCTGAAAGGCCTCAATCATGCGCCAGTCCCGCTTCGTCTTGCACGCCCTTGCGTTGGTCGGTCTTCTGGCCGGACCTTGCCCGCTGCGCGCCGAGACCGGCGCCGCCGTGGCTCCCCCGCTCGGCGTCAGCATCGACGATTTCAGCTATGTCGACACCTCGGGCGAGGTGATCGACCAGACCGCCGTGCATCAGAAGCGGCTGGATGCGTTCATGGCGGCGCTGCGCGCCGATATTGCCGCGGAGCCGCGCTATCGCCTGGTGCCGCCAGCGGCGCCCGCCGGCGACGCCCAAATCAAGGTGGTCGGCGGCGTGCAGAAGATGAGCACGCTGGTGCAGTGGGCCAAGGTGGCGGTCATCGATGTCGGCGCGAGCCGTGTGCTGTATGAAAAGCTCTACACGTTTCGTGGCGACAATGACGAGGCATGGGACCATGCGCGGATGTTCGTGTCGCGCGAGGTGCGCGCCGTTCTTGCCGCTGCGCTGCCGACGGCACCGGCCGCCGCCGTGGCGCTGATCGGGCTTGCGGTGTTCGAGTTCGAGCTCGAGGACAATTCCGCGGCACCGTCGTCCGGCCTTGCCGGCTCCGATGCCGCCACGCTGGCCGATGTCACCCGGGGCGTCCGCGACCGGCTTGCGCAATCGGGCCGCTACCGCCTGGTCGATACCGGCGGCGCAATCGCCGAGCCCGTCAAGGCGCGGGCGCTGCGCGACTGTGACGGATGCGAGGCGGCGATCGCGCAACAGCTCGGCGCCGATCAATCGCTGATCGGCGTGATCAGGCGGGTCAGCCGGACCGAATACACGGTCGGCTTCCAGGTGCGCGACGCCCGCAGCGGCGCGGTCGTCTCACGCGGCGACAGCGGCTTGCGGATGGGCGCCGATTATTCCTGGACCCGCGGCGCGGTTCACCTGGTCGGCGACCGCCTGCTCGAGGGCGGGGCGCAGAAGTAGCAATCCGGGTGTGGATGTCTCGGGCTGTGGTCGCAAGCTCGGCAGGCGAACCATAGCAAAGCGCGATAGCTGATAGACACATCATCTTCTATCGCCAGGCCTGTGTGTGGGCTATCACCACCGTCTGATCACCGCCCAGGAGCCGCTGATGCGTTTGCCCGCCGTCGTTTTCGCCCTCACGCTCGCCGCGAGCCCCGCGGCCGCCGAGGAGCTTTCGGGCACGCTGCAGAAGATCAAGGAGGCGAAGAAGGTCACGCTCGGCTTTCAGGAAGCCTCGGTTCCCTTCAGCTATCTCGACGACAATCAGCGGCCGATCGGCTTCGCGCTCGATATCTGCCTCAAGATCGTCGGTGCCGTGAAGAAGGAGCTCGGCATGCCCGACATCGCGGTCGACTATCTCCCGGTGACCTCGTCGAACCGCATCCCGCTGATGGTCAACGGCACGATCGATCTGCACTGCTCGGCGACCACCAACAGCGCCGAGCGCCAGAAGCAGGTGACCTTCACCAACTCGCACTTCCTGAGCGCGACGCGCTTTGCCGCCAAAAAGTCCGCCGGCATCAACACCATCGACGACCTCAAAGGCAAGTCGGTCACCGCCGTTGCAGGCTCGGTGAACCTCACGCAGCTCATCAAGGTCAACACCGAACGCAAGCTCGGCATCAACGTTCAGCCGGCCAAGGACCAGGCCGAGGCGTTTTTGATGCTGGAGACCGATCGCGCCCAGGCCTACGCGCTCGACGATGTGCAGCTTGCAGTGGCGATCGCGCGATCCAAGCAGCCGGCGCTCTACATGATCAGCGAGGAGGCCTTCTCGAAGGCGGAACCGTTCGGCATCATGCTGCGCCGGGAGGACGCGCCGTTCAAGACGCTCGCCGACCGCGCCACGGCAGAGCTCTACAAGAGCCCGGAGATCGAGGTCATGTACAAGAAGTGGCTGGAGCAGCCGACCCCGCCGAACGGCAT
This sequence comes from Bradyrhizobium sp. USDA3010, assembly GCF_056429065.1. Classification (NCBI taxonomy): domain Bacteria; kingdom Pseudomonadati; phylum Pseudomonadota; class Alphaproteobacteria; order Hyphomicrobiales; family Nitrobacteraceae; genus Bradyrhizobium; species Bradyrhizobium sp. USDA3010. The sequence goes on from NZ_JBWJZD010000002.1 coordinate 490,307, forward strand.
CAACTACAACGTCCCGATCTCGCCGGCGCTGCGCCACGCGTTCGCCAATCCGAGCTCGAGCTACGATCCTGATGTGTACGAGGTTGCGAAGTAGTTTATAGCCCGCATGAGCGAAAGTGACATGCGGGTCTCACCCGTGGTCAGCCGTTGGAAGCTGCCCCGGATATCGCTTCGCTCATTCGGGCCACGTTGCCTGTTAGGGACGGCGTACTTCGAAATAGGTTTTACCGCCACGCTGAAAGCCGGCTCCTTCGTAGAAGCGCAGGGTGGTCTCCCGCTGCGACCCTGTCGCCAGCAGGACCTTGTAGCAGTCGGCCTGCCAGGCAATCTCGAGCGCATGCGCGAGAACCCGTCGGCCGAGCCCCAGCTGACGGTAGTCGGCGTGCGTGACGACGTTCTCGATCACCCCGTATGACCTGCCGCCTCGAGACAGGTTCGGCACGATCGCGAGCGTGCATGAGGACACCAGCAGCTCTGCTGCCTGCGCCACGATCACGGTCATGAAGCTGGACGTCAGCAAGCTCGACCAGACGCGCTTGGCTGTGGCTGTGTCCAGCTCCGGATCGTGCGGATGAAGATGCCGGTAAAGCTTCAACACCGCCGGCAGATCGTGTTCCGCCGCGGAGCGGATAATGGCTTCGGTCATGGAGCGATTCCAGGGATTCTCTGCGGGGATACTATCAGAAGCCATCATTCGTGTTCCTAGCTGCGAATAGCGGGTAGCCCGCACGAGCGAAGCGATATGCGGGGTGCCAACCGTAGTCAGCCATTGAGTGGCCCCGGATGTCGCGGAGCCCGTCATCGGGCGTGTTCGCGCGACCCGTAGGCTCATCCGGGCTACGATTGCGTCACCGGAAATGGATTTCCGCGCCGCGTCCGCAATCTTTGGAAGAGCTTTTCGCGCGCGAGACGAAAAACGAAATAGCGTCTCATATACATGGTCGAGTTTTCTCCTAAGCTTGCAGGCAATGTAACTGCTGATCAGGAGCCTAAGCCGGTGACCACGCCATTTGTCCTTTCGCGACGTTCTGCGCTCGGCGTGCTCGCCGGAAGTCTGGTTGCCGGCGGCGTGCGCGCGGAAGCCGGGGCGGGTGGGGGCGCCGATCTCGGCGGCGTCACCTTGCGGGTGGCCTATTACAAGGGCGGCTGGCGTCCGCTGCTGCAGGCCGCCGGCGAGGACAAGACGCCCTACAAGATCGAATGGAAGGAGCTCAACAATGGCGTGCTCCACATCGAGGCCTTGAACGGCGATGCGCTCGACATTGGATCGGGCAGCGAGATCCCTGCGATGTTTGCCGCGCGCCAGAACGCCAAGGTGCGCTTCATCGCCGTCACCCATGAGGATCTCAACATCCAGGTCACGGTGGCGGCAAAGGATGCGCCGATCCATTCGATCGCCGACCTCAGGGGAAAACGCGTCGGCTATGTGCGCGCGACCACGGCACATTACTTCCTCGCCAAACAGCTCGAGGAAGCCGGGCTCGCGTTCAGCGATATCGAGGCCATCAATCTGACGCCGTCCGACGGCTACTCGGCGTTCGCCTCCGGCAAGCTCGATGCCTGGGCGATCTATGGCTACAATGGGCAGCTCGCCATCGCGAGGCAAGGCGCGCGGCTGCTCAAGACCGGCGTCGGCTATCTCTCCGGCAATTTCCCGATCTACGCCAATCCGAAGGCGGTCGACGATCCGCTGCGCCACGCGGCCGTGAGCGATCTGTTGCTGCGCATCCAGCGCGCCTATGCGTTCGCCGACAAGAATTTTCCCCTGTATGCAGCGGCGCAGGTCGCCGAAACCCATCTGCCGTTGCAGGACATTCTCGACCAATTCGCCCGCCGCAGCGACGACTTCTCGCTGGCTGGTGTAACGCCCGATGTGCCGGAGACCCACCAGAAGGTTGCCGACACCTTCCTCAAGCTCGGCGTGCTCGACGCGCGCGCCGAGGTCGGAAGATTCTGGGATACGAGCTTCAACGACGCGATCGCCGCGGGCGCAGCAAGGCTCGTGCGGAGTTGATCGCCACGGTGAGGATGTAGCCCATATGGGCTAGGTGATGGACGGGCAGGTTCCCGGAGATCGCGGCATTCTTCAGCGTAAAATTCCGGTCCACCTGGAACTGCAAATATTTGCGGCCCCGGCGTGACGGCTGGGGCCGCAGTAGGTGTTCGTGCCTCTGGGCCAATGATCAGAGGACAGCCACCGAACGGCACACAGGCTAACAATGTTCCAATGCAGTCGCCGCCCGCCGTGCCATGCTGCCATGCAGACCGATGAGGTTGCCGGCATCGGCACGCCTGTACCATGATGGCGTGCAGCTACCGAATGCGGGCGCGTCGACCGCACGCGCCTCCACGTTCCCAAGGTTGCTGGCGTCACATTCACCTACTGATGATTTTTATTGTTAACGTCGTTTGCTGTTCGGAGTCGAAGTTGAATCACGACGCATTGGCAAAGCTCACCGTCACCATCATTGTCCTTGTCGCGCTGCTCGTGTGGCGCGTCGCCGACCAGGGGAAGTCGATCGAATGCGGAGCAAACTGTCCGACCGACCTGTCGGCGAACCGCAAACCGGTTCAATAAGGTCAAGCGGCTTCGATCAACGGTCCGATTTCAAGCCGGCGCCGATCCAGCTCATCGAGCTCCGCCGGCGCCGTCTCGGTTGACGATCGCTTGACAACTCGGCGCCTGGCCTAGCGCTTTGCAGGTGGGCCGCTCTTGTTGCCGGGCAATCCCTTGACGTTCGACGGATCCTGTTCCCGAACATGCAGGTTCTGCGAATTCGAGCCGACCGTGCCTTGCTTTGCAGCCGGCCCGTTCTTGTTGCCCGGCGCGCCGCTGATCCCGGTCCCGGAATTTTGGGCGCTTGGAGATGTCGCGGCATCAGTGGAACCGGCGGTATCAGGGCGTCCCGGAGGCGTTGCCGCCGCGCCGGGTCTGTCCTGATCACCGACGTAGCCGGATTCGCCGGAGTTGCGGGTCTTCGCGCCCTTGTCGGCCTCGTTTTGCAGGTTCTGGCTGGGCAGGTTCTGGGCCGCCGCGTGTTGGGCCAGCATCGGGCCGGTTACCATGACACCGGCTATGAGCAGTGCGGTTGTGCGGGTTCTCATGGGTGCGTCCTCCTCAAGGTTGCCCGGGACAACACGCACCGCGATCATCATTTCCTCCGCGCGCAAAAATTCGTTGCGATGGAACAGAAATTTCCGTGCCTCTATCGACGATCGCGCGGCGCGTATATCGTCGGCAGCAACTACGGGATCGGCCGGTATAGGTTCCCGCGCGAACCGGGTAACGACCTCCATGAGGAAGCGATGTCCGATATGCTGCTGTTATGCTGCTGTTTTCGCCGATGACCATCCGCGGCGTCACGCTGAGGAACCGCATCGTGGTGCCGCCGATGCACCAGTATTCGGCCGAGAAGGGTTTTCCGACCGACTGGCATCTGATGAACGCCGGCAAGTTCGCCGCCGGCGGCGCCGGTCTCGTGATCGTCGAATCGACCAAGGTCGAGCGGCGCGGCTGCGGAACGATCGGCGATCTCGGCATCTGGGACGACAAGTTCATCGCGCCGCTCAGCCGGCTCGTCGGCTTCATCAAGCAGCAGAACGCGGTCGCCGGCATCCAGCTCGGCCATTCCGGCCGCAAGGCGCGCGCAAGCCGCCCCTGGGAGGGCGACCGTCCGCTCGAACGCAGCGCCGCGATCGAGGATTGGGATGCCTGGACGCCGGTGGCGCCGAGCGCGATCGCCCATAGCGAGCGCTGGCCGGCGCCGCGCGCGCTGGAAACGCATGAGGTGAAGGACCTCGTCGCGGCCTGGGGGCAGGCGGCCCGCCGCGCCCACGAGGCCGGGTTCGAGGTGCTCGAGCTGCACGGCGCCCATGGCTATCTCGTGCACGAATTCCTCTCGGAGCGTTCGAACCAGCGCAGCGATGAATATGGCGGCTCGGAAGCCAACCGGATGCGCTTCCTGATCGAGGTGACCGAGGCCGTGCGCACGCACTGGCCGGACCACAAGCCGCTGTTCGTGCGGCTGTCGGTCGAGGACAATGCCGGCTGGAGTCCGGAGCAGAGCGCGCGGCTGGCGGCGATCCTGAAGGGGAAGGGCGTCGATGTGATCGACTGCTCGTCAGGGGGAATCAGCGAGATGGCGCCGATCCTCGGCAAGGAGATCAAATACAACTATCAGGTGCCGCTGGCGGAATATGTGCGCCGGCATGCCGATATCATGACCATGGCGGTCGGCCTGATCATTCATGGTGACCAGGCCGAGCAAATCCTGCGCAACAAACAAGCAGATTTGATCGCGGTCGGCCGGGAGATCCTCAATAACCCCAACTGGCCGATGGATGCCGCGCTAAAACTCGGGGTTGAAGGGCCATTTCGCCATGTTCCCCCGCAGTTTGGCTATTGGTTGGGCACCCGGGCCAAGCGCGGATTCGGGACCCTGCCGTCGACCTGGCAGAACGGGCTGCGGGAGGCTGGGCCAGAGGCCGACCGGGAGCTAACTTGAGGCTGATTTGGTGCTGACTAAATGCTGATTTTGGGGCTGACCAGGGCATCGTGACAGGACCGTAATGGTCCAGTGACAAGGCGGCCTTGATCCGACCAAAAAGCCGTTGTGTGGTGCCCCCGTCGGGGTGGGGCAGGCGAACGTTGCGGAACGTTGCCGGCCGATAGCGAAAAAGGATCGCGGATAATGCGCAAACATGTTGGCTTCTTCCTCGGGACGGTTGCGGGGGCGTGTCTCACCCTGCTCGTGGCCTCGCCGCAGGGGGCGCATCTGTTCGCCGTCGCCAATGCCGCCGCGCATGCCGACAACACCTATTCGCAGCTCAATTTGTTCGGCGAGGTGTTCGAGAAGATCAAGACCGACTACGTCGAGAAGCCCGAGGACTCCAAGCTCGTCGAAGGGGCGATCAACGGCATGATCTCCTCGCTCGATCCGCACTCCCGCTACATGAACGAGAAGGGCTGGGCGGAGATGCAGGAGACCACGCATGGCGAGTTCGGCGGGCTCGGCATCGAGGTCACGATGGAGGACGGCTTCGTCAAGGTGGTGGCGCCGATCGACGACACTCCGGCCTCGCGCGCCGGCATCATGTCGGGCGACGTGATCACCTCGATCGACGATGAGCAGATCCAGGGCCTGACGCTCGACCAGGCCGTCAACAAGATGAAGGGCGCGCCCAACAGCTCGATCCGGCTCAAGATCATCCGCAAGGACGCCGACAAGCCGATCGAGGTCTCGATCACCCGCGAGATCATCCGCGTCCGCCCGGTGAAGTATCACGTCGAGGGCGGCGACATCGGCTATATCCGCATCACTTCGTTCAACGAGCAGACCACCGAAGGCCTGCGCAAGGCGATCGGCGAGATCCAGAAGCAGGTCCCGCAGGACAAGCTCGACGGTTATGTCGTCGACCTCCGCAACAACCCGGGCGGCCTGCTCGACCAGGCGGTCTCGGTGACCTCGACGCTGATGCAGCGGGGCGAGGTGGTCTCGACCCGCGGCCGCAATCCGGAAGAGACGCAGCGCTTCACCGCCCATGGCGGCGACATGACCAAGGGCAAGCCGCTCGTGGTGCTGATCAATGGCGGCTCGGCTTCGGCCTCCGAGATCGTCGCCGGCGCGCTGCACGACCACAAGCGCGCGACCCTGATCGGCACGCGCTCGTTCGGCAAGGGCTCGGTGCAGACAATCATTCCGCTCGGCGCCGGCAATGGCGCGCTGGCGCTGACCACCGCGCGCTATTTCACCCCGTCGGGCCATTCGATTCAGGCGCTTGGCATCAAGCCCGACATCGAGGTGCTGCAGGACGTGCCGGACGAGTTCAAGACCCGCTCCGAGATCAAGGGCGAGGCCTCGATGCGCGGCCATCTCTCCGCCGAGGGCGCCGAGCAGACCGGCTCGCAATCCTACGTGCCGCCGGACGAGAAGAACGACAAGGCGCTGGCCGCGGCGTTCAACCAGCTGCGCGGCGTCACCGTGAACGCCGACGCCAAGAACGCCGACAAGGCCGCGCAGAAGCGGCCGGTGCCGAACTAGGCGCGGACGTTTCCTCACGACGTCGTGGCCGGGACGTCTGGCGCGAAGACGCGCTTCGCGCTTCCGTCCAGGCATGACGAGGAGGTCGCCCAGTCCTTCCGAAACTCACGCCGCGCCGGCGACAGGCCTCCGCCGGCGCGTGGCGGTTGGACCTGCAGCGGGGCCGCGGCGGTGCCCGGCCAGGAGTTCGCGGATCTGGGCGGCCGGCTTCGGCGGGCTGAACAGATAGCCCTGCATTTCCGAACAGCCGAGCTCGCGCAGCAATTGCTGCCGCTGGGCGGTCTCGACGCCTTCCGCCGTCGTGGTCATGCTGCGCTCGGCGGCGATGTTGACCACGGCCTCGACGATGCCGGCCGAACCTTGCGGATCGGCGATGTCGGTGACGAAGCAGCGGTCGATCTTGATCTTGTCGAACGGGAAGCGCTTCAAATAGCTCAGCGACGAATAGCCGGTGCCGAAATCATCGAGCGCGATCCTGATGCCGATGGCGCGGAGCTGATGCAGCGCGGCCAGCGCCGTCTCGTCGTCGCGGATCAGCACCGCCTCGGTGATCTCGAGCTCCAGCCGGCCCGCCGACAGGCCCGATGCCGCCAGCGCGGCGATCACCTTGAGCGCCAGCGTGCCGGTCCGGAACTGGACCGGCGAGACGTTGACCGCGAGCTTGACGTGATCGGGCCAGTTCACCGCTTCCTTGCAGGCCGTCATCAGCACCCATTCGCCGAGCTGGTTGATCAGGCCGGTTTCCTCCGCGATCGGCACGAAGTCGGCCGGCGAGATCATGCCGCGCACCGGATGGCGCCAGCGCACCAGCGCCTCGCGGCCGGTGATCTCGTTGCTGCGCAGGTCGACGCAGGGCTGGTAATACACTTCGAGCCCGCTGCCCGCGGCGATGGTCTGCCGCAGCTCCACCTCGAGTTCGCGGCGGGCGCGGGCATCGGCGTCCATCGCCGGTTCGAAGAACCGCGAGACGCGCCGGCCGGCCGACTTCGCCGCATACATCGCAAGGTCGGCGTTCTTCAAGATCTGGTCGAGATCGGTGCCGTCCTTCGGCGCCAGCGCAATGCCGATGCTGGCGTCGGTCGTGACCTGGTGGCCGAGGCATTGATAGGGCGAGCGGATGACCTCGTAGATGCGCGCGACGAGGTCGGTGACCTCGACCTCGCTCTTCACGCCGGTCTGCACGATCGCGAATTCGTCGCCGCCGAGCCGGGCGACGAAATCGCCGTCGCCGATCACGCCGGATAGCGTCCGCGCAACGGACTTGAGTAATTCATCGCCGACCATGTGGCCGAGCGAGTCGTTGACGCCCTTGAATTCGTCGATGTCGATATAGAGCACCGCGAGCTGGCTGTCGGGGGCGACATGCGGCAGCTCGCGCTTGATCTCCTCGTGGAACAGCGCGCGGTTCGGCAGGTCGGTGAGAGCATCGTAGTGGGCAAGATGCGTGATGCGCTCCTCGGCGCGGCGGCGCTCGGTGACGTCCTCGTGTGTCGCAAGCCAGCCGCCATCGGCCAGCGGCTCGTTGACGACCTGGATCGAGCGCCCGTCGGGCGTCGCGATCACCATGGTGTTGCGGATGCCGACGTCGCGCAGCACGAGGTTGACGTAGCGCTCGACGTCGCCCTGGAACGAGCCGGTCAGGTGGCGATGCACGATGACGTCGCGGAAGCTGCAGCCCGGCCGGATGACGTCGGCGGACAATCCGTACATCTCGATATAGCGCTTGTTGCAGATCACCAGCCGCTGCGCGGCATCGAACAGCAACAGCCCCTGCGTCATGTTGTTGACGGCGGTGTCGAGCCGGAGCTTCTCCAGCGTCAGGCGCTGCTGCTGGGTGCGGTGCTGCTGCAACAGCTTGCGCACCACGAGCGTCAGCAGGATCGCGATCGCCAGCACGGATGCTGCGGTTACCGCGATCAGGATGCCGATCTGCTCGCGCCAGTTGGCGAGCGCCGCTTCGGTAGTGGTCGTGGCGACGACGACGATTGGGAATTTGGTGAGCGCCCGCGACGACACCAGGCGGTCCTTGCCGTCGACCGGGCTGGTCAGCCGCGAAGTGCTCTGCGGCAGCTCGAACACCTGCTGCTGACCGGCCGGGCCGCTCCGAAAAATCTTCCCGATCATCTCCTCGACATGGGGATAGCGCGCCAGCAGCGTGCCGTCGCGATGGTGCATCGAGATCGCGGCGCCTTCGCCGAGCGCAACGGTCGAGAAGAATTTCTCGAAGGTCGCCGGCTCGACGCCACGGACGAGTACGCCGAGAAACTCGCCGCGTGGGCCGGTCACCTTGCGGGTGATGGCGGTGGTCCAGACTCCGCTGACGCGGCTGACCACCGGGGCGACCAGCATGTCGGGCGAGTAGGGGCTCGATTTGAAAGTCTGGAAGTAGCTGCGGTCGGCGATGCTGACCTGCGGCAACGGCCAGTCGCCGGAGCTGTTGATCAGCATGCCGTCGGCGTCGAACACGTTGAGTCTGCCGACATTGGACAGCGCGTCCATCTTGGACTTGAGCATCGCATGGATGTCCGCGGCCGACATCCGGCGCCGGTAGTTCTCCGGCGTCGCGATCCCGCTGTCGCGCATGAACGCGATCAGGTCCTTCTGAACGACCTCGAAATCCTCGAGCTGCTGGTCGAAATGCCGCGCCAGCAGCAGCACGGTGTTCTCGAGTTCGCGCTCGCTGTTGTGCAGGGCGCGCTCGCGGAAATTCTCGGCCATCAGGGTGGCGCCGATCGCGATCGCGGCCATCAATACGGCGCCGCCAAGGATCAGCCAGCGGATCGGACCACTGCCGATCACCGAGGTGACGTTGAACGAGGCGCTGCCGTTTTGCTTCATCTGACGCTATCGCTTCCAGGCGTTTCACCCGGAAGTAGGTTTCGCGCACCTCCGGCCCGCGAAAGTCGTATCCAAACGAGATGGAGCGCAGGTTAGCGGGATTGGTTAACGAATGGTTGCTCGAACTGGTTGAATTCGGCAGCTTCTGCGTTGACGCCAAAGACGGCCCTGCAATCGGGCGAATTGAGGAAACTGCCACCGCCGGATTGTTGCGCGGCCATGATCTGGTCCCGGACGCCACGCCAGGCTTGCTGCCGACGCGACCCGGTCGCGTATGGCCCCAGGCCAGCCAAAGCCTGGCGTTCTTTGCGAGCGGATTCATCTGCTCGCTACTTGTCGAGCCAGACATCCTCCATGCGCCAGCTGTTGAAGATGCTGTTGACCATGATCGTCAGACCCTTGACATATGGACGCTCGCACGTCCCGCCACGGCGGTAGAAAATGATCGGCCGCACGCCGTCGTTGGCCAGCTTGCGTTCGATTATCCATAGCATCTGCTTGCGCTTGGCCGTGTCATCCTCGCGAGATTGCGCCTCGATCATCTTGTCCATCTCGGGGTCGCAATAGCTGTCCCAGTTGAGGTTGGAGCCGCAGCCGTAGAACAGTTGCACGGTCGGGTCGGGATCGGGCCCTGCCGTCTGCAGGTTGAGCGCGACCGTATATTCCTTGCGCTGGATCTTCGGGAAGTATTGCGCCGTGTCGACGAGGTCGAGTTGGCCGTCGATGTAGATCTGCCTCAGCTGATCAATCAGCAGCACCGCCGGGTCGCGGTATATCGACCAGTCACGCGTCGTCACCTTGATCTTGAGCCGGTTGTCGGGGCCGTAGCCGAGCTTTCGCATCAGGGCGCGAGCCTCTTCGCGGTTCTTGTGCACGTCGACGCCGTAGCCCGGCAGCTTGGCGATCTCGTCCGGGGGCATGCCCCACAGCCCGGCCGGAGGCGGCTGCAAGATGCCGCCGATCTCGCCTTCGCCTTGTCCGATCGTGTCGACATAGGCCTTGCGGTCGATCGTCAGCGCCATCGCCCGCCGCAGATCGGGATGATCGAATGGCGGCTGGGCACGGTTGATCAGCAAGTGGGTGTTAACGGTGCCGGGCGACAACTCGCACACCGCCTCCGGCACCCGCGCCTGCATGTTCTTGTAGCGGAGAACCGACAGTTCGAACGGGAATGTCATATCGAACTGCCCGGAAACAAACGCCAGGTCCGCGGTCGACGGCTCCTGGATGATGGTGTATTCGATCCCGTCGAGATACGGCCGGTCCTTCTTCCAGTAGTCCGGATTGCGGGCGACTTTGATGCGTTCATTGGGTTTGAACTCGACGAACTTGAACGGGCCGGTGCCGATCGGATGCTGGCGCATCTGCGTCGCCGTGATATGGCAGGGATAGATCGCCGAGAACCCGCCGGCAAGCAGCATCGGGAAGGCAGCCTGCGGCCGCTTCAGTTTGAACGTGACCTCGTAATCGCCGTTGGTCGTTAGGTCGGCCAGGTTCTCATACGCGGTCTTGCGCGGGTTGAGCCGCAGCTTGTCGGGCACCTTATCGAGCAGCAGATCCCAGGTGCATTTGACATCGGCGGCGGTGAATGGCTTGCCGTTATGCCATTTGACGTCCTGACGCAGTTGGAAGGTCAGCGCGGTGTCATCCTCGTTCCACGACCAGCTCGTCGCCAGATCGGGAACGATCGTGTCGAGGCTGACCTGCTGCTTGTGCTGGTCGAACACAATGAGATTGTTGAACACGCCCATCATCGGCATCTCGGCAACGATGGTCGCTGCCTCGTGGATCGACATGTTGGCCGGGCTCGCAGGGCTCGCGAGCCGCAGGATGCCGCCGCGGTTCTGCGCGCAGGCCGGATGCCCGGCAGAAAGCGCCAACAGCAGTGAGGCCACTGCGCCCGTCCATGCGATGGAACGTCTCGTCGCGCGGAGTACATGAGTCATGTACCACTCCCACGAGAACTACTTCGCTGCTTTCACAATAATGCATGAACAGGAAGGAGGCTTTCCGTAGTTCTCCGGTGCGAACGAAGTCCCGACGGCTTAAGTAGTAATCCTGAATTTCTCGGTCGGACGGCAGATTTATCGATTCACGGCCTGGTCTATCACGACGCTCGACGTCATCGCCGATACGTTGCTTGCGTGTCGTCGTGCGGAGTTCAGTGGCGAGTCACCATGAGCTCTCGCAGAATTCTTGTACCGACGAGACCTGGGCCACCGCGATCGAATCTAGCTTGATCGCAACCGGCATTGTCATCGCCATCATTGCCGGCGCTGCGCGTCGGTCGCGATCACTTGCCGGCGCGATAGTGTCCGGACTTGCCGCCGATCTTCTCGACCAGGTGAATGCCTTCGATCCGGATGCCGCGGTCGACCGCCTTGACCATGTCGTAGATCGTCAGGCAGGCGACCGAAACCGCGGTCAGCGCCTCCATCTCGACGCCGGTCGGCCCCGTCACCTTGACGCTGGCGCGGACGATGCAGCCGGGCAGCTTGCGGTCGGTTGCGATATCGATCGTGACCTTGGTTAGCGCCAGCGGATGGCAGAGCGGAATCAATTCCGAGGTCCGCTTCGCCGCCATGATGCCGGCGATCCGCGCGGTCGCCAGCACGTCGCCTTTCTTGGCCTGTCCGGACTCGATCAGCGCGAGCGTTGCCTTGCTCATCAGGACGCGGCCTTCGGCGATCGCGGTCCGTTCGGTCGCCGGCTTGGCCGAGACGTCGACCATGCGCGCCTCGCCCTTGGCGTCGATATGGGTGAGGGCGGTGCCGAGTCCTTTCGATCCGGCTTTGGCTTTGCGCGCCATCGCGTCAGCGCGTGCCGGTGGCGCGCGGTGTGGCCTGCCGCGTCAGCAAGGCGCGGGTGGCCGCGGTGACGTCCTGCTGGCGCATCAGACTCTCGCCGACCAGGAAGGTCGACATTCCGACGCGCTCGAGGCGGGCGAGATCCTCAGGCGTGAACATCCCACTCTCGCCGACCATCAGGCGGTCGTCCGGGATCAGCGGCGCCAGCGCCTCGCTGGTCGCAAGCGTCGTCTCGAAGGTGCGCAGATTGCGGTTGTTGACGCCGATCATCGGCGAGCGAAGTTTTAGGGCACGGTCGAGCTCGCCCCGATCGTGGATCTCGACCAGCACGTCCATGCCATAGCCGAGCGCGGCGTCCTCGATCTCGCTGGCCGCCGCATCGTCGAGCGCGGCCATGATGATCAGGATGCAGTCGGCGCCATGGGCACGCGCCTCCGCCACCTGATAGGTGTCGAACATGAAATCCTTGCGCAGCACCGGCAGATTGGTCGCTGCGCGGGCCGCGACCATGAAGTCGAGATGGCCCTGGAACGAGGGCGCATCCGTCAGCACCGACAGGCACGCCGCGCCACCCGCCTCATAGGCTTTCGCGAGCACCGGCGGATCGAAGTCGGCCCGGATCAGCCCCTTCGAGGGCGAGGCCTTCTTCACCTCCGCGATCAGCGCGTAGTCGCCGCGTGCATGCTTGTCCTTGAGGGCGCGGACGAAGCCGCGTGGAGCTGAGGCCGCTTTCGCCTGCGCCTCGACCTCGGCGAGCGGACGCGCGCGCTTCGCGGCGGCGATCTCCTCGCGCTTGTAAGCCTCGATCTTGGTCAGGATGTCGGACATGTCTCTCGCTCTCAACCGTTGGAAACCGCGACCAGATGCTTCAGCCGCGCCGCGGCCGCACCGCTGTCGAGCGACTGCGCGCCGATCGCCACGCCTTCCTTCAAATCCTTGGCACGGCCGGCCACGATCAGCGCGGCAGCCGCGTTGAGTAGCGCGACGTCGCGATAGGCGCTCGGCTTACCCTGGAGCACGCTCGACAGCGCGATCGCATTGGCATCGGCATCACCGCCCTTCAGCGCCTCGCCGCCGACCCGGCCGAGGCCCGCGTCTTCCGGCGTCACCTCTGATGTCCTGATCTCGCCGTTCTCGAGCGTTGCGACGAAGGTCGGGCCGGTGAGTGTGATCTCGTCGAGGCCATCGGAGCCGTGCACCACCCAGACCTTGTCGGAGCCGAGGTTCTTCAACACCTGCGCCAGCGGCTGCACCCATTGCCGCGAGAACACGCCGACCATCTGCCGCTTGACGCCGGCAGGGTTCGACAGCGGCCCGAGCAGGTTGAAGATGGTGCGGGTGGCGAGCTCGACCCGGGTCGGGCCGACGTTCTTCATTGCCGGATGATGCGAAGGCGCGAACATGAAGCCGATGCCGGCTTCCTTGACGCAGCGCCCGACTTGCGCCGGCGTCAGGTCGAGTTTGACGCCGAGCGAGGCAAGTACGTCGGCGGCGCCCGAGCGCGACGACAGCGCGCGGTTGCCGTGCTTGGCAACGGGCACGCCGGCGCCGGCCACGATGAAGGCCGCGCAGGTCGAGACGTTGACCGAGCCCGAGCCGTCGCCGCCGGTGCCGACGATGTCGACGGCCTCCGCCGGAGCGGTGACCCGCAGCATCTTGCCGCGCATCGCGCTGACCGCGCCGGTGATCTCCTCGACGGTCTCGCCGCGCACCCGCAGCGCCATCAACAGCCCGCCCATCTGCGAGGGCGTGGCTTCGCCCGACATCATGCTGTCGAAGGCCGACGCCGCCTCTTCACGCGTCAGCGTGGCGCCGGTGGCGACTTTTCCGATGATCGATTTCAGGTCGTCCATTCGCTGGCTCAGGGTCTGTTGTTGGAGCTTGATCGCCGCGCAACGCGTCGCCGCGCTGTCCCGATCATGCTCAATTATTTGCGCCTGTCACCTGTGCGAAGGCTGCCTGGTTGACGCTCACACCGATGTCGGTCTCGATCTTCGCGACATATTGCGCGACCTGCTCGTCGCTCAACGAGCGCCGCAGCGCCTCGCTGAGCTGCTTGACCTCGTTGGAGGCGAAGTCGACCGGGGGCACCGTCACATCGGTGACGCGGAACACCACCCACTGGCTGCCGCCGGCCGCGGAGGTCTGTCCGTCGCTGTCCTTGGCGGTGCGGAATGCGGCCGCGATCACGCCGGCCGGCACGTTGGGCAGCGTGGCCTCGCGGCGGAAGTTCGCAGCGGTTTCGACCTTGACGCCGGCCGCCGTAGCCTCGTCGGCGAGCTTGGCGCCGCTGTCGAGCTTCTGGACCATCTCGGTCGCCTTGGCGCGCAGCTTGGCGGAGATCTGGTCCTCGCGCCACTTGGCCTCGACCTGGTCGCGGACCTCGTCGAGGGTGCGCTCGCGCGACGGCGTGATGCCGAGCACGTCGTACCAGACATAGCCGTTGTTGAACTGGATCGGGTCGTTGTCGACGCTGACGTCGCTGTTGAAGGCCTGCGACACCACGTCGAGGCCGCGCGGGATGTTTGACGCGACCTGGCCGTTCGGCAGACGCCCCGAGCGATCGACGGCGTCGATGGTGACGGCGGTCAATTTCAGCTTCTGCGCCGCGTCGACGACGCTGGAGCCGCCGCCGCGCTCGTCTTCCATCTTGTCGCGAAGCTCGGCGACCTTGGCGCGGGCGCGCTCGGTCGCGATCTCGTTCTTCACCTGCTGCGCAAGGCTCTCATAGGTCGGGGTCACGCCGGGCTCGATCTTGCCGACCTTGACCAGCGCCACGCCGAAGCGGCCCTGGACCGGCTGGCTGACTTCACCCGCGGGCAGGGAGAAGGCGGCGTCGCCGACGGCCGGATCGAGGATCGCAGACTTCGCGACCAGGCCGAGATTGACGTCGGCGGGATTGAGCTTGCGCTCCTTGGCGATGTCGTCGAACGAGGCGCCCGAGGTGATGCGGGCGCGGGCGGCCTGCGCCTCACCGGCGTCCGGAAACACGATCTGCGAGACCTCGCGCTTCTCCGGCGTGCTGAGCCGGTCCTTGCGCTCCTCGAAGATCTTCTTGGCATCCTCGTCGGACACGGTCTCCCACTTGCCGATTTCTTCCGGCGTGATCGCGACGAAGGCGATCTTGCGGTACTCGGGCGCGCGGAACTGGACCTTGTGGTCCTCGAAATAGGCGGCGAGCGCCTCGGGCGAGGGCGGATCGATGGTGCCGGCCTGTGCGGCGCCGAGCGTGACGTAGTCGATCGAGCGCTGCTCGTTCTGGAAACGGGTCAGCGCCTCGATCATCGATTTGGTCGGCTCGATCCCCGACGAGATGGTGCCGGCGATCTGCCGCCGCAGGCCGACGCGGCGCTGCTCGGCGATGTAGCGGCCCTCGGTGTAGCCGAAGTTGCGGATCACGGACTGGAAGCGCTGCGGATCGAACTGGCCGTTGAGGCCCTTGAAGTTCGGATCGTTGTAGATCGTGCGCAGCACCTCGGCGTCGGACTGGTTGAGGCCCATGCGTCGCGCTTCCTCGTCCAGCGCAGCTTCCGCGAGCGTCTGCTGCAGCACCTGGCGGTCAATCCCGAAAGCGCGCGCCTGGTCCGGGGTCAGCGGACGGCCGAACTGGCGGCCAAGCTGCTGCAGGCGGTCGGTATAGATCTGGCGGAACTGCTCGGCCGAAATCTCGGTCCCGCCCACCTTGGCGAAGGTCGACTGGCCAAACCCCTTGAAGATGTCGGCAATGCCCCAAATTCCGAAACTGACGATCAAAACGCCCATCACCACGGCCATAATCGTCTTGCCGAGCCAGTTTGATGAGGCTTTCCGCATTCCTCGAAGCATGGGTCCAACTTGTTTTACAGGAGGGGAACCGGGTCGTACCCAAGTGGGACTAAAAGTCGGGACTTTTTGTCCGGCAGCGGGGCGTCACCGAATTGAAAACGCTTATAAAGTGGCTCGTGTCCCCCCGCAACCTCGGGCGCGCGGGCGGAAGCGTCGCACGGCAAGCGCGAAGCCGCGCTCTGGAAGTCGCCGCCCGGCTCTGATAGCGCAGGGGCACGCTTGAATGATGGGAAATCCGACATGACCGACGCCATCCGGCCGCTGATCGCCGGCAACTGGAAAATGAACGGCCTGAAATCCTCTTTTGTCGAGTTCGACGCGATGCTGGCCGGCGCCGGCAATGTCGCCGGGAAGGCCGCTCTCCTGGTCTGCCCGCCGGCAACATTGGTCGGGGCCTTTGCCGACAAGGCGCGCGGCTCGAAGGTCGCCGTCGGCGCCCAGGACTGCCATCCGAAGGCTTCGGGCGCCCACACCGGCGACCTCTCGGCGGAAATGTTTGGAGATCTCGGCGCGGTCGCCATCATTGTCGGCCACTCCGAGCGGCGCGCCGACCATGGCGAGACCGACGCCTTGATTCGGCAGAAGGCGGAGGCCGCGTGGCGTGCCGGCCTGACCGCGATCGTCTGCATCGGCGAGACGCGCGAGCAGCGCGATGCCGGCAGGACGCTCGATGTCTGCGGCACCCAGCTTGCGGGCTCGCTGCCCGACGGCTCGACTGGGGCCAATCTGGTGGTGGCCTATGAGCCGGTCTGGGCGATCGGCACCGGTCTCACCCCGACGGCGAAGGATGTCGAGGAAGTTCACAGGTTTATCCGAGGTCAGCTCACCGATCGCTTCAAGGGCGAGGGAAGCCGGACCAGGATCCTCTATGGCGGCTCGGTGAAGCCATCGAATGCCGCCGAGCTGATGGCCGTCGCCAATGTCAACGGCGCGCTGGTCGGCGGCGCCAGCCTGAAGGCGTCGGACTTTTTGGCGATCGCCGCGGGGTGTTGAGCGGACGTGACCGACGCTATGCCACCGTCATTGCGAGCGAAGCGAAGCAATCCATGGCTCCGCATATGCGGAAGTATGGATTGCTTCGTCGCTTCGCTCCTCGCAATGACGGATTCAGGTTACGCGGCCGCAGCCGTCCCGATCCGCTTCCAGTAGATCATCGTCCCGGTGAGGCCGCCATGCGGCTTCAACGCGTAATCGGGGATGATCCCGCTGAACTGAAATCCCTGCTTTTCGTAAAGCGGCGCGGCGCCGTCGTCGACGGCGGTGTCGAGCACCAGCAGTGTGCGCCCGTGCGCGATCGCCAGCTGCTCGGCGGCGCGCAGCAATGCCGTCGCCACGCCGCGGTTGCGGTGGCTCACGCGCGTCATCATCTTGGCGATCTCGGCGCGATGCGGCTGGTTCGGCGGCAGCTTCAGCAGCAGCGTCACGGTGCCGATCAGGCTGTCGCCGTCGAACGCGCCGAGCACTACTCGCTCGCCGCGCGCCGCGGCGCCAAGCGAGTCCTGCCAGAATGCCTTCGCGTCGCTTAACGGCAGCGGATGCATGAAGCTCACCGAGCCGCCGCATGCGACGGTCTCGATCAGCAGCGCGCCGAGTGCGTTGCGCAGGTCCGGCTCGTCCTCGAGCGGCTTGATGGTGAAGTGCGACATGCATCAGCTCCGGGCCAGGGCGACCACGTAGGTGCAGCCGGCGTTGGTTTCGTTGGCGAAGGTGGTCTCAGCGGGCGGCCCGAAGCCGAGGCAATCGCCGGCGCCGAGCACATGGCGTGCGCCGCCCTCGGTGATGACCAGGCTACCGCTCAGCACCCAGACCAGTTGGCGGATATGGGCGTAGGACGAGGCGGGCAGGGTCACGGATTGTCTCGCCGGCATTTCCACCCGCACCAGCTCGACCGGATGATCGGGACGGCTGAACACCTGGCGGCGCAGATAGCCGGTTTCCGGATCGCTCCAGATCGGCTGCGCGGCCGCGCGCGACAGCCGTTCGCCCTGGCCTTCTGCGCGCAACATCAGGCCGGCCAGAGTGAGGTCGAAGGCTGAGGCGAGACGCACCAGCACGACCGCGGTCGGGCTGACCTCGGCGCGCTCGATCTTGCTGATCGTCGCCTTCGAGACGCCGGAGCGTTCGGCAAGCTCGGCCAGCGACCAGCCACGCCCGTCGCGCTCCAGCCGGATCCGCTGCGCCAAGCGGTGGCTCAGGTCGTCTATCAAAGTATCCATTTGTCTATTATAATGGAAGGAGCCGGTTCCGATCAAGGCCGGGGCAAGCGCAGCCGAGGCAGCTTGTGATGTCAGCCATTGCGACTATCTCGGGGGTGACAATGCCCGGTCCAATCGTGTAACAGGGCGCGACTTCACGAAAAACCGCAAAGCCGATAGCGCCGTTTATCTGGCCGCTTGGGGGCTTGTGACGGAAGGCTTGCGATGCAGACTGTCGTTATCATTATCCATCTCATGATCGTCGCCGTCATGATCGGCGCTGTACTGCTACAGAAATCCGAAGGCGGCGGCCTTGGCATGGGCGGCGGCGCCGGCTTCATGTCGAGCCGCGGCACCGCGAATCTGTTGTCGCGGACCACCGCGATCCTCGCGGCCGGCTTCTTCCTGACCAGCCTGTTCCTGTCCTGGTATGCGGGCTACGACCGCAAGCCGAGCTCGATCATTGGCACCGGCGCACCGGCGCAGACCCAGCCCGCCGGCGGCGCGCCGATCACTGCACCGACCTCCGGCGGCATCCTCGATTCGCTGAAGAAGACCGACGAGCAGCAGGGGCAGCAGGCTCCGAGCGGCCCGCAGGCACCACGGTCGCAATAAAGCAGGGGCGCCATGCAGGATGCGGCGCTGGCATCCTGCATCAAAAATCCCCATCAATGCTCTGAAATCGCTTCCAATTTAATGTAACCCACAGCCCGGTGGAATGTTTGCCGGGAACAGCTGATTCGTTTTGCGAATCGCTGGAGTCGGCTTAAAGGTAAAGCCCCATGGCGCGGTACATATTCATCACCGGCGGCGTGGTCTCCTCGCTCGGAAAGGGTCTGGCATCGGCGGCGCTCGGCGCCCTGCTGCAGGCCCGAGGCTACAAAGTCCGCCTTCGCAAGCTCGATCCCTATCTCAACCTCGATCCCGGAACGATGTCGCCGTATCAGCACGGCGAAGTGTTCGTGACCGACGACGGCGCCGAAACCGATCTCGATCTCGGCCATTACGAGCGATTCACCGGTCGTCCGGCCACCAAGGCCGACAACATCACGACCGGGCGGATCTACCAGGACATCATCACCAAGGAGCGCCGCGGCGATTATCTCGGCGCCACCATCCAGGTGGTCCCGCACGTCACCAACGCGATCAAGGAATTCGTGCTGTCGGGCAACGACGAGTACGATTTCGTGCTGGTCGAGATCGGCGGCACCGTCGGCGACATCGAGGGCCTGCCGTTCTTCGAGGCGATCCGTCAGCTCAAGAACGAGCTGCCGCGCGATCACGCCGTCTACATTCACCTGACGCTTTTGCCGTACATTCCAAGTGCCGGCGAGCTCAAGACAAAACCGACGCAGCACTCGGTCAAGGAGCTGCGCTCGATCGGCATCCAGCCGGACATCCTGCTGTGCCGCACCGACCGTGAAATCCCGAAGGAAGAGCGGCGCAAGCTCGGCCTGTTCTGTAACGTGCGCGAGAGCGCCGTGATCGAGGCGCGCGACGTCGACAACATCTACGCCGTGCCGGAGGCCTATCACGCCGCCGGCCTCGACGACGAGGTGCTGGCCGCGTTCGGCATCACGGCGAAGATTCCGCCGGCGTTGCAGAGCTGGAACGTCATCAACGAGCGCGTCCGCAATCCGGAAGGCGCGGTGACGATCGCGATCGTCGGCAAGTACACCGGCATGAAGGACGCCTACAAATCGCTGATCGAGGCGCTCTCGCACGGCGGCATCGCCAACAAGGTGAAGGTCAATCTCGACTGGATCGAGAGCGAGGTGTTCGAGAACGAGGACCCGGCGCCGTTCCTCGAGCACGTCAACGGCATCCTGGTGCCCGGCGGCTTCGGCCAGCGCGGCGCCGAGGGCAAGATCCGCGCGGCGCAGTTCGCGCGCGAGCGTGACGTGCCGTATTTCGGCATCTGCTTCGGCATGCAGATGGCGGTGATCGAGGCGGCGCGCAATCTGGTCGGCATCGAGGAGGCCAACTCGACCGAGTTCGGCCCGACCAACGAGCCGCTGGTCGGCCTGATGACCGAATGGCTGCGCGGCAACGAACTCGAGAAGCGCTCGCAGAGCGGCGACCTCGGCGGCACCATGCGGCTCGGCGCCTATCCCGCGGCGCTGAACCGCGGCAGCCGCGTCTCGCAGGTCTATGGCGGCGCGACCGAGATCTCGGAGCGGCACCGCCATCGCTACGAGGTCAACACCGCCTACAAGGACCGCCTCGAGCAGCACGGCCTGCGTTTCTCCGGCATGTCGCCCGATGGCGTGCTGCCGGAGATCGTCGAATACGAGGACCATCCCTGGTTCATCGGCGTCCAGTTCCACCCCGAGCTGAAGTCGCGGCCCTTTGAGCCGCATCCGCTGTTTGCGTCGTTCATCGAGGCGGCGGCGAAGCAGAGCCGGCTGATGTAAGCGGCCATCAGCTGCGCCGTCACACTGCAGCGCAGTCCTTGCTGGCCCGGCGTTCCTTCTTGATCGGTGAGACGCCTGCATCGGCCGCGGGGGTGACGTCGCGCGTGATGAGCTTGTATTGCGGGCGTCGCGTCAGCCGGTAGACCGCGGCAGGCGGCACGTTGAGGATGGCGCGATCGACCAGCGTGGCGCGCAGACCGAGCCGGTCGAGGATCGGTCGCGGTACCGGGCAGCGCATGCCGTAGGTGAATTGATAGAACGCGCCATTGGGGCGCATGTAGCTGAAGGCGCCGCTGACGATCGAGATCACCTTGCGCGGCGACATGTTGAGCAGCGGCAGTCCGCTGACCACGGCGCCGACCGGCGCGCCCTCATACAGCCGTTCCGAGGCCAGCCGCGCGGCGTCCATCCACAGCACGCGCGCACCGGGAAAGCGGAGCTGCAGCAGCCGCATGAAATCCGAACCGTATTCGATCAGCGTGAGATCCTGCTGGCGCACGCCGCGCTTGAGCAGTTGATAGGTGAAGGCGCCCGTTCCAGGACCGAGCTCCAGCACCGGACCGGTCTTGGCGCTGATGTCGCGCGTGATCAGTTCGGCGAGCGCTGTGCCCGAGGGCGCGATGGCGCCGACGCGGCCAGGAGCTGCCATCCACGCCGTGAAGAAAGACAGGAGATCATGTGACATTGGGATTCCCAGCAAAGTGTCGCCGCGCCTCGACTCGATTGCGCGGCGCGTTCTCTTCTTTGCGGGGCCTGCATTGCGACAACATTGCGCGATGATGCGGGAGCCCGTTCGGATTGAATCGGAACGGGCTCCAGATTCCAGCTTTGATGCGTTTTCTTCACGCGAACCGGTGCCCATCCCGGATCAAGTCCGGGACAGGCTTCGCTCGAAAAAAGCTGTGGCATCACGATGCGAACGGCGCCGGCGGTAATGTGAGACGGAAGCTCGCGCCACCCTTCGGGCCATCGAGCACGGAGACGTGACCGCCGTGCAGTCTTGCGATCTCGCGCACCATGTTGAGTCCGAGGCCGGCGCCGCGATCGAGCGGTGCAAGCCGATAGAACGGATCGAAGATCCGGGTGCGCTCATCCTTCGGAATGCCGTTGCCTTCATCGGTCACGTCGATCGTCGCGGCGCTGCCGACATGGATGGTGATGGTGCCGCGGCGGCCGCCATGCTGGATGGCGTTCTGCACGAGATTGGTCAGCGCACGCTCGAGCGCAGCGCGGTCGCCCAGCGTCTCGACCCGATCGGTTGCGGTTTCGAGCGACAATTCGTAACCGGCCGCGATCGCGAGCGGCGCGAGGTCGGCGGCCACATTGCGCGCGACCGCGACGAGATCGACGCGGCCGAACGGATTGCGGCACTGGTCGAAGCGCTGGATGTCGAGCAGCTGCTCGGCCAATGTCGCAAGCCGTGCCGAGTCCTCGAGCAGGCGGGTTTTCTCCGGCCCTGACGGCAGCGACTCCAGCCGCGTGTTGAGGATCGCGATCGGCGTGCGCAATTCGTGCGCGGCGTCGGCGACGAAGCGCTGGTGGCGCGAATAGCCGTCGTCGAGCCGCGTCAGCGCATCGTTGACGGCGCTCACCAGCGGCGCGACCTCGAGCGGCAAATGGTCGGCCGACAGCCGGCTGCCGCGCTGGCGGAAATCGATCCGGCGGGCTTCGTCGGCCGTGGAGTCGATGCCCGCAAACGCGCGCCGTACCACCATCGGCGTCGCGATGAAGGTGGCGCACGCCATCAGCAACAGGCCGGGCAGGGCAATGGCAAGGAATGCCAGCGTCGTGGCGAGGGCTGCCTTGACGCTCGACGTTGGCCCTTGCGTGGCTGTGAGCACCTGCACGGGGCCGGCGTCGGAATTGACGCGTTTCAGCCGCGCCGGTGGCTTGCGCGGATCGTCCTCGAACATCTGCCAGCCGAGCCTGGCCTGGCTGATCTGGTCCAGTGCATCGCCGATCTTGGCGAATTCGGGCGGCACTGCGCCTTCCGACAGCGAATGGCCTTGCCGGTCGCGCACCAGGAACCAGAGGTCCGGTGTGTTCTCGCGAAGCTGCTTGAGGTCGGCGGTCGGGCGCAACACCAGATTGCCCTGCGCATCGCGCGCGATCGCGTTCTGCACGATGGAGATGACGTGATCCTCGTCGCGCGGAACAATCAGGAAACCGGTGGCGCACAGCGCGCTGATCAGGCAGACGATCAGCATAGCGAGCAGCAGCGCCTGAAGCGTCACCAACCGCCAGCTCAGTTGCGAGCGGAGGCAGTAGTGATCGGCGGGTTCGCTCATGATACCTGCTTCAGCAGGTAGCCCACGCCCCGGATGCTGTGGATTTCGACGCCGGCATCGGAGTCGGCGAGCTTGCGGCGCAGCCGCGAGACGTGGGCATCGAGCGCGTTCGACTGGATCTCATCCTCGAAATTGTAGACGGCTTCCTCGAGCGTCGCGCGCAGCACGGTGCGGCCCATCCGGCGCAGCAGCGTCTCCAGCACCAGCAGCTCGCGCCGCGGCAGCTCGAGCGGGCGGCCATTGACGCTGGCCTCGCGATGGCTGCAGTCGAACGTCATCCGGCCGGCCTTGATGATTTCGAACTGCACGCCGGCGGGACGGCGCAGCACGGCGCGCAGCCGCGCCAACAGCTCCTCGACCGCGAACGGCTTGGCCAGATAGTCGTCGGCGCCGCTGTCGAGGCCGGTGATGCGGTCGGCGAGATCGCCGCGCGCCGTCAGCACGATGATCGGAACGCCGTCGGCCTTGGCGCGCAGCTTCGGGATCAGCGTGAGGCCGTCGCCGTCGGGGAGCTGGCGGTCGAGCAGGACGGCGCCATGCACGTCGGCGGAAATCGCTTCCTCGGCCTCGGCAAGGGTCGGCACATGATCGACGACCATGTCGTAGCCTTTCAGCGCCTGCGACAGCGCCGCCGCCATTTCGGCCTCGTCTTCAACCAGCAGTATCCGCATGTGCTTTTGGGTCCAGTTCCCGTACGGCCGGTTGTAGGGCAAGTAACATTGCAACAACATTGCGGAAATGGCCGCTTGCGATGGGCAGGGGTGCCATGTTGCCGCCCCCTCAAGACAGTCCGGAAGGTGCTGGCTATAACCGCCCGCACAACAGGATCTAGGAGGACTGCCAATGATCTACGAGACCCGCGTCTATCGCTGCCTACCGGGACGGCTGCCGGCGCTGCTGAAGCGCTTCGAGACCATCACGCTGAAGCTCTGGGACAAGCACGGCATCAGGCAGGCCGGCTTCTTCACGACGCTGGTCGGCGAATCCAACCAGGACCTGACCTATCTGCTGGCCTGGGAATCGCTCGCCGAGCGCGAGAAGAAATGGACCGCATTCGCGACCGATCCGGAATGGATCGCCGCGCGCGCCAAGACCGAGGAAGACGGCCAGATCGTCCTCAACATCGTCAACCAGCTGTTGGTGCCGACCGCGTTTTCGTCGGTCAAGTGACGCCGGCGCGGAGTTGAGCGGCGCGATGGCGAGACGTCGTCGCGCCAGACCCCCGGTGCGGCTATTGCGGGCAGCCCGACGTCTGATCGCCCTCGCGGACCATCGGCTTGCCATTGATGAAGACGCCGTGGCTGCCTGAGGTCGTTTTGCCGCCGCAATGCGTGCGATCGCCCATCACCACGGCCGGCTTGCCGTTGATCAGGACGTTGGGTACGCCCTCGACGAGTGGGCCGCCATTGCTGGTGGTGTCGCCGCTGCGCGCGGCCGGCTTGCCGTTGACGGTGACGCCTGCGGCGCCGCCGGTGACCACTCCGGGCTGGCTGCTGGCCTGGCCATATGCCAGACCCGACATCGCCGACAGGACGACGACAGCTCCGATCACGACCGAGATGCGCATTTCGTTCCTCATGGGAATCCGTTCCGCAACAACTTATAGGAGCGGTTGGGGCAGGATTGTGATAGCAGGGCGCACCCACGGCGTCAGCGCAACCCCCTCATCGTGCAGGATGGCTTGATCCCTCCCGCGCGGGATTGCATGGTCGCCGGCAAAAGGATGCAGCATTTTGACAAATCAGGTTTCCGCGCCAGCCGCCGCGCCGATCGTTGCCGTCGGATCGGCGAAATTCGGCAACGCCTTGCCGATCTCGATCATCGCCGGTCCCTGCCAGCTCGAGAGCCGGGCGCATGCGCTTGAAGTGGCGTCCGCGCTGAAGGAGATCGCAGCAAGGCTCAAGATCGGTCTGGTGTACAAGACCTCGTTCGACAAGGCGAACCGCACCAGCGCGTCGGCCGCGCGCGGCATCGGGCTGAAGCAGGCGCTGCCGATCTTCGCCGAGATCCGTTCTTCGCTCGGGCTGTCCGTGCTGACCGACGTGCATGAACCCGACCAGTGCGCTGAGGCGGCGCAGGCGGTCGATGTGTTGCAGATCCCGGCCTTCCTGTGCCGTCAGACGGATCTCCTGCTGGCTGCGGCTGCGACCGGCAAGGTCGTCAACGTCAAGAAGGGCCAGTTCCTGGCGCCATGGGACATGGCGAACGTGGTCAGCAAGATCACCGGCGCCGGCAATGCCAATGTGCTGGTCACCGAGCGCGGCGCGTCGTTCGGCTACAACACGCTGGTGTCAGACATGCGCGCGTTGCCGATCCTGGCGCGCACCACCGGCGCGCCTGTGATCTTCGACGCCACCCATTCGGTGCAGCAGCCGGGCGGCAAGGGCACGTCCTCGGGCGGCGAACGCGAATTCGTACCGGTGCTGGCGCGCGCCGCAGTCGCGGTCGGCGTTGCCGGCGTGTTCATCGAGACCCATCCCGATCCGGATCACGCGCCGTCCGACGGCCCCAACATGGTGCCGCTCCGCGACTTCGAATCTCTCGTCAAGCGGCTGATGCAGTTCGACGCGCTCGCCAAGACGGCAGCCTGACCGGCGGACAACGACATGACCGCAACGAGCGGCATGCCGCCGGCCCTCAACGTCATCACGCTGGCGACCTTCGCGGCGAGCCTGTCGGTGCGCGCGCTCGATCCGGTGCTGCCGCATGTCGCGGAGGATTTTGGCGTCAGCATCGCGACCGCGGCGAGCTTTGCCGCGGTGTTCGCCTTCACCTTCGCTGCGGTCCAGCCGGCGATCGGCGCCGCCGCCGATTTGTTCGGCAAGGCGCGGTTGATGACGATCTGCCTTGGGCTGCTCGGCGTCGCCAACATCCTTGGCGCACTCTCGACCTCGTTTCCGATGCTGTTCGTGACCCGCATCCTCGCCGGCATCGGCTCGGGCGGCGTGTTTCCGGTGGCGCTCTCGCTGACCAGCGATCTCGTCGGTCCCGACAAGCGGCAGCTTGCAATCGGGCGAACGCTCGCAGGCTCGATGACCGGCAACCTGCTCGGCGCGACGGCCTCCGGCCTGATCGGCGATTTCCTCGGCTGGCGCGGTGTGCTCGCCGTGCTCGGCGGCCTCGTGATCATCGTAGCACTGGCGGTTGCGGCTGGCTTCCGCGGCGCCGCGCTGAACCGTCCGCCGCGCACCAGCCTGAAGGCGCTGCGTCACGGCTATCGCACCATCTTCACCAATCCGAACGCGCGGATCTGCTATTCGGCGGTCTTCATCGAAGGTTGCTGCGTGCTCGGACTGTTTCCCTTCATCGCCTCGTTCCTGTTCGAGCTCGGCGAGACATCGCTGTCGATCGCCGGTGTCGTGATCGCGGGCTTTGCGATCGGCGGATTGCTCTACACGCTGACGGTGGCGCGCCTGCTGCCGTTGATTGGCGTGAGGGGCATGATGGTCGTCGGCGCAACGCTGGTCGGCATCCAGCTGGTCGGCGTCGCCTTCGGGCCGCACTGGAAGCTG
This sequence comes from Bradyrhizobium sp. USDA3010, assembly GCF_056429065.1. NCBI lineage: Bacteria > Pseudomonadati > Pseudomonadota > Alphaproteobacteria > Hyphomicrobiales > Nitrobacteraceae > Bradyrhizobium > Bradyrhizobium sp. USDA3010. Next base: position 516,227 of record NZ_JBWJZD010000002.1, read on the forward strand.
CAGATGGCGGGCCTCCTGGTGATGGGCCTCGGCTTCTACATGATCCACGGCTGTCTGCAGGTGTTCGCCAGCGAGCTGTCGGTCGAGGCCCGCGCCACCGCGCTGTCGCTGCACTCGTTCTTCTTTTTCATGGGCCAGACGGTCGGCCCGATCGCCTATGGCTTCGGCCTGCAACATGCCGGCAAGACCGCGACGCTCGTCTCCGCCGCCGCCGTGATGGTCGTGCTCGGCTTCATCTGCGCGAGATTCCTGAAGCAGCGGCGACCGGCCGATGCCGACCTGCGCCCGGACGTCGAGCCCTAGCGATCCCTCAGGTCATGGACACAAGCATCAAGGCATTGTGCCGCTCAGTCGCCTTAGTGCTCGCTATTCAAACACGATGCGCGTACCGTGGATTATCACCGTGCTTCCAACGCGGCCTCTAACGGTGACCGAGGGTAACGAACGCTCCCGCCGTGGTGATGAAGGGGCGTGCGCGTTGTCCGGACGTCGCTTGACCGACTGAATTGTGCCGCCGGTCATCGTGACGCTGTTTCTTCTCTGCTTGGTCGCTGTGGTCGTCTGGCGTGGTTGGCGCGCCGGGGCCGCAATGTTTCGTCAGTCAATCAGCCCCACCATTAACGTGATCATGGCAAAGCTCGACACCGAAGCCTGATCAACGTCGCTCCAACGAGGCAATATTGACCCATGGTCGCGCGCGATAGATGGACCGTAGACCTGGAGTGCCCACGCTGCGGGAGCATCGACGTAGCTATTCTGTCCCAGGCGGATGGCTATGCTTATGTGAGAGGCGATAGCGGTACGCGCGCTGACCGGCTTCGCATGCATTGATCCGGAGATCTGCTGCTTTCAGTGTTTGAAATGCCAGGTGCGGATACCCTGACATCGAATGTCGCCGCAAAGCCGCTTCAACGGTGGTGTTGGCTTCGAAAGAAACATCCGTCGGTGTTCAGACCGGATGTCCACCGCATCGCTTTTGATCGTGGCCCTATCGCTGCCAGCCGGATCGGCGTATGCTTTCCGCATCGCCGCCCGGCCCGTGGCTTCTATCGGTGATGAGAACGCCCGTTGCGCTTTCGCCCCACTCAGGGAGCAGCGCAGCCAAATGATCAGTTTGCCTCATATTTCAGTGTATTTTTCCTGCGAGAGCTGTGGTGCCACATATGAGGCCTCACAGGATCGCAATGATCGCAGTGGAAAGTTTCACTGCGTTCATTGCGCCAGATTGGTGCATCAATGGTCCGGCACCTTTAGCTATTTGGGCTGGCGATTGTTCCGCACGTCCGCCGAGCTGTCATGATCGGTCATTGCATCCTTTGTGAGGACACGCGCTGGGTCTGTGAGAGTCACGAGGATCAGCCATGGACAGGTCCCGACGCCTGCACGTGTTGTGGGGCCGGGTCGCCATGTCCTCATTGCAATAAGCCTGAAGGCGAGGCGCGGCTGCCGCGAGGCTTTCGCAACATGTTCGACAATGGAGCCGAGTCATGACAGGCCGTACATCCTGACCTCTCGCGCATTGATCACATGCCGAACCGCGGCACCCAATTGGCGTCCAGGCGACGCCGGTGCGCAATCGCCACTATTGGTCAGCCGTCACCTGCCGGAGGTGCATCCCGACGTCGGCGAAGCTGTACGGCTTGGCAATGAAATGACCGCCGGCCGGGAGGTCGTCGAGGGTTACGTCGGTGGCTGACGTGGCAATGATCGCAATCGGTGGCCAACGATGGCGAACGACGTGCACAAGCCTCAAGCCGTCGATCGAGCCGGGCATCTGGATATCGGTGAAAATCACCCGGATGTCGTCACGCGCTTCGAGAATCGTTATCGCGTCGTCGGCGTTCCCAGCTTCAATAGCGTGGAACCCAGCTTCCTCGACCATGTCGGCGGCCTGCATGCGGATCAGAAAATCGTCTTCGACGACCAGAACAGCCGAGCGTGTCATTGAATGTGCAAGCCCGGTTGTGATTTGCGTGGGACGCAAATTGACCTAGGCTAATTCGGCAGTGGTGGCTCAGTTCCTGTTGGCTACTCAACAATCTCGGTTCGCCACGGCAGACGCGCCGGGCGGACGCGCTCGCGAGCCGCTCAGAGTGGGCGGAGCTGCGAGAGGAACCTTGCATCCCCTCGCACCATGGGTTTCCGACCGCTAGCCCGTCTTATTCGTCAGAGGCGCCTGAGAGGCTGGCGAGCGTGGTGTAAAGCGCTGATGCGGCGTAGGATTCGGTTGCAAAGCCAACCCCATCACCTTCAGCCGCGAACACCACGCCCGCCATGACCGATGATACGATTCTGCCCTT